>JBDRAM010000001.1:0-7978 GCA_043823785.1 Candidatus Omnitrophota bacterium
TACATGAGCAGACAATTTACGGAACAAAGTGACGTAAATTGTAGGCCAAAGGCCGTCTGCGAATTTACCCCCACACCAACTTAGTGGCTATGGTTAATATTAAAGTTGGTGTGGGGGTTATAGTGACGTTATTCCTTCACGTATAGCGTACTTTGTAAGTTCCGCTATACTGTGTATATTAAGCTTATTCATTATCTGCTGACGATGTGTCTCTATAGTCTTTACGCTTACATTAAAGAAAGAAGCTGTCTCCTTTGTGGTTTTGCCTTCAGTCATGACCTGAAGTACTTCGCGTTCTCTCTGCGTCAGAGTCGCGAAAGCTGAGGAATCAAACTTTGAAGAGTGTTGTATTAAATTTTCAACTACGCCACCGGCTATGCCTGGGCTTATATATATCCTATCGGCTAATACCGTTCGCATGGCTCGAAGCAGTTCCTCAAAAGCGCAATCTTTCAGTATGTAACCCTTAGCGCCTGCTTTAAACATCTGCGCAACAAACCTCTTGTCAGAATGCATCGAGAGAGCCAGCACGTTAGTGTTGGGAGACATGGCGACAATCTTGCGGGTAGCTTCAATACCGTTTAAATCCGGCATACCGACATCCATAATTACTAAATCAGGAGAAAGTTTACGCGTCAGTTCTATCGCGGTCCATCCATCGTCTGCCTCCCCCACAATATCAAAAGTAGAATCCTGAGAAAGCAGGTTCTTCAGGGCTTCACGGACAATCCTGTGGTCATCAACTAAAATTATCCTTACTTTCATCTGTGCCTCTCTTAGGTAATCTTACAATGAAGGTAGTACCAACATCCACTTCGCTTTCAACACTTATATCACCGCCATGCTGTTGGATAATCCTGCGGCTTATAGCAAGGCCCAGCCCCATGCCATGCTTATTTGTGGTATGGAACGGTTCGAATATCTTCTCTAAAGCTTCCGAAGACATGCCCTTGCCTGTGTCCTTGATCCTTACCTCTATAAATTCAGGTCTTGCCATCTCCCTTGTATATAGATGAGGGGTCGGGGAGTTTTCCGTGTTTTTCGACCCCTCATCCTGAGGAGCGAAGCGACGAAGGATCTTATGAGATCCTTCAGCCCTTCGGGCTTCAGGATGACCCCTCGGGGGAGAATAACCATAAAAACTCCCCGAGGGGTCATATAGATATACATTGAGCGAGCCGCCTTTAGGCATAGCGTTTATGGCATTGATAAAAAGATTGGTAAATACCTGCTTTAATCTTTCCTGGTCTGCCGGAATATGAAAGTTTCTATCTTGCGGACTGTATATAACATCAATCTTATTCTCAATGAATTTTTCTCTCATTATCTCCAATACGTTATATATGATTGTCTTCGCGTCAGTTTCAGCTATTCTTAACTCGGATTGGTATGAAAAACCGGATAAATCCTTAAGCATGCGTTCCCAGCGCTCTATCTCATCGGGAACCAGACTACTGAATCTATGTATAAACTTTTCATCATTATGTTTTTTAGGGAACAGGAGTACAAATGACTTTATAGCGACCAAAGAATTCTTAAGCTCATGCGCTATCCAGGCAGCTGCTTCTCCGATGGCTGAGAGCCGCTCCCGCGCCTTGGCCCTTTTAAGCTGTTCTGTCATATCATTGAAGGACCTTATTAATTCACCGATCTCATCGCGCCTTCTTACGCCAAGCTTATGATCTAAATCACCGCGAGCTATGCTCTTAGTCCCGGAGACCAAAGATTTAATTGGTTTCATTAAAGTCCTGGCTATAAAAATGCTTATAATTATTGCCATAAACACGCTCACGGCAATAATTGTCCTGGATTGGGCCTTCATAACTTTAGAAAATGAATATGCTTCATCCCGCTTTTGCCTTAAGATAACGCCCCATCCTAAATCAGCGACAGGCGCATAAGAACTTATCCACCATTTACCATCTCTATCTTTAAGCTCAATTGCATTTACATTACCATCTAAAACAGATTTAACGTCTTCTTCACTGCTTAAGTTTTCGTTCCTTAAAACGCGCTTCTTATCTTCATGCGCTATAAGCGTGCCATCTCCTGACACCAGAAAAACCCTTCCTGTTTCAGATATTCTTATGCTGTCTACAATATCCCACATACCCCTTAGATTAACCTCGGCTGTCAATATGCCAACCACCTTTCCCATCTTCTTTATGGGAACTGCCATGGTAATATACGGGGTGTGGTTATCCATAATAGAAACCCCGGAAACATAAGAGCTTCCTTTAATTATTTCATTTAATATATCTTCGCTATAATCCCTATCCAGGGTTTTTCCCAATTCAGAACTCGCGATAGCCTTTCCATCCAAATTCGCGGATGAGAGCTTAATAAAAATAGGCTTATTCAGGGCCAACTCCACAAGTATAGTCTCTTGCTTCCAGGGCGCGGGGTATACCGCGCCAAGCATTGACGCGGTTGTAAGCATAAGATCCATCGGGTTTTTTATAAATAACCCTATCTCATTAGCTGCCCTTACAGCGATCTCTCTATGGCCATACAATACCGCGCTTCTGACAGCTTTCTGAGAAGTGCTTATCAACAGCATGCCCATAATCATAAGCGGGATAATAACCATGGCAAGAAAGAGAACCGCAAGCTTAACCCATAACTTGCGAAAGAAGAGGTTGAATAAAAACAGCTTTGTGCGTCTTTTTAATATCATATATTATACCATTCTTCAGGGACGTTGCTTGAGCACGGGTACTCGTGCTTGAGCAACGTCCCTGAGGGGTTTATCGTAATCATGGCCCTTCACCTGCTCCTGCCACATCCTCCAATAAGCTCCCTTTTTAGCCAGAAGCTCGAGGTGCCTGCCCGTTTCAGTTATTCTTCCTTTATCTATAAAGACTATTCTATCCGCGTAGGTTATTGTGGAAAGCCTGTGGGCAATAACAAAAGTAGTACGCCCGCGCATCAGGCTCTTAAATGCCTCGTCAACTATCAGGCGCTCGGTCTCTGAATCTACGTTTGATGTAGCTTCATCCAGAATTAATATAGACGGATTCCTTAAGAGCGCCCGGGCAATAGAAATTCTCTGCCTTTGCCCGAATGATAACCTGATCCCACGCTCGCCAATCATTGTATCATAACCATCGGTTAATTCTGAAATAAATTGATGCGCGTTAGCCGACTCGGCTGTCTTTATAATCTCTTCTCTGGAAGCATCAGGCCTGCCATACAGGATATTCTCTCTTATAGTTGCGTCAAACAGGTAGTCATCCTGAAGAACCATAGCAATCTTTGAGCGATAAGATTTCAGCTCTAAACCTCTGAGATCATATCCGTCAATATAGATTGCCCCTTTCTCAGGATCATGGAATCTTAAAAGTAAATTTATAAGCGTAGTCTTTCCCGCACCGCTTTTACCCGCAAAGGCTATTACTTCAGATTCCTTTACCTCAAGATTGATATCGCGTAGAACCTCTCTTTTACCATCATAACTAAAACTAACATCTTTAAACCTTATGTCACCTTTTATCTTATTAAGCAAAACAGGATTCTTTGTTTCCTTTATCCTGGGCTCCTCCGCTAATACCTCATTAATCCGTTCCATTGAAGCAGCTGCCTCCTGATAATAATCATTGATAATCATTATCTTGACCACCGGAAAAAAGAGCATGCCTAGATAGGAGTAAAATGCTACAAGGGACCCTGCTGTTATGTGTCCGGCAAACACCTCTCTTGCGCCAAACCATATAAGCGTAACCAGTCCCAGTGAGCTGATAAACTCAGATCCCATCCATAGTAATATACCTAACCTGTGGCTCTGTATAGAGGCCTTAAATATTTCCCTCTGTTTCAGGTCGAACCTGTCAACCTCATATTCATTCCTGGCAAATCCGGTGACGACTCGGATCCCGCTGAATACCTCGTTTAATCTTGCGGTCAATTCAGCGTATTTATCGCGTACTATCCTGTGTTTCTCTCTTAGGCGCGGGCTGAGTTTTAAAAAACATAGTCCGAACGCGGGCAGATATATGATAGAGATCAGTGTGAGCCTCCAGTCCATGAGAAAAAGGATTGCAAGTACAAAGACTACGTTGAAGAATGAATAGACAAAATCAAGCGCCCCGCCAAATAGAAATTCTCTTATGCTCTCTACGTCACCGATAACCCCGGATATGATCTTGCCTGTTGAGGTGTTCTCTATATACCTGACTGAGAGCCTCTGCAGATGCCATAGAATCCTGTTGCGCAGGTCGCAGACCACATTTTCTCCGATAAAAGAGCTTAGATATTCGCGTATATATCCAAAAAAGGCCTTTAATATAAAGATAATTACAAGCCCTGCCGCTAAAAGATTGAGAAGAAAAAGACTCTTATTAACCAATACCTCATCTATGATAATCTTCATTGCCCAGGGAAAGGCTAAGCCTAGGAGATTGGCAATAAGTATGGAAAGAAATGCAAGCAAGGCCTTAGTCTTATAAGGCCTTAAAAGATACAAAAAACTACTTTGACTCTTCATCTTTTCACAGCTTTCACTGACGGCTCTACTGCCTTCTGAATATCATATTCAAGCTTAATGAGCTCCGGAACAGCGCGGTCAAAGTATTCTCTCTTGCAGGATAGATCGGTAAAATTATTATTCTCTAAATAAGAGAAGAATCTGCACCCGCCCTGGCACATGGGCACATAAGGGCAGTCTTTGGGGCATTTATTCCAGGCATCGATATCTAAAAACTCATGAAACTTTTCATTAAATTCTTCTTTAGAGACATGGCCTACGGAAAACTCAGGATAACCTACCAAAGAATTACATTTGTATATAATACCTTTGGGATCTATAGTCACACCGGCATCCTCCATAAACAGCGGGCAGGCGTTTATAGCTAATCCGGTCGACCTTATGTTGACTCCCCTCCTGATAAGATCTTTCTTTATTTCAAGCGAGGCATCAAAGAGCCCTTCCTTATCAAAAAAAGATAGGCAATGATTCAATTCAATAGCAGAGGGTTTATCCTTTGGCCCGAGCCTCGGGACAATAGGCGCGAAAGCAGCGTAATCTAACTTATGAAGTATATTCTCCGCTTCAAGCAAATCCAAAAGCTTGGGTATGCTGGCTAAATTTTCTCTGTCAAAGTTTCCGGTAATAGCGACTTTTACCTTATCTATTATGCCTTTTATATTATTGATAATAAGATCAAAGCTGGGCTCGCCATTCGCAAAAGGCCTCTTTTTGTCGTGCGCCTCTCTGTCTCCATCAACACTTATGCGGATAAGGTCCAGGCCAACAGTTAAAAATTTATCCACAAGGTCAGGAAAAATAAGGCTTCCATTTGTAATAATACCAAATCTGAATTCCGCGTTGTTTTTAAGTGCCCACTCATTCATGTGCCAGGATATATCATATATAGGCCTTACGTTTAATAAAGGCTCACCGCCATAATAGACCAGATATATCTTTTTTAGATTTCTCTTCTCTGCCCTTTTTATAAGCCATTCGATTATGGAATCGCTTGTCTTCTTATCCATAAATACTTTCTCTTTGACAGAATCCTCAAAGCAATAGACGCATTTAAAATTACAACTGTAGGTAGTGAGTATCGTTACTTCAAATTCCAAATTAGCTGAGTCGTATTTAAGGTACTTGAAAAAATTCTTAAGCTTCGTGTTATCCTCAGCCTCATCTTCTACTACAATGCCGTTCTCTTTTAATGACTGTAAATCTTCCGGTTGTAGGTTGTAGGGTGTCCCCTTCGGGGAGGCTACGCTTCGCTGCACACTAGGGTGTAGGGTCTTAAGATTATCCAGGGCTCTTTTAAAATCCTGATTTACCTTAATAAGAGCCTGCGTACGTGTATTGAATAATAGATGCTCACCTTTTTTAGGATAGTCTTTGACCCATAAGTTAAATCTCGATAATTTCATATTCCTACCTCTGTGTTTCTGCAGTAGGAGCCGCCTCCCGGCGGCGAACCGTGCTTATTTATTCGCGGCCAGGAGGCCGCTCCTACGTAAAACAGTTTTTCACCACTCCATGCTGTTCCACAGCTAAGTCCCGGTCGGCCGCCCAGAGCTTAACTGTAAGATCTCATTCAATCTAGAATCAACCTATAATTACCTGCGAAGATTCTCTGTTCCTGCTGGATAGCAGCAGCCACGAGGAGTTGCCGTATCACTGCCCTTCTTAATAATCTCCATATCTTTCACCTCCTTTCTCTAATATACCAATCCTTCATTGTATAAGTACCCATATTTAAAGCAAAATATTTATCTGTATTCTCAAACTTTATAGATACGACATGAAATACAAATGGAAAATAGAGAAAGCAGGCTGGCTGGTCGCGGTAAATAAGTTTGTGAATCTCCTGGTAAATTTTCCTTCTTGTATCTTTGTCCTGTGTCTTTTCTCCCAATTCAAAAAGTTTATCTACTTCATTATTTTCATATATCCATAATTTACCAAGTCTTTTAGAGTTAGAGCACCATTCTTCTTCTACATAATCAGAGGCACTAGCAAAAAATAATTTTAGATGCGCTTGAGGTTTATATTTCTTTAAAAATTCTTCAGTAAGTTCTTTCTCATCACTGTATAGTACTACTTTAATCTTTATTCCGATTTCCTGAAGCCGCTGTCTGACTGCCATTATTATCCTCTGATAAATCTTACTCCTTGAATCGACCAATACCTTAAGCTCTAATTCTTCTCCATCTTTCTCAAGCATTCCGTCATTATTCTCATCCTTCCAACCTGCCTCCTTTAAAAGCCTTATAGATTCCTTCGGATTATATTCATATGGTTTAACATCGGAGTTAAAACCTAAAGATTCAGGATAAAAAGGGCCCCTGCATTCTATTCCATACCCATAAGCAGCTCTTTCTATCAAGGCCTTTCTATCTAATGCATGAGCAATGGCTTCCCTTATTCTCTTATCAGATAATAGAAGGTCGTTTGGGTTATAATGGATAGCATAATAATAGTCAACAGGTAGAGCATAAGCTTTAAATGATAAATCATCTTTTACAACCTCATAATCCTCTCTTTCAATAAATGTAGCATAATCTATCTCCCCTCTCATAAGCGCTGTCCATAGCTCGCGTGAATCAGAACAGACCTTAACAACTATTTTATCCAGACATGGCCTTCCCTCATAATAAACAGGGTTATATTCCAGGATAATCTGATCATCCTCTTTCCATTCTTTAAACTTAAAAGGCCCGGTGCCGATAGGGTGGGTATTAAAAGTAGAATTCTTTAAATCAGCTTTTTCAAGAATATGTTTAGGAACTACCTCTCTAACTAACATGTAAATAAAAGGGGCAGAAGGCCTCTTTAATCTTATTCTGAAGGTATGCTTATCCATTACCTTAAAATCTTCAACCAATTGGAAGAGATCAGAATACGGCGAGCCAATTTTTGGATCAGTCATCATATCATAAGTAAACTTCACATCATATGCTGTACATTCTACGCCGTCATGAAACTTAACGCCTCTTCTTAAATAGAATGTATAGGCCAGGCCATCAGGAGATATCTCCCATCTCTCTGCCAGATCAGGCTCTATCTCTCCTTTTGAATTTATTCTTACCAGGCGGTTAAATATAAGGTCAAGCAGAGACATAGAGACACTGCCGGTTGTATATATAGGATTTATTATGGTGGGCTTATGGCGTGTTCCCCAGATCAAGGTTCCGCCGTAGGGGCTTTCCTGCTTAGATAAGGCTTTGGATTCCGTAATAGTAAGTATCTGCATAATAACAAGAGCAAATATAATTATCCGCATCTTAATATTAGGAGTAAGCAATTTCTATACCAGGGTTGGGGATTTGTAGAAATTTTATGAGATCTCGTCGATAAAAATTTTATTACTAAAAAACCCAGGGGACAGCCTGACAGGCATTCTTTGCACTAAAAACTGTGCAGTCCCGTATTTTTGTGCAATTACCATTCTATCTCAGCTCCTGCCTCAAAATATCTCTCCGGAACAGGATAGCCATCAACATCTATGATCCAGCGCGT
>JBDRAM010000002.1:0-14447 GCA_043823785.1 Candidatus Omnitrophota bacterium
CCGCCGCGATAAAAGGTGCCAGAGAACTTGTGACTGAAGCTGAAAAGTCCCTGCTTAAGGCCATTGAAGAGAAGGGCAAAGATCAGGTCATCGAGTTTCCCGAGACAGCGTTTTTTCTTCCTATGGCAAACGCGCTGTTGGGCGCCGAGGTAAGGACATTGAATGATGCCCTGCCTGTTTTAAAAGAGGCAAAGTCTCTTTTGCATGATGCGCCGTCTGAAGGATTATGGCTTCCTTATTTGGGGGATGCGCTCGATTCAGGTATAGCTGCCTTGCTGGCAGAGGAGATAATATGTGTTTTACGTTATCTTTACGGTAAAGAACCTCAAGCAGACTGCAATGGTTTTTTCAGCGATACGATATTGCGCACTTTAGGCATACAGCTTGTCGACGGGAGGATGCCTGGATTTGCCGCTATATTAGGAGCGGCGCCTGACAATAAGACTGCCGTAGATATAGTAAGAGAGCTTCAGAAAAGAAACATAATGACATTTGTCGGTTCAAGCTCAAATGGAAAAAGCATAATAGACCAGCTCAAGGAAGAGAATATAGAGATGGGCTGGGATACATATATAGTTCCTTATGGAAGAGATACTATAACAGGAATATATCCGCTTAACTGGGCTATAAGAGGAGCGCTTACGTTCGGAGGAATAAAAGCAGGAAACGCGAAGGACTGTTTGTTGTATTGCAAGGAGAGAGTATTTGCCTTCGGCCTTACGCTCGGGCCTTTGGATGATATCAAATACGCTACCGGTGCCGGAGCTATAAATATGGGTTTTCCAATTATAGCGGATACCGATATTCCTGAGATTAAACCAACCGGCATCTGCACCTATGAGCACCTTGTAAAAGAATTTGATTATAAGAAAATAGTCCAGCGATGCATAGAGGTAAGAGGGGTCAAGGTAAAGCTCTCTGAAATACCTATACCTGTTGCCTATAGCGCCGCGTTTGAAGGTGAAAGGGTCAGGCGGGAGCAGATGTATGTTCAGTTTGGAGGCAAATTTTCAACCGCGCTTGAGTATGTATCCAGTAAATCACTAGATGAGGTAGAAGATGGGAAGATAGAAGTTGTAGGCCCTGAGATAGACGATATGAAAGAGGGAGGAGCCTATCCTCTTGGTATAATGGTAGAGGTCGCCGGAAGAAAGATGCAGCATGATTTTGAACCTATACTGGAGCGCCAGGTACATTCATTCTTAAATGAGGCAATGGGTATATTCCATATGGGCCAGAGAAACATGTGCTGGTTAAGGATATCAAAAGAGGCCCAGAAAAAGGGTTTTAAGATAAGGCATTTCGGAACGATATTACACGCTATGCTGCATGATGTTTATGGCAAGATAGTAGATAAGGTACAGGTCACAATATATACAAAACAGGAAGATGTTGACAGGATAATGCCGGAGGCTGTTAAGGTATATGACGAGCGCGATGAGAGGATGGCAGGCATGACAGATGAGAGTGTGGATACGTTTTACAGCTGCACCTTGTGTGTTCCTAAGGATGAATTGATAGTTCTTGCTGATGGCTCATTTGATAAAGTAGCGAATGTTATTGAGACAGTTGCAGACAGGCATGATATTGAAGTATTGTCTCTTGAAGGCTCTAATTTAGTGAAGAGGCCTGTTGGGGAACTTTTTGTTAATCCTGCTCCCGGAAAGTTAATAAAGATTACTCTTTCTAATGGAAATTCACTCACTTTAACCAAAAACCATCGCCTTCTAGCAGATACTAAGCAGGGGTTAAATTGGAACGAAGCAGGTAATATAAAAGCTGGAGATTACCTTGTTGCGCCAAAACAAACCTTATCGGATAATGTAGATTACAAACATAGCGGACCTATTTATTTAATAGATTTAATTTCTGACGGTATTAAGGTCTACGATGAAAAGTTTATAGCATGGCTGAGGAGCAGCGTGCTGACAAGATATAAAACTCTTAAGGAAGCGGCGAATTTAATAGGACTAGAATACTCCAAGCTTTCCCGCGGGTTGCGGAGACATTTGACAGGTCCTCCCCTTCGTTTGAAATTGAGAGAAGTAAAACTAATTCTCAATGCTTTAAACCAGGACTGGAGAGGAGTTAAAGGCCAGATTTCAAAACTCGGTAATATTCGAAGTCAGAGACTGAAGAAATTAGTTCTCGGTGAGGATTTTATGTATCTCGCAGGTCTTATGGCAGCAGATGGGACACTTCGTTATGATAATAGATCAAAAGATGGATTTCCGCTTAGATTCACGTTCACCAATTCCGATTTTGCTTTAATCAAGAAATTTCGTGAGATTACACAAAGTTATTTTAGTGGAAATTGTAAAATCTATGTTAAGCCGCGATATAAAAAATCTCATAAAAAAACATGGATAGTTGAATTTTACGCACCGGTTATAGCTAGCATCATGGTCAATTTAGGAATCAGGCCTGAAGATAGAAGCGTAAAATGGAAAGGAGAGGTAATATCTCGACTTTCCTCAACTTTTATAGCTTCTTTTCTTAGGGGATTATTTGATGGTGATGGATTTGTGGGTGAAAAGAAATTAGGCATTTCAGCTAAAGGATACAGAGAATCACAACATATATACCTTATGCTAAGAAAGTTGGGAATATCAGCAAAAATTAAGAAAGTTACAGGTTGCTTTGAGGTTTCTGTAGATAATAGAGTTGAATTCGCTAATTTTGCTACTATAGTTTCATCCTGGTGTCCGCGTAAAAAGAAGGCTATGGAAAGTGTCAAATTCCAGCCCGACAAATATCATGTAATACGGACGGACACGGTACCTTGGCTCTGTGGAAAGCTGGTTAGGAAGCTATGTGACAGTTTTGGAATCATCAAGTCAAAACTATCATCTATAGATCGAGGAATAATTGATGACTGGGCAAATGGCAAATACCGCATCTCTAAAGAAAAGCTAGCCATGCTTATAAACGAAATAAAATCTCGCGTAGACACTAAATGCAGCTTATTTAGAGAGCTTAATGGATGGGTTGAATCTAAGATAAATTTTGTAAAAGTAAATAATATAGAAATCGTTGAATACAGCAACAGGGAGGTTTATAATTTCAGTGTTCCAGATACGCATAATTATTTGGTAAACGGCATAGTAGTAAAGAACTGTCAATCGTTTGCTCCAAACCACGTGTGTATTGTAAAACCGGAAAGATTAGGTTTATGTGGAGCTTATAGCTATATAGATGCTAAAGCTTGTTATGAACTAAGCCCTACAGGCCCTAACCAGCCTATTAAGAAGGGAGAGGTTCTTGATTCTGTGCGCGGCGAATGGAAGGGTGTAAATGATTTTATACATCAGAAGTCGAATAAGAGTCTTGAGAGATTTCACGGCTACTCTATAATAACATGGCCTGAGACGAGTTGCGGGTGTTTTGAGTGCGTAATCGCTATTTTGCCGGAGGCAAACGGCTTCATGGTAGTAAACAGGGAATACAGTGATATGACGCCAGCAGGCATGAAGTTTTCTACACTTGCCGGTTCTGTCGGAGGCGGAAATCAGACCCCCGGATTTATGGGAGTCGGCAGGCTCTATATTGTAAGTAAAAAATTTATAACTGCTGACGGAGGATTAAAAAGACTTGTCTGGATGCCAAAAGAGCTTAAAGAGGCACTTGGCGATAAGTTAAAGAAGCGGTGCGAGGAAGAAGGCATGCCTGATCTTTATGAAAGAATAGCCGATGAGACAGTAGCAACTGATTCAGAGGCGCTGGTTAAGTTTTTGGAAGAGAAGAAGCATCCGGCGTTGAGTATGGAACCGTTGATGTAGAAGGGTGTAGGGTGTAGGACATAGGGCGTAGGGTGTATAATATAAAACCCTGCAGCCTGGGACCTCGACCCTAGACCCTAAAGCACATAAAATAGGAGTTGAAAAGATGGCTTTATCCGGTCTAGCGATTTATAAGCTTCTACCCAAGACAAATTGTAAAAAGTGCGGTTTTCCGACATGCCTGGCCTTTGCAATGCAGCTTGCGGCCAAAAAGGCCTCTCTGGACAAATGCCCCGATATTTCACAGGACGCGAAGATCGCGTTAGAGGGCGCATCGCAGCCGCCTATCAAGCTTATTACTATTGGTACAGGTGATAAGAAACTTGAGATAGGAAACGAAACCGTCCTTTTCAGGCACGATGAAAAATTCTATCATCCTACAGGCATAGGATTTTTACTGGAAGATACCTTGCCTGAAGATGAGATTAAAAAGGCTATTGATCAGATAAAAAACTTAAGCTTTGAAAGGGTCGGGCAGAGAATAGAAGTAAATCTGATCGCGTTATCCTGCAAGAGCGGCGATGTTTCAAAGTTTGAAGGTGCCTTAAAGGTTATTATCGCAGGCGCTGATTTCCCCGTTGTTTTGATGAGTGATGATGCGGCTGTTATTAAGAAGGGGCTTGAGTTATTAAAGGATAAGGCGCCATTGATATATCGGGCTAAAAATGATAATTATAAAGACATGGCAAAGCTCGCAAGAGATTTTAAAGCACCTTTGGCAGCAAGCGCGCCGAACCTCGAGGAACTTGAGGCTTTAGTAAAGAACTTAAACGCGGAAGGTGTCCAGGATATTATTTTAGATACAGGTGATAAAGATATATCACAGAAACTCTGGGATCTTACTCAGATGAGGAGGCTCGCGCTCAAAAAATCTTTTAGGCCTTTTGGTTATCCTTCCATATGTTTTACAAAGAGTGACGATCCTTTTATTGAAGCGTCAGAGGCATCTACTTATGTCGCGAAATACGCAGGGATTGTAATTATGAAGGGTAGAGAGCCTTGGCAGGTCCTGCCGGTATTGACAACAAGGCAGAACATATATACAGACCCTCAGAAGCCGCTTCAGGTCGAGGCTAAGATATTTGAGGTAGGAAAGGTCTCGGAAGGCTCACCCGTCTTAGTGACGACCAATTTCTCGCTCACATACTATACGGTTGAGGCAGAGGTCGAGTCAAGCAAGATACCGGCCTATATAGTAACATGCGACGCGGAAGGCATGTCAGTCCTTACTGCCTGGGCTGCTGAGAAGTTTACAGCGGAAAGCATCGCGAAGATGCTCGATACATGCGGCATAAAGGATAAGGTTAAGCATAAGAATGTTATTATTCCCGGTTATGTAGCTGTATTAAGCGGAAAACTTGAAGAGGAATCCGGATATAAGGTGACTGTAGGTCCCAGGGAGGCCTCCGGCATACCGATGTTTTTAAAGAAGCTAGGGCAATAATTCTTAATAATTCTAACCTGGTTAAAAACAGCCCTTTCTAACCAGGTTAAAAAGGGGCAATTCTAACCTGGTTAGAATTGGTGAGATGCGGTGAGGGTATATGGAAAAATTTAAAGTAATATTTAAACCTTCGGAAAAGACAGCAGAGGTCGGAAAGGGCGCCGATCTTTTGGCAACTGCTGTGTCTTGCGGCGCATTCATAAATTCAAGCTGCGGTGGTGAAGGTGTTTGCGGAAGATGCAAGGTAATAATCAAAAAAGGAAAGTTCAGGACTGAGCCTACAGGCAGGATCTCGCACGAAGAGCGCAAAAAAGGTTATGTCCTGGCATGCCTTACGACCGTTGAAGGAGATCTTGAGGTAGTAATCCCCAAGGAATCAAGGCTTGATCTAAGCAAGATCAGGGACGAGGAGGCCCGTTTCCATCGGCTCAAGGGACTATTCTCGGAAACAGCTGAGATCGATCAGGGTAAACCTATAATAAGCGATGATGTCTTTACCCATAGTCCCATATCTACAAAAATCTATCTCGAGCTTCCGCCTCCGACGCTGGAGGATACAGTCAGTGATTACGAACGCCTTATCAGAGAGTTACATAAGAAATATAATATAGAGATAATACAGGTAGGCTTAAGAAATATAAAAAGATTGGGCAGCGTATTGCGCCACAGCGACTGGAAGATAACCGCTACCCTGGGCAAAAGAAACGAGACCACAGAGGTCGTTATTATCGAGCCGGGCGATGCCTCCAAGGCCAATTACGGAGTCGCCTTTGATATCGGCACAACGACGGTTTCAGGCCAGCTTATAGACCTAAACACTAAAAAGATTCTGGGTACAAAGGCAACATACAATAAGCAGATAGCTTTTGGCGATGATGTCATCACAAGGATAATATACGCGACAGAGGAATCCGGGCTTGAAAGATTGCACCATGCTGTTATCGATAATATGAACTCTATAATGCAAGAGCTGGTAAACGACAACCATATACCTCTTAATAATGTTACAGGTGTTATATGCGCTGGCAATACTACCATGATACACCTTCTTCTAAGGGTCGATCCTACCTATATAAGAAGAGAACCATATGTCTCAACCGCGAACTTTGTGCCTGTTATAAGAGCTGCTGAGGCAGGGATAAAGATACACCCAAGAGGACTGCTTGCCTGTATACCGGGAGTCAGCACTTATGTGGGAGGAGATATAGTCGCCGGTGTTGTCGCATGCGGTATAAACAATGAAGATAAGCTTACGCTCCTAATAGATATCGGCACCAACGGAGAAATAGTGGTTGGTAACAAGGAGTGGATGGCATGCTGTTCAGCAAGCGCAGGCCCTGCATTTGAGGGAAGCGGTGTCACATGCGGCATGAGAGCTGTAAAGGGCGCTATTGAGAGGGTTAAGATAGATGCTAACCTCGAAGAGAATATAAAGGTTATAGGAAAAGGCAAGCCCATGGGCATATGCGGCTCAGGCTATATAGACCTTATATCGGAGATGTTCAAGAGGGGCATTATAAAAAGAGACGGCAGGATAAACTCTGATTTAAAAGGGAAAAGAATAAGAAAGTCAGAAGGAGAGTATGAGTACGTAGTTGTCCCTAAGAACAAGGCTTGCTGTGATTATGATATTGTTATAAAAGAATCTGATATAGAGAACATGAAACGCTCAAAAGGCGCGATATATTCAGCCGCGTCTATACTTGTCAAAAAGTTTGACCTGACATTCAATGATCTCGATCAGATATATATAGCAGGAGGCTTTGGCACCTATTTGAACATAGATAACGCTATATCGACAGGCCTCTTGCCCGATCTGGATAGAAAAAAGTTTCAATTTGTAGGAAACAGTTCTTTGATCGGAGCGCGCTCTATACTTCTTTCATACGATACAATGAAAGAAGCCGAAGGCATAGCCAGGAAGATGACATATATAGAACTCAGCAAAGACCCTACCTATATGGATGAGTATATGTCGAGCCTGTTTTTCCCTCACACTCGCCTGGAGGATTTTCCGAGTGTAAATATTTCACGCAATACGCAATACTCAATACGCAATACGAGAAAATGAGCCAAGTAATCGCAATAGCCGGAAAAGGCGGGACAGGAAAGACTACAATAGCCTCGTTGATCATAAGGGCGCTCAAAGAGGCCGATGCAGGTTCTATCCTTGCCATTGACGCTGACCCCAACAGCAATCTGGGTCAGGTTTTAGGCGTCGAGGCGTTATCTACAATAGTCGGGATCATAGATGATATTTCCAAAGACCCGGATCAGATCCCCAAAGGCACATCCAAGGATAGATATATAGATATGAAGATACAGGAGTCTTTAGGTGAAGAAGGGGGGTTTGACCTATTAAGCATGGGAAGGCCCGAAGGCCCAGGCTGTTACTGTTTTGCGAATAATATGCTCAGAGAGCTTATTAAGAAGCTTATGAAGAACTATCCCTGGGTAGTTATAGATAATGAGGCAGGCATGGAGCACCTATCAAGGAGGCTCGTTCGCCAGATAGACACCCTTTTTATGGTAAGCGACAATTCCGTAGTAGGGGTCAGATCAGCCGCGAGGATCTCTACCCTTATTGATGAGCTTAAAATAAAGACAGGTAAGAGATTTCTTATTTTAAATAAATCCAAGAAGGGCCCGGATCTATTGAAAGATGAGATCAAAAGGTCAGGACTGGAATTGAAAGCAATTTTGCCCTTTGATGAAGAGCTTGAGGATGCCGCTATAAATAGCAGGCCTACTTTCGAGATTAAGAAAGATAATAAGGTATTGTGTTTAATAAGAGAGCTATTAGCAGAATCTGCTGTAAAAAAGGAGTGAGATTCCGTATTAATACAGGTAATGTTATTAGGTAAGGGTCAGGAAGCCAGTATGGAAAATTGGGTAAGGTAGTTAGTAAGAGATGCAAGAGACAAAGAAGATAAGAAGTTATAGAGATTTAAATGTGTACCAAAGAACATACGATGCTGCACTGTCAGTTATGATGAAAATAATACCCAAGTTACCCGATAGCGAGAAATATGATTTAAGGAATCAGCTATCTAGATCAAGCAAATCAATACCGCGTCTCATTGCTGAAGGATACGCAAAACGACATCAAAAACAAGGATTTCAAAAATATCTAGATGACGCAATGGGTGAGTGTAATGAGACAGTTGTTTCCTTATCTCAGTGCCGCGATATTTATGCTAAATTTATAGATAAAGAATTGTGCGATAAGCTTATTGAAATATATGATATTTCAGGTAGGCAGTTATATAGGTTAGAGGAATCTTGGTCAAGGTTTAAAGGTAAGAATAAACAAACTACTTGACCTCAATACCAAACCGGCATCTTGACCCTAACCCATCTACCTGACCTGGTTAGTTCAAATATTAAACAAGGAGTGGAGAGGTGGACGCGTTAAAAGAGACATATTCAGGCAAGATAAATGAAGTAGTTATAGGCGCGACTGCAAAAGAAGGCGGCACAAGGGCGTCGCAGATAAAGATAGGAGGCGAAACCACTCTCCCATTTTTATTTAATGAGGGAGACATGCCTAATCCTCCTGTAATAGCTATGGAAGTTCTGGATGTAGAGCCTGTGGATTGGCCCGAGAATCTAAAAAAACCTTTTGGCGATGCGCTTAAGGATCCGGTTAAATGGGCGGTGAAATGCGTAGAAGAATATAAGGCATCCATGATATGCGTCAAACTTCAGGGTACACATCCGGATTACGGAAACAGGACAGCGGCTGATACGCAAAAACTTATTAAAGATATATTGCAGGCTGTTAAGGTTCCGCTCATCATCTTAGGTTCAGGTGATGATGAAAAAGATAACGTGGTATTGGCAAAGGCAAGCGAAGCGGCAAAAGGTGAAAAGTGTCTTATGGGAGACGCGACTGAGAAGAATTATAAGACACTCGCGGCCAGCTGCCTTGCTGACGGACACAGCATAATAGGTGAGTCTCCAATAGATATAAATATAGCTAAGCAGGTAAATATACTTATAAGCGAGATGGGTTTTCCGCTTGAGAGGATAGTCATAAACCCTACTATCGGAGCTTTGGGTTATGGCATAGAATACGCGTATTC
Source organism: Candidatus Omnitrophota bacterium (assembly GCA_043823785.1). Taxonomy (GTDB): domain Bacteria; phylum Omnitrophota; class Gorgyraeia; order JABMRG01; family JABMRG01; genus JBDRAM01. The sequence goes on from JBDRAM010000002.1 coordinate 9,309, forward strand.
TATAATGGAGCGCGCGCGAAATGCCGCGTTGATAGGCGATAAGATGCTTGCCATGCCCTTTGCCTGCTTTGTAGGACAAGAGGCATGGCGCGCAAAAGAAGCTAAAAGCCCTGTCTCGGAGCACGCGGAATGGGGCGATGAGTATTCGCGCGGGCCTTTATGGGAGATGCAGACGGCAGTATGCACGCTGCAGACAGGCGCTGACCTGCTTATAATGTACCATCCTAAGGCGGTTGAGGAGACAAGGAAGTATATTGACAGTTTGATGAAGAAATAGAGAAGATCCCTCGGATGCTCCTTTTCGTCGCATCCTCGGGATTAATTCGCACTATATAAGTTATGTCGGCTTGATAGCCTCCATAACTTATGTGCTCATTAAGGAGGTAATGAATGCTGGTAATCGGTGAACTTATAAATGGTATGTACAAAGTCGTGGCAGAAGCTATAACAAAGAGGGACAAGGCCGCTATACAGAAGATGGCCAAAGACCAGGTTGATGCCGGAGCAGGCATGCTTGATGTAAATACCGGGCCGTATGAGAAGAATCCTAAAGATGCCATGAAGTGGCTCGTTGAGAGTATACAGGATGTAACAGATGTGGGCCTTGTTCTCGATAGCACGAAAGCGGATGTTATAGAAGAAGGCTTGAAGTCAGTTAAAAAGAAAGCAATGATAAATTCAATAAACGCTGATGACGCGAAGATGGATGCGTTTCTACCGCTTGCAAAAAAGTACAATACTATGCTGATAGCGCTTACCATGGACAAAAAAGGCATTCCTCGTGATAGGAATGAGAGAACAGAGCATGCTGTAAAAATAGTCACAAAATGCCAGGAAGTAGGTTTTGACATCAGTGACTTATATATAGATCCTATAGTCCTGCCTGTAAATGTTGCCCAGGCGCAAGGTGTGGAGCTTCTTGAATCCATAAAGGAATTTAAGCTTCTATGCGATCCCGCGCCTAAGACAGTGATCGGATTAAGCAATGCCTCTCAAGGGACTCAGCAGAGGCCTTTAATAAACAGGATATATCTTGTCATGGCTATCGCTAATGGTTTATCAGCCGCTATTCTTGACCCATTGGATAAAGAACTTATGAATGCTATGATAACAGCAGAGCTTATTTTAAATAAGTCGATCTATTGTGATTCATTTCTTGATGCGCATTTGAAAAAATAATAGTAGGAGCCGCCTCCTGGCGGCGAATGGAGACCGCCTGCAGGCGTTGGAATATTTATATGATAGTAACGAAGACGATAAAGATTAAATCCAAAGGTGAGACGGACATCATAGACATAACACCTGATGTCACGGATGCCTTAAAAGCTTCAAAGCTCAAAGATGGCATAGTAAATGTATTTGTTTCCGGAGCCACAGGAGGTATTACAACAGTTGAATATGAGCCAGGCCTTGTTGAGGATTTAAAGGCTGCTTTTGAGAAGATAGCGCCTCGCCGAGGTGAATATGCTCATAATGTAAAATGGGGCGATGGAAACGGGTTTTCGCATGTTAGGGCATCTTTGCTTGGATGTTCTTTTACGGCCCCATTCTCTAAAGGAAAGATGATGCTGGGTACCTGGCAGCAGATCATATTTATAGATTTTGACAACAGGCCTCGCTCGCGGGAAATTATAGTTCAGGTGATAGGAGAATAGATCGTATGTTCAACTGTTCATCGGTTCGTCGGTTGTTATTATAGCTGCGACAGATGAACAGATGAACAGATGGACAGATGAACAAAAAAATGGACTGTTGAACAACGATAGGAGTTAAGTAATGAAACCCGTATTACAGGTTGCTTTGGATTTTTTAAATTTAAAGAGAGCGCTTCAGCTGGCTGATGAAGCGGTCAAGGGGGGCGTTGACTGGCTTGAAGCAGGAACCCCGCTTATAAAAAGCGAAGGCCTGGATGCTATTAGGCAGCTTCGTAAGAAGTTTCCCAAAGCGACTATTATAGCTGATATGAAGATCATGGATGCGGGAAGGATAGAGACAGAGGCAGCTGCCAAGGCAGGCGCGGATATAGTCTGCGTGTTGGCAGCAGCGTCCGATAGCACTATACGCGAATGTGTAGAAGCGGGTAAAAACTACGGCGCGAAGATAGAAGCAGACATGATGGGGATTAAGAGTGAGGATATCATAAGGCGCGCAAAAGAAGTCGAAAGGTTAGGTGTTGATTATATTGGTGTCCATTGCGCGATAGATGAGCAGATGAAAGGCAAGAACGCATTTACAAAACTTAAAAATGTGGCAAAGGCAGTCAACGTTCCTTTAGCTATTGCAGGAGGTATAAATTCTGAAACAGCTTCAGAAGCTGTAAAAGCGGGGGCGCATATTATTATTGTAGGTGGGGCTATAACCAAAGATAAGAATCCTGCCAAGGCAGCAGGTATCATAAAGAAGGCAATTGCTACCGGCAAAATAATCAAAACAGATCTCTTTAAGAGGGTTTCCGCAGATGATATACATAAGATTTTAAAGGGCGTTTCCACATCGAACATCTCTGATGCTATGCACAGAAGCGGTGATTTAAAAGGAATTCATCCTCTATTCCAAGGAATAAAGATGGCCGGCCCTGCCTTAACAATCAGGACATATCCCGGAGACTGGGCCAAAACCGTAGAGGCGGTAGACAAAGCTCAGCCGGGCACAGTACTTGTTATAGATGCGGGCGGTGTGGGGCCCGCTGTTTGGGGTGAACTGGCATCGCATGGAGCTATACAGAAAAGAATAGCCGGCGTTGTAGTAGATGGGGCGGTCCGAGATACCGCTGAAATACGTAAATTAAAATTTCCCGTATTCTCTAAACTAATAACACCTACTGCGGGTGAGCCCAAGGGTTTTGGCGAGATAGATGTTCCGGTTACAGCAGGAGGGGTAAAGATTACAAGCGGAGACTGGATAGTCGGTGATGACGATGGTGTTGTTTGCATACCTAAGGAAAAGGCCGTAGAGATTGCTAACCGCGCCATGGGCGTCTTAGAGCAGGAGAATAGATTAAGAACTGAGATAGACAGGGGCTCAACACTTGCTCAGGTAGTAGAGCTTACAAGATGGGAAAGCCATCGTTGTAGGGCTTTAAACAAGAAGCTTCCTCGCAATAGTTAGCGAGTAGGCGAGAAAAGGTTTAAGATGCCTAACAGTAAGATAAAAAGGATATTTGTTTCAGCAACAGATCAGAATAACGGAAAGACAGTAGTCAGCCTGGGCTTGATATATGCATTTGAGGAGAGATTTAAAAGGGTAGGTTTTATAAAGCCCGTGGGACAGCGCTATGTTATAGAACAGGGAAAAAAGGTAGATGAAGACTCTGTGCTTATAGAAAAGACCTTTGATATAGATTGCCCTGTTAAAGATATGAGCCCTGTGGCTGTCGAGCGAGGCTTCACTAAGAAATATATATTAAAGAGCGGCAGAAGAGAACTGGTAAAGCGTATTAAGAATTCATTTAAAGCTGTTTCCAAAAATAAGGATATAGTGGTAATAGAAGGCACAGGCCACGCCGGAGTAGGCTCTGTATTTGATTTATCTAACGCGGCTGTCGCGAAGATACTGAACTCAAAGGTCATAATAGTATCAAGCGGCGGAATAGGTAAACCTATAGATGAGATAATGTTAAACAGGGCCCTCTTTGAAAAAGAGGGTGTCGAAGTAGTAGGTGCTATAATCAATAAGGTTCGGCCGGATAAGTATAATAAAGTAAATGAGATAGTACGTATAGGATTAAAGAGAAAAGGCCTCAAGGTTTTAGGGGTCATACCTTATAATAAGATATTGTCTGAGCCCACGGTGAGGCAGGTTGCGGAGGAGCTTGGTTTTAATATCTTAAACGGTGGCAAGGCTCTCGATGCGACAGTTGGAAAGATCTTGGTTGGAGCCATGGCTCCGCATGATGCTCTGAACTATTTTTCCGATAAGAGCCTTCTTATAACTCCGGGTGATAGGGAAGATATGATATTAGCGGTAGTAGGCTTTCAGATGGACAGGGTAAAGAAAGGTATACAGATGGCAGGCATTGTATTAAGCGGAGGCATTAAGCCTCATCACGCGGTTGTAGATCTGGTTAAAAGGGCAAACATACCTCTGCTGCTTGCAAAAGGCGACACCTATAATGTCGCTTCAAAGATACATGATCTGAAGGTAAAGGTTAAGCCTGAAGACACAGAAAAGACCAATATAATAAAAAACATGATAGAGAAATACGTGGATATAAAGATGCTATCGAGGCACCTTTAGAATGGCATACGAAGCCGCGCTTTCAAAGGCATGGTCTGAATTAGAAAATATTACAAGTGATAATCATCACTCTGTAAGATTTTTATCAGATGAATTTGCCATTAACCTGAAGGAGAGATCTATTGTTTCCATATCATGCAATATCCCCGCCAAAGACTATCTTAGTATTCTCATATTGCATTATCTTGTCAAAAAAACCGAAAGCCTGCCCCCGCCAACAGGCGAATGGGTATCTTTTAAGCAGTTGGAAGGCGGAGAAGGGTATTACCCGTCTTTTAAGAAGAGGGTTATTGATACTATTATGCGTAAATATAAAGATAACCCGCAAGCCCTCTTTGAATTGGTTGAGCGTTTCAATGCCAAAAAGACACAACTTGCCGATATAAGCGTTGTGTTGGAACCGTTTATAGGTGTACCTATTCTTATAAACTTCTGGCTTGGTGATAATGAGTTCGGGTCTGACGCAAACGTCTTTTTTGACAAGAGCATTACAGAGATATACTGCACCGAGGACATTGTCGTCTTATCCGAAGCCCTTGTTCACAATCTCTAACCAGGTTAACACAATCTCTAACCAGGTTAAAATAGGCCATTTTTAACCTGGTTAGAATAGGCCATTTTTAACCTGGTTAGAATAGGCGGTTTTTAACCAGGTTAGAAAGTTAAGAAAGTTAGAAAGTTCAGAAAGTTCTAAAAGGGCTTTACATGTTTTTTCTTAAGATGTATAATACAACTCTTACCAGTTGAGATTAAATATTTAATAGGCTGTCACGAAACTAATTTTAGCCTATGATTACAATGATTTTTAAAAGATTACAGCGATTACCTAGTCGATAAACAATCTCCGTAATCTGTCATTTAGTAATCTTTGTAATCAAGGGCGGCACTTTTGTGACGCCCTAT
>JBDRAM010000003.1:0-13442 GCA_043823785.1 Candidatus Omnitrophota bacterium
TTGACCAATTTAAGCCCGGAGGTAAAGAATATCATCCTGGCGGCCAAAGCTATTTGCATTGTCCTAATTGCGGTGAGATGATTGAAATAAAATAATTATTCTTGTGAAGCTTCCGAACGAAGTGAGGATTTTCCTTGACAAACACAGCCACTTTATACTATAATTAACTCTCAAATCTAGTAGTGGAAGGAGAATTGCAAGTGGGTAAACAGTCTGTTAACCCACTTTTTTTATCTAAATGGAACCTAGCGAAACCTTAGAGCAGCTTAAGCAGGAGCTTAAGCCCATACTAGCCGAGCTTAATGCCGAAATAGTAGAGTTTAACCTATATAGGGTTAGCAAGAAGATCATACTGCGCCTTCTTGTGGATAAAGAAGGCGGCATTAAGATGGATGAGTGTGCCCTTATTAATAAGCGGCTTGGCAATATAATAGAAGAAAAGTCTATTATATATGAAAACTACCTACTAGAGGTTAATTCTCCGGGCCTTGACAGGTCATTGAAGAAAAGAAGGGATTTTGAAAGGGTAAAACCAGAAGATGAGGTAGATTTTTGGTTTAAAGAGCCCCTTGAAGGTGAAAGTTATTTAAGTGGTAGGATAAAGACTGCAGAAGATGATAAGGTAGTGATTGTGGATAAAGATGGGAAAGATATTTATATACCATATGATATAATCACTAAGGCAAAGGTAAAGCTTTGACAAATGATCTACACTGTCAACTGTGAACTGTCAACCACGTTGATTACAAGGAGTGATAAATATGAATGGAGAAATTTTATCTGTACTAGAATATATTGAGCGTGAAAAAGGCATAAAGAGAGAGGTGCTGGTGGAAGCTGTTGAAGCAGCCCTTGTCAGTGCCGCACGTAAGGTAATAGGCAAGAAAGATAAAAAAGATACAGATGATGTGGAAGATATAAAGGTAAAGATGGATATTGAGGCCGGTTCTATAAAGATCTTCTCAGCCGGCAAAGAGATAAAGTCCGCGGAATTTGGCAGGATAGCTGCACAGACAGCAAAACAGGTCATTATTCAGAAGATAAGGGAAGCGGAAAGAGATGTAATATTTGAGGAGTTCTATACCCGCAAAGGCACTATTGTTACTGGCGCTGTTCATAGATTCGAGAGGGGCAATATCATAGTCGACCTGGGTAGGGCAGAGGCCATATTGCCCAGGAGCGAGCTCTTGCCGCGCGAGCATTACAAACAGGGTGAACGTATAAAAGCTTATGTCCTTGATGTTGAAAGGACTCCTAAGGGCTCATCTATTCTTCTATCCAGAAGGAATGAAGGCATGGCCAAGAAACTTTTTGAGCTTGAAGTCCCTGAAATAAGTGATGGCATTGTAGAGATAAAATCTATTGCGCGTGAGCCGGGAGACCGCACTAAGATAGCTGTATCTTCAAAGGATGATAAGATAGACTCTGTGGGCGCATGCGTCGGCATGAGAGGCCAAAGGGTAAAAAATATAGTCAGTGAACTTCAGGGTGAGAAGATAGATATAGTCCGCTATAGCGACGATATAAAGGAGTATATAAAAGGCGCGCTGTCTCCCGCGGAGATCGCTGAGATCAATATAGATAAAGAGAATAAGAGAGCAGAGGTGCTGGTCGAAGATGACCAACTCTCCCTTACTATAGGCAGAAGAGGCCAGAATGTAAAGCTGGCTTCAAAGCTAGTAGGATATGAGATCAATGTAAAGAGTAAATCCGGAGTCAAGGCTAAGGAAGAAAAGGAGAAGGAAGAAGCTTTTCCCATATCTGAACTGCCCGGAGTAGGAAAGAAGATATTAGAAGCGCTTAAAGAAGCCGGATTCAACGCGGTAGATGATATAACTAATGTTGAGCTGAAAGATCTCTTAAAGGTCAAGGGAATAGGTAAAAAGACAGCAGAGAAGATCTATGACGCGGCAAAAGAATTAAAGGGGTAGTATTAGCATGCAGCATGTAGCTTGTGGCATGTAGCATGCCGTTGTAGGCTACGCGCTACAAACAACAGGCTACAGGCTAAAGGAGTCTAACAAGTGAAAATTTCAGAACTAGCAAAGAAAGTCAAGATGCCTTCTAAGCAGCTGCTTATACAGGTTGTGAAACTGGGCATAAGCGCAACATCTGCACAAAGTTCCCTGTCCGAAGGAGCGTTGGATAAGGTATTGCAGATGATAGCGAAGAAGAAGCCCTCTATAAAAGTGGATGAGATAAAGAAGCAGGAGGATTCAAAGAAAAAGACCAAAAAGAAGCCTGCTGCGGCAAAGAAACCTGTTGTTAAGAAAAAGGCCATAACAAAAGAGCCTGTTGAAAAGCAGGGAGCAAAATTATCCGAAAAGACAGTTAAACAAAAGAAGACAACTGCTAAAAAGCCCGCTGTTACTGAAGAAAAGGCCAAGCCGCAGATTAAGGAAGGGCCTTCAGAAACTCACTTAGCCGCTGAAATAAAAGCCGAAGAGCCGCGGCCAAAAGCTCCTCCGGGGAAAACATTACAGGTAAAGTTTCCCATCGCGGTAAAGGATATAGCTGAAAAGATGTCTGTAGGCGTAAACCTTGTTATAAAGGCGCTTATGGATATGAGCATCTTTGCTAATATTAATCAGATCGTGGATGAAAAAGACGCCAAAGCTGTTGCAGAGAAGTTCGGCTATTACCTCGAAAGGCTTCCTACCATAGAGGAAGAGATAATAGCTATACATGAGGAAGAAGAGAGTGATGAGAAGAATCTTATACACCGCCCTCCCGTTGTAACATTTATGGGGCATGTCGACCATGGAAAGACCTCGCTTTTGGATTATATAAGGGAGAGCAGGATAACTGATAAGGAAAAAGGAGGTATTACCCAGCATATAGGCGCATACGAGGTATCGCTTGATAAGGGTAAGATAACCTTCCTAGATACACCGGGCCACGCGGCATTTACCGCCATGAGAGCAAGAGGCGCTGTAGCTACTGATATTGTGGTTCTGGTGGTTGCGGCAGATGATGGCGTTATGCCTCAGACTATAGAAGCTTTAGACCATGCCCGCGCCGCGGATGTCCCAATAGTAGTTGCTATAAATAAAGTAGATAAGCAGAATATAGATATAGACAAGTTAAAAAAACAGTTATCAGAGTTGGGTTTTTTAGCAGAAGACTGGGGCGGAAAGACCGTTATGGTGAATGTCTCAGCAAAGACAGGGCAGGGAGTGGATGTGTTACTGGATATGATACTGCTTGAGGCGGAAATGCTTGAACTAAAGGCAAATCCCAAAAAGCCCGCAAAAGGAATAGTAATAGAGGCAAAAATAACAAAAGGCGGCGGCCCTATAGCTACGGTTCTTGTTCAGACAGGCACCCTGCGCGCAGGTGATGTTGTTGTAGCAAGCCATTATTATGGCAAGATAAAGGCTCTTATAAATGATAGGCTCAAGCGTGTTCAGGAATCACCGCCTTCTATGCCGGTCGAGATACTCGGTTTAAGCGGCGCTCCGCAGGCCGGTGACATATTCATGGTTGTAGAAGATGAAAAAAAGGCCAAAGAGATATGCGCAAATAGAATGGAAAAGGCCAAAGAGGAAGAGCAGGCTCCTACAGCCCGAAGGATAGCACTTGAGGATCTCTATTCCGAGATACAAAAGGGTGAGCTAAAAGAGCTTAAGGTCATACTTAAAACAGATGTTAGAGGTTCTCTTGAGGCAGTTTCTGATTCATTGACAAATCTTAGCACAAAAAATATGACTCTTAATATTATCCATAAAGGTGTAGGTGATATAAGCGAGTCTGACATACTTTTAGCGGCAGCCTCGAATGCTATTGTAATAGGATTTCATGTAAGAAAGACACCTGAAGCGGACAGGGCCGGCAAAGCAGAGCATGTTGATATACGCCTCTACAATATAATCTATGAGGCTGTTTCTGATATAAAAGCAGCTATGGAAGGATTGCTTGAGCCGCATATAAAAGAAAGCTTTATGGGAAGGATACTGGTAAGACAGGTATTTAAGATAACCAACTCAGGCAAGATAGCAGGTTGTTTTGTACAGAAGGGAAAAGTTACCAGAAATTCCAGTTGCCGGCTTATCAGAGAAAGCGAAGAGGTTTATAAAGGAAAGATATCCTCTCTTAAGCGGTTTAAAGATGATGTAAAGGAAATGGCAGAAGGTTTCGAGTGCGGGATCGCGCTTGATAATTATCAGAACATACAACCGGGTGATATAATAGAAGTTTTTGCTTTGGAAAAGATAGCAAGGAAGCTGTAACTTCGTCGTGCGTATTGCGTCGTGCGTATTGCGCGTAGAACCTTAAACGCAATACTCAATACTCAATACGCAATACGAACTGTGAGTTAAGTCATGAAGAAGATATTACTCAGTGGAATGAGGCCTACGGGGCCTATGCATTTAGGCCATCTTTTGGGTGCGCTGACGAACTGGAAAAACCTGCAGGACAAATATGCCTGTTATTATATGGTGGCAGATTGGCACGCGCTAATGAGTGAATATGAGGACCCTTCTTCTATGAAGGATTATATATATGAGATGGTAGCAGACTGGGTTGCGGCAGGTATAGACCCTGAAAATAGTGCTATATTCATGCAGTCTGACGTAAAGGAGCATATGGAATTATATATGATATTGTCAGACATATTGCCGCTCTCGTGGCTTGAGAGGTGCCCTACATATAAAGAACAGCTTCGTGAGGTAAGGGGGAGAGACCTTACGACCTACGGATTTCTAGGATATCCGGCATTGCAGGCGGCAGATATACTTGTTTATAAGGCATCGGTTGTTCCTATAGGGATAGACCAGATGCCGCATCTTGAACTTACAAGGGAGATAGTGCGCAGATTTAACTCACTTTATAAGACAACTATACTGCTTGAGCCCGAGGCCTTGCTTACAGAAGTCCCTAAGCTTCTTGGAACCGATAACCGCAAGATGAGCAAAAGCTACGGAAATTTTATTGCTTTAGGTGATTCACCCGAAATAATAAGAAAAAAAGTCGCCTCCATGATAACTGACCCAAAGAGGATTAAGTTAAATGACAATGGGCACCCCGACATATGTAATGTATTCAGTTACTATAAGATATTCAATCCGCAAATGAAAGAAGAAGCGGAAGACTGGTGTAAGAACGCCAAAATTGGCTGCACTGATTGCAAGAAGAGATTAGCGGATGCATTGATAGAATATCTTAAGCCTTATCGTGCAAAACGTCAGTCTTTACTTGAAGATAAGGCTCATATAGAAGATATATTGAAAAAAGGGGCAAAGAGAGCCTCAGATGTGGCCTCAGGCACAATGGCCGAAGTATTCAAAGCCATGGGTATAAAATGAGGTTACTTAAAGTTGCAAAAGTTACTTGATGTTACAAAGGTTACATTTAAAATTACATACCTTTAACTGTAACCTTAAGTAACTTTATGTAACCTCTGTAACTCTACGTAACATTAAATAAGATAATAGAATGACCTATAAAGTTAAATTAGAAATATTTGAAGGCCCGCTGGATCTGTTATTATACCTGATAAAGAAGAGCGAGTTAAATATACAGGATATAGCCATAGCGGCTATAACAGATCAGTATTTGCAGTATATGGACCTTATGAGGATGCTCGATCTGGATATTGCTGGAGAATTCCTGGTAATGGCGGCAACCTTGATACACATAAAAAGCAAGATGCTGCTGCCCCCCGATGAGTCTGAAGAGGAGCAGGAGGAGGAAGATCCCCGCGCGGAATTGGTTAAGAAACTTCTCGAATACAGGAAGTTTAAGGAAGCTGCGGAAAATCTCAAGGATATGGAGGCCAGAAGAAAAGATGTATTTGTCCGCCCAAGCATAAAGGATGAGGTTGAAGGCCTGCCTAGTGAGGAATTATATTTTGAAGCAAGTATATTTGATCTATTGTCGGCCTTCTCTAAAGTTCTTAAAGAAGTAAAAAAGGAAGCCTTCTATGAGGTTTTTAAAGACGAGGTTACTGTAGCAGACAAGATACATGAGATATTCCACCGCCTTGTAAAAAATAATGTCATATATTTTCTAGATCTTTTTAATAAGGCAAGAAGCAAACTAGAGATTATAGCGACATTCCTGGCATTGCTTGAGCTTATAAGGATGAAGGAAGTCATTACAAAGCAGGATAAGGTTTTTGGCGATATAAAGATAGTAAGAAATACCCAAAGGATGATACCACCAAAGTTAAACGAGGTAGAAAATGAGCGAACAGAAACAGAAGAATCTAAGCGGGCAGGATCAGGCTATCAGCGATCAGGAGACTCATCAGGCGGAGGATCTAAATCAGGATATGATCCCGGCGCAGAACATAGTGCAGGAACCGTTCGACCAGGAGAGCACCCAGTCGAATAGTGTTAAGCCTGATGAAGATATTGTCGATGATGGAAAGCCAAAGGATGAAACCCTTGATGATGAATCTGCCAAGAGGGTTATAGAAGCTCTTATATTTGCCAGTGATAAACCTATTCCAATACGTCAGCTTAAAGATATAATAGGTGATATAGATACAAGGATTATCCGCAAACTTATTAATGAGCTTAAGCAGGAATATGAGCAGAGCGAAAGGAGCTTTGGCATTACGGAAGTTGCCGGAGGCTTTCAATTTTCTAGTAATCCTACTTATGGGAGATGGCTTAAAAAGTTATATAAGATAAAGCAGAGCGATTACCTTACGGGCCCAAGCCTAGAGACTCTCGCGATAATAGCTTATAAACAGCCTGTAACAAAGACCGATATAGAGTTTGTAAGGGGCGTAAGCGTAGACGGCGTTACAAATAATCTGCTGCAAAAAGGCCTTATAAGGATAGCAGGAAGAAAAGATGTTGTTGGAAAGCCGTTTATATATGAGACAACGAGTTCTTTTCTGCAGTATTTTGGTTTGAATTCAGTAGAGGAGTTACCTGCGCTTCCTGAATTCAAAGAAGCGGATCTTGGGCTTAAGGACAAAGAAGATAAGAATCTCATAGAGAATACCGAGAACCAGGACTCAGGTACTGGTGGGGGTGAAGAGAATGAAGAAGCTGATAAAGTTACGTAATAGGATAGACCAGATAGATAATAGTATTATAAGTTCTATAAATGAACGAGCTAATATAACTATGGAGATAGGCAGGCTGAAGTCAAAGAGCGCTAAGCCTGTATTCTCTCCGGTTCGGGAAGCTCAGGTCTATGATAGATTGATAAGGGCTAATAAAGCTAAAAAAGGTAATATCTCCGATAAATATATAAGATCTGTATACAGAGAGATAATGTCCGGTTCATTGGCTCTTCAGACGCCGCTGGTTATAGCGTATCTGGGGCCTGAGGCGACATTTACACATATAGCGGCACTCGATAAATTCGGTAAATCTTTAGATTATTTAGAGTGTGACAGCATAACAGAGGTTTTTACTGAAGTCGAGCGCGGAAGAGCCAGCTATGGAGTTGTCCCTATTGAGAATTCTACAGAAGGAGCTGTAAACCATACCCTCGATATGTTCATAGACTCTGACCTTCAGATCTGCTCAGAGTCTTATTTGCCCATAGTGCATAACCTGTTAAGTAAGAGGGAAAGTATCGCTGCTGTGAAATTAAACTGTAATGTATATTCTCACCATCAGGTTTTAGCCCAGTGCCGCATGTGGCTTGAGAAGAATCTTCCGCATGCTAAACTGATCCCATGCGCAAGCACAACAGAAGCGGCAAAGATACTTGAGGCGAAAAAAGGAAAGCATAACGATACCGCAATAGCAAGCAAGCTGGCAGCGGAAAGATACAGCTTAAATATACTTGCGCGCTCTATAGAAGATTCACCGCACAACATCACGCGTTTTTTAGTTATAGGAAAACAGCAGGAAGAGCCTACGAAAAATGATAAGACATCTGTTGTATTTTCAATGAAGGATAAGGCAGGTGCTTTGCATGATGTGCTTGCAGCATTTAAGAGAAGCAGGATAAATCTTACTAAGATAGAATCAAGGCCGTCAAAGGCAAAGGCATGGAAGTACTATTTTTTTGTCGATATGCAAGGCCATATAAAAGATAAGAGTATAAAACTGTCATTGAAACAGCTTCAGAAGCACTGCAATTATTATAAGCTGCTGGGGTCGTATCCGGCGGCTTAATTAGCGCAGAGCGGATAGCGCATAGTCAAATATAAAAAAACCATGAAAATGCCAGTACGAAAAAATATAAGAGGCTTAACACCTTACGAGCCCGGCAAGCCCATAAAGGAGCTTAAGCGGGAATTGGGAATAGACGAGTCTGACATAATAAAGTTGGCGTCTAATGAGAACCCTATAGGGCCTTCACCAAAAGCGGTCAAAGCAATGCGAAAGGCTTTTACAGACGTAAACCGCTATCCTGACGGAAGCTCTTTTTATCTTAAACAGAGATTAGCCTATAAGCTTAAAGTAAAGCCGGAGAACATAGTTCTTGGCAACGGTTCTGATGAGCTTATAGATATCATAACGAAGACATTTCTTGAGGAAAATGAAGAAGCTATAATCTCTAAGCCTTCTTTTCTTGAATATGAGATTATTACAAAGACAAGGGGAGCAAGCGTCAAGGCCGTTGCCCTTGATAAGCCCGCGCCCAAAGGCAGTTCTTTGAGAACTTTTAGTTACAACATAGATAATATAATCAAAGCTATAAATAAAAGGACCAAGCTTATGTTTCTGGGCAATCCGGATAATCCGACCGGAGCGTATATGAGTAGAGATGAGCTCTCTTATTTTCTCAAGAAATGCCCAAAAAGAGTCATAGTAGTGTTTGACGAGGCATACCGCGAGCTTGTAAGTTCCTTTGATTATTCAAACCCAGCGGGTTATATAAACAGAGGAAATATAATTGTATTAAGGACATTTTCCAAGGCTTATGGTTTGGCAGGTTTAAGGGTTGGATACGCGATAACCAGTAGAGCCCTTGCAGGCTGGATGGAGAGAGTAAGGCAGCCTTTTAATGTTAATCTGTTGGCCCAGGTGGCTGCGGAGGCAGCTCTTTCTGATACAGCGCACCTATTGAAAACTAAGAGGCTTATAAAGAAAGAAAGGATGTCTATCATCAGGGAGCTGTTGTTTTTAGGAGCTGATGTAATCGCTTCGCCCGCGAATTTTATACTTTTTTCTTTTAAAGGTGCAGATGGTACTGAAATTTTTAAAAAACTGCTCAAATACGGCATTATAATAAGAGATATGAAGGCTTACGGCTTAAATAAATGGGTTCGCGTTAACGTAGGTACGATACCAGAGAACAGGCGGTTTATAAAAACTCTAAAAAGAATTAAATCAACTTTCGCGGTTGGCAAATCATAAAAAGCGATATGCGATATACAATATACGATATACGAATAAGGAGGCTCGGTAGATGATACTAGTTTTAAAACCTAATATTACTGAGAAACAGTTAAAGCATATTGTTGAAAAGATAAAGAAGCTTGGGTTAAAACCTATGATATCCAGGGGCGTAGAGCGTACCATAATAGGTGTCATAGGAGAAGAGGAACTGCTAAGGTCGCAACCTCTTGAGGTGTTCCCGGGCGTTGAGAAAGTGATGCCTGTTTTATCGCCGTTTAAACTGGTATCCCGCGAATTCAGGCCTGAGAACACCGTAGTATCTGTGGGAAAGGTAAAAATAGGCTCAAAGGATATCGCTGTTATGGCAGGCCCCTGCTCTGTTGAAAATTATGATTTACTCTATAAGATAGCGAAGGCTGTTAAAAAGGGAGGGGCAAATATATTAAGAGGAGGCGCTTTTAAGCCCAGGACTTCTCCTTATAGTTTTCAGGGCTTGGGTGAAGAAGGCTTAAGATATCTTAATCAGGTAGGAAAGGAAGTAGGCATGCCTGTAGTAACCGAGCTTATGGATATAAGAGATATCGAAGCAGTAGACAGGTATGCGGATATGATACAGATAGGCGCGAGGAATATGCAGAACTACGATCTGCTAAAAGAGGTAGGATTGTTGAAAAAGCCAGTACTGCTTAAAAGAGGCATGATGTCAACTATTAAAGAGTGGCTTATGTCAGCGGAATATATACTTTCAAACGGAAATTTTAATGTAGTATTATGCGAACGCGGCATAAGGACCTTTGAGCAGGCAACTAGATTTACAATGGATATAAGCGCAATACCAGTTGTAAAGAAGCTAAGCCATCTGCCTGTGATAGCTGACCCAAGCCACGCTACGGGGAAATGGGGCCTTGTCGGGCCTGTTGCCAAGGCATCTGTCGCGGCAGGCTGTGATGGGTTGATGATCGAAGTTCATACCAGTCCGGAAGATGCTCTTTCAGATGGCGAGCAGTCTCTAATGCCTGACAAATTCGCAACGGTTGTTCAAGAATTGAAAAAGGTCGCTAAATCCGTTGGCAGAACCTTGTGAGTTAGCCGGTGTGCGGGTTAGCCTGTTCACCCGCTAACCCGATAACCCGCAAACAAACGACAGTTTCATTATTATGCATAAATACATGTTCAAGAAAATAGCGATTGTAGGCGTAGGGCTGATAGGCGGTTCGATAGGTCTGGCTGTAAGAAAAAACAGGCTTGCCAAAGAGGTTGTCGGCATAGGCAGAAGAAAAAGCTCTATAGAAAAAGCTATCCAGGCGAAAGCTATAAATAAAGGTACTTTAGATTTCAGGAAAGGCGTATCTGACGCTGACCTGGTTATTATTGCTGCACCTGTCGATAAAGTTATGCTGAAAATAAAAGAGGCCGCGGTATATGGGAAAAAAGGCGTTGTTGTCATAGATGTAAATAGCGCGAAGGAATCTGTGGTAGATTATGCAGACAGCATAATGCCAAAAGATAAATATTTTGTAGGTACGCATCCTTTAGCAGGGCTGGAAGAGTCGGGTATCTCCTTTGCTGTAGAAGGTCTTTTTAATGACACAGTATCTGTTATTACTCCGACAAAGCACACTAATAAAAAAGCTGCTGCAAGGGTCAAGTCATTCTGGAAGAGCTTAGGAGCTGAAATAAAAGTATTTAGCCCGAAGGAGCATGATAAGGTAGTCGCGAACATAAGTCATCTGCCTCATATACTAGCTTATAGTCTCTGTAACGCTGTTTCCTCAAGTGACCTAAGAATTGCAGGCAGCGGATTCAAGGATATGACAAGGATAGCCAAAAGCGATCCATATATGTGGCTCAATATTTTTCTTCAAAACAGCGAAAATGTGCTAAACTCGATAAGAGTTTTCGAGTCTAATCTTTCATCGCTTAAATCATATATCAGAAGCAAAAAGAAAGGCCCGCTGTTTAGGAGGCTTTACGCGGCGCAGCAGAAAAGGAATAAAGTTGAATGACATTGTTGCCATAGACGGGCCTGCCGGTTCAGGTAAAAGCACTGTAGCTAAGATACTTGCGGATAAGATAGGTTATACATATGTAGATACAGGAGCTATGTATCGCGCTTTGACATTAAAAGCCCAGAGAGAAAAAACTAATCTTAATGATGAGGAAGCATTGACCAGGCTGGCAGAGGCAACCGAACTTGATATTGTAAGTAATAAAGCAGGCGCAATAGAGGTTTTACTTGATGGCGAGGATGTCTCTTCTCTCATAAGGACGCCGGAACTTACCAGCAATGTTTTTTATACAGCAAAGGTAAAAGGCGTAAGAGAGAAGATGAAGAAGAGCCAGCGCATAATAGGAGAGCGCGGAAGATCTGTATTCGAAGGAAGGGATATAGGCACAGTCGTGTTTCCTGACGCCAGGTATAAGTTTTATTTGGACGCGGATTTTACAGAGAGGGTAAAGAGAAGGCATAAGGAATTGTTGGGTGAAGGCCACAAGATGTCTTTTGAAGAATTGGAGAAGGACCTGCAGGTGCGGGATCATAAGGATATGAGCCGCGAGATCGCTCCTCTTAAGTGCGCGGAAGACGCTGTATATATAGATACCACAAATATGAGTATCACAGAAGTAATCGATAAGTTAACAGGATATATAAAATAGCTATAGCGTTCATAGCGTTTATTGTGTTTATAGCGTTATAACGCAACTAACGTAATTAACGCCATAAACGCACAAAATGTTCTACTGGTTCGTACAGATAACAATCCATTTTTTAGCAAAGGCCTTATTTAGATTAGAGGCGGCTGGCTTAGAAAATATTCCCAGAAAGGGAGGATTTATACTGGCAAGCAACCACCGCAGCCATCTTGATCCGCCCATGGTAACGGTTTGCATTAGCAGAAAACTTTACTTTTTAGCAAAGATAGAATTGTTTAAGAGCCAATTTTTCGCAAAAATATTAAAAGGCTTAGACTGCATAGAGCTTGATAGGGACGGAATAGGAAGAAGTGCCCTAAAGGAAGGCTTAAGAGTGCTTCATAGAGGCAGAGGGTTATTAATATTTCCTGAAGGCACAAGGAGCAAGGATGGCAGGCTGGGCTTTGGAAAGGCCGGCGCGTCAGTCTTTGCGTTTGGCGCGGGCGTACCGGTAATACCGACATTTATAAGTGGAAGTGAGCGCGCTATGCCGCCTAAGAGGCATTTTATAACTCCTGACAAGATAAAGGTTACCTTTGGCAAGGGTTTGGTTCCGCCCAAGGTTATAAAAAAAGAAGATAGAAAGCAAGCTTATCAGAAGTTCGCGGACAGGATCATGCAGGAGATTGCCAATCTTGAAAAAGAAGAAACTTAAGGTCATTAAGGCAAGGTGTGCGGGTTTTTGCTTTGGAGTCAAGCGGGCGGTAGGAGTAGCTGAAAAATTTTTAACACAGAGAAAGACAGCATATTCACTCGGGCCCATAATACATAATCCTTCGGTGGTAAGTGAGCTTTCAAAAAAAGGGCTTGAAGTAATATCAGACATAAAAAAGGCAAGGCGATCATATATATTAATAAGATCACACGGCATAGCGCCCCGCCTTATGAAAGAGGCGAAAGCCCTCTCTATAGGCATGATAGATGCTACTTGTCCGTTTGTTAAGCGTTCACATCGCATAGTTACAATGCTTAAAAAAGAGGGTTATAAGATAATAATAGTTGGCGAGAGGAGCCATCCTGAGATAAGAGCATTGACTGAGGTCGCGGGAAGAAGCTGTAAAGTTATCGCGAAAGAGTCTGATCTTAAAAAACTTAAGTTGAGCACTAAGAAGATAGCCGCGGTCGCGCAGACTACATTGTCACGAGATAATTTTTTGAAGATAACATCTTCTATGCTTGATATGGATTGTTTCGAATTCAGGATATTCGATACTATCTGCAGCGATGTTGTAAAAAGACAGACCGAGGCAAAACAGCTGGCAAAGAGAGTAGAGCTTATTTTAGTAGTAGGTGGAAAGATAAGCGCCAATACCAGACATCTGGCTAATATATGTAAGGATGCGGGCGCTAAGACGCATCATATAGAGACAGAGAGAGAGCTTAAGCCGAGTTGGTTTAAGAGCGGGGATTCAATAGGCGTGATAAGCGGGGCTTCTACCCCGGAGAATATAGTAGATAGAGTTGTTTCAAAATTAAAATCGATGTAAATTT
>JBDRAM010000004.1:0-18555 GCA_043823785.1 Candidatus Omnitrophota bacterium
AAAGTGCTTAAAAAGCCGGGAGCCATGATAGATGTGACTAAGGATAAGCTCACTGTCTCCGGAAGGGAAGTTGAGTTTAGGGGCATAAAGGGCCATACTTATCTTATGTTGAATAAGCCCGTTGGCTACATATCTACTGCGGCGGATACGCATAATAGAAGGACTATCTTGGAATTGGTTCCCAAGATAGACGGTATTTTTACGGTTGGCAGGCTTGATAAGGACACAACAGGCGTTATATTGATAACAAGTGACGGGGAGTTGGCTCACAGACTTATGCATCCCAGCTATGAGATAGATAAGGTTTATGAGGTATTCATAAGCAGGTGTTTGAGCGATAAGGACATAACGGCCCTAAAGCATGGCGTAGACATAAAAGAGGAAAGGCCCTCAGTGTGCGATATCCTGGAATGTAAGAGATCAATATCTTCTACCATAATATTGCTTAAAATACATGAAGGCAGAAAGAGGCAGATAAGAAGGACTTTTGAGTCTTTAGGGTATAGTGTAACTTCTTTGAAAAGAGTAAGTTACGGCGGAATAAAACTGGATCTTAAAGAGGGCGAATACAGGCATCTAAAAGCGGAAGAGGTTAAATATCTCAAGGAACAGGTAAAGCTTTAGAGGGGTCTTAAATGATTATAGATACAGAATTAAAAAAACTTATACAACAGGCCTTAAGGGAGGATATCGGAGGCCAGGATGTCACCACAAATGCTATTATTCATAAAGCTAAAAAAGGCGAATTTTTAATAGCAGCTAAGGAAGATTGCGTAATATGCGGCCTTACGCTTGCGGAGGCCTGTTTTGAGATAGTAGATGATACTGTCAGGTTTAAACCGATGGTAAATGAGGGAAAGAAGGTTTCATCAGGCAAGGCTATAGCATTTATAGACGGCAGATGCTGCAGCATACTGGCCGCGGAAAGGACCGCGCTTAATTTTCTTACCTGGCTTTCTGGGATATCTACCATGACCAATAGTTTCCTTGAGGCTGTAAAAGAGACCAAGGCCCAGATCATGGATACTAGAAAGACAATACCTACGCTTAGGGGCTTGGAGAAATATGCCGTAAAGGTGGGAGGCGGCACAAACCATAGGATGGGATTGTACGATCAGGTCCTTATAAAAGATAATCATCTCGCCGCAATGACTTTTGAACCAACTGTTCTAAAAAATAGAGAAGATGCTGTAAAGAACGCTTTGGAGAGCGTGAAAGGCCACGTTACTAAAGGAAAAAAGATAGAGATAGAGGTAGATTCTATAGATATGCTGAAAGCTGCCCTGCGGTATAACCCGGACATAGTAATGCTTGATAATATGAGTATTGACGATATAAAAGAGGCTGTTAAAGTGAGGGATGCTTATCGCATAAAGATAGGTGATGTTGGCTTTAAGGTATTACTTGAAGTTTCAGGTAATGTTAATATAGGTAATGTAAGAGAGATAGCTGAGTGCGGGGTTGATATGATATCGGTTGGCGCGCTTACACATTCAGCTCCTTCCGTAGATATCTCCCTCGAAGCCAGGTAAATGCAGTAGGAGCGGCCTCCTGGCCGCGAATTTAGCAATAAATTTAAGTGTCTGACACATAGGCAGACATAAGCAAGCGAATTGCAATATGACAGAAAAATTTAAGCTAAAGAGTGAGTTTAAGCCGCGGGGAGACCAGCCGCAGGCCATCAAGAAGCTGACTCAAGGAGTTTTGGATAATAAGAAGTACCAGACTCTATTAGGGATTACAGGAAGTGGCAAAAGCGTAACTGGCGAAACACCTGTTTTATTAAAATTGCAGGAGAGAATGATTTTTTGTCCTATTGGTCAATTTATTGATGAGTTATGCCAAAAATATATTCATAAAATTTCTCGACTTAAAGAAAGCGAAGTAATTTTAAGCAGCCAGATAGAAGAAAAAGATACCTCTGAAGTTCTCAGCCTTAATCCCATAACTAAAAAATGTGAATGGAAACCCATATTACAATTGATTCGCCATGCTTCTCCGACGACTCTTTACCATATTAAAACAACCTGTGGCCGCGAAGTCTCAGTCACTGCTGATCATAATTTTTGGGTGCTTCGTGACGGTGAATTTACTCTTCTGCCAACCATCGAATTAAAAAATACAGATTATATACCTCTGCCTTTAGAAATTCCTATCCCAGAGAGAAATCTTTCTCATCTAAACCTGTTAGAAATTTTAAAAAAAGAGAATTTATTTGTGGACGCAAAGCCATTTATGCTAAAAGCCCTTTCAGAAAAAAAACCAGCAAAAATAATTCAAGCGATGGATAAGCACTATTCTTTTCCTCATCAAAAGTTTTACCAAATTAAAAGCGGCTCATATCGAGGGATGCCGCTTGCTGCTATTTTACAAGTAGCCCAGGACTTAAATATCGGTTTTTCCGCAGAAGATATTAGTAGAATGGTCATCGGCTCTCAAATCCATAATTATACTCTTCCTGCCCTAATTCCTTTATCTGAAGAATGGCTTAAATTGATAGGTTATTATATTGCAGAAGGACACGGAGAACCAGGCTCCAGATTTTTTACAATTACAGCATTTAATCCTGTTATCCAGAAGGAGTTGCGAGATATTTTTAGAAAACTAGGGCTTAATTATTATCGAAACAAATATAATAAAAATGACTTCTCTGTTTCGTCCAAAATCCATACCATTCTTTTAAAAGAAATAGCTGGTAGCAACGCACGCTCCAAAAAGTTGCCAGAATTTTGGCCAAATCTTTCTCGAAAACAATTCTCCATTTTGCTCAGAGCATATTTCACTGGAGATGGAGGAGCTTTTCCTGAAGAAGGCCAAATAATAGCTTCAACAGCAAGCAAGCAGCTTGCTTATGACATTGGGTATGCTTCTCTATGTTTCGGGATATGGGCTCGCATTTCTCGTAGATGGCAACGGGCATTAAATTCTCCAAACCATAAAGGCAGTTATTATTGGATTATTACTATTTCTGGCAGGGAAAACATAATGAGATTTAAAAAATACATTGGGTTTAATTTGCCAGAAAAACAAAAAATGTTAGAACTCCTTATGGAAAGGTCTAGCACGACGAATGTAGATATTATTCCAAAAATCGGACTTAAGGTAAAAGGGGTTCGGAAGAAATTTAAAGTTTCGCAAAGACGCCTGGCGGAACTTAGCCGAATGCCCAAAGGAACTTTAAATGCCATTGAATTAGGAATAAACAATCCAAGAAGAGGGACTTTCAGAAAGATTATCAAGGGATTAATTTCTTTGAATTTTAAAAACGAAGAAATCGAGAAGCTAAAGAACCTTCTTAATTGCAGATGGACGAGAATTGCAGAGATTGGAAGAAAACCTTCAACAAGTTCTTATGTTTACGATCTCGGCGTAAAAGATAACGAAACATTTTTAGTCGGTCATGGAGGACTATTTGTTCACAACACCTTTACAATGGCAAACATAATCGCTAATTGTCAGAAACCAACACTTGTCATAAGCCATAATAAGCTTCTTGCTGCGCAATTGTTTCAAGAATTCAAAGGATTCTTTCCTGAAAACGCGGTTGAGTATTTTGTAAGCTACTATGACTACTATCAGCCAGAGGCTTATATACCTCAGACAGATACCTATATAGAAAAAGATGCCTCGATAAATGATAAGCTCGACCGCTTAAGGCTATCTGCCACTACAGCTCTTACCTCACGCAGAGACGTAATCGTTGTGGCCAGTGTATCTTGTATATATAATCTAGGCTCCCCCTCTGACTACAAAGAATCGCTTCTATTCTTAGAAAAAGGCAGTAAGGTGTCGCGTGAAAGCGTTTTAGAATGTCTGATCAATATACACTACGAAAGAAACGATATAGATTTTTCAAGAGGTAAATTTAGAGTCAGGGGAGATGTAGTAGAGATATTTCAGGCATACAAGGAAGATGCTATAAGGGTAGAACTTTTCGGAGATACGATAGATGGTATAAAGCTGATAAACCCATTAACTGGAGATATCAAGCAGGATGTTGAAGGGATAGCGGTATATCCTGCCAAGCACTTTGTTACCTCAAGAGAAAAGATCGAAAGCGCGTTAATCAGTATTGAAAAAGAGTTGAATGAGACTTTAAAGCAGCTCAAAAAAGAGAACAAACTGCTTGAAGCGCAAAGGCTTGAGTCCAGGACAAGGTATGATATGGAGATGCTTAAGGAGATAGGGTATTGCCAAGGGGTTGAGAATTACTCCCGCCATCTTTCAAGCCGGCCGCCAGGATCCAGGCCATATACTCTGATAGATTATTTTCCGGATGATTTTATTATTGTTATTGATGAGTCGCATGTTACCATTCCTCAGATCAGAGGTATGTATGAAGGTGACCGCTCAAGGAAAGAGACTCTTGTAAGGCACGGTTTCAGGCTTCCATCGTGCTTAGATAACAGGCCATTAAGGTTTAGCGAGTTTGAGTCACTGGTAAAGCAGGCAGTGTTTGTATCAGCTACGCCCGGGCCGCATGAAGCAAAAAAATCCGCAAGCGTAGTGGAACAGCTTATAAGGCCAACAGGGCTTATAGACCCTGAGATAATAGTTAAACCTTCTAAGAATCAGATAGATGACCTTATAAATCTTATATCTGAAAGGGCAAAAAAGAAGGAACGCGTCCTTGTCACAACTCTCACGAAACGCATGGCTGAAGACCTAAGCTCTTATCTTAATGAGGCAGGGCTAAGGGTCCAATATCTGCATTCAGAAATAGGCGCTATAGAAAGGGTCCAGGTGCTTCAGAGCCTTAGAAAAAATGAATTTGATTGCTTGATAGGCATAAATCTTCTGCGCGAAGGCCTGGATCTTCCCGAGGTCTCTCTGATTTGTATTCTAGACGCTGACAAGGAAGGTTTTTTAAGGAGTGCCACATCTTTAGTCCAGGTGTCAGGCAGGGCAGCAAGGAATATAAACGGCCAGGTGATCATGTATGCTGATACCATAACAGGCTCCATGCAGAAAGCTATTGATGAGACAAAGCGCAGAAGAAAGAAGCAGCGTGAGTTCAATAAGAAGAATAAGATAACGCCGCGCTCTATACAGAAGGCTATAAAGGAAGGCATCGAGATAATAAGGGATTCGCAGGATCTTGAAGTTGAAGTTACCGGTGAGAGTGAAGATGAATATGATGTCCGCCAGGTCATATCTGAGCTCCAGCATGAGATGGAAGTAGCGGCAAGGAATCTACAATTTGAAAAAGCAGCGCATTTTAGGGATCAGATACGGAAGTTGGAAAGCAGCAAAATCTAACCTGGTTGATTTGGCCCATTTTTAACCAGGTTAAAAATAGCTGATTTTAACCTGGTTAGAGAATTTAGTTAGAGAGTTTACGGTGGTGCAATTATGGAAGAGAAGATATTAAAGTTTTTTAAGGAGAATCCAGATGTTCATTTATCTGGTGAGCAGGTGAGCGCAAGCTTAAATATATCACGTTCCGCTTTCTGGAAACATATTGAAAAGCTGCGAAGCTTAGGCTATGAGTTTGACGCGGTCCCTCATCTGGGATATCAGCTAAGAAAAATTCCTGATAGGCTTTACCCGCAAGAGATCTTATTTAACTTAAAGACAGAAAGAGTAGGCAAAGATATTATATATTATGATACAATAGGTTCCACCAATATAGCCGCGCACAGCCTGGCAAAAGCCGGTGCTGAAGAGGGAACGGTTGTTCTTGCAGAGTCCCAAGATAAGGGAAAGGGCAGGCTCTCGCGCCAGTGGATATCACCAAGCAGAAAAGGTATATATATGTCTGTCCTGCTAAGGCCCAAGATGACTCCTTTTCAGGCGCCTAAGATAACATTGATGGCAGCGGTAAGCGCCGCGCAGGCGATAAGAGAGATAGCCGGGATACCTGTTTCTATTAAATGGCCGAACGACCTTTTTATAGATAAGAAGAAGATAGGAGGAATATTGACCGAGATGGAAGCTGAGCCGGATTATATAAAATTCCTGATCCTTGGCATAGGTATCAATGTAAGCACAAAAGTATCAGATCTTCCCAAAGGCGCGGGCGCTATACATGAATTTTCAGGGCGGAGAATTTCGCGCATAGAATTGACAAAAGCTATTCTGGAGAGGCTTGAGTCAAATTACACAATTTTTAAAAAAGATGGTTTTTCGCCCATAAGAAGAGAGTGGCGCAACCTTTCTGTAACATTAGGAAGGAGAGTAAGGGCCATATGCATGCATAAAAAGATAGAGGGCGAAGCAGTAGATATAGATATGGATGGCGCATTAAAGATAAGGCTTGATAATGGTTTCTATGAAAGGGTCATGGCAGGGGACATTGTCTTACTAAGATGAAAAAAAATATATTAGCAGTAGATATAGGTAATACCAGTATAGCGATGGGAATTTTTAAAGGCAATAGCCTTTTTAAGAAATTTTCTATTCCTACAAATACAAAAAAGTCAAAAATATATCCTGCTATTAAAAAAGAGCTGGCTTTTTTGGATATCGAGGCAGTTATAATATCGAGCGTTGTTCCGAATCTATCCAGCTGCATATTAGGTATCTTTAAAAATCGCCTTAGAATAAATACTTTTTTAGTTGGTAGAGATATAGCGGTGCCTGTTAGAAATCTTTACAAAAAGCCAAAACAGGTTGGGCAGGACAGGCTCGTGAATGCCTACGCATGCCTTAAGCTATATGGCGCGCCTGCTATAATAATTGATTTTGGCACTGCCACAACATTCGACTACCTAAATGCCAGGGGAGCCTATGCGGGCGGCCTCATTACACCAGGGGTTTCTATATCTTTAGATGCTCTTGCTAAAAGGACAGCTCTTCTGCCAAAGATAGAGCTAAAAAGGCCGATGAGCCTTCTTGGAAAAGATACTATTGACAGCATGAGAAGCGGCGTATTATACGGGTTATCATCCATGTGCGATGGTATTGTAAGCAGGCTAAAAGACAAGTATTCTAATAAGGCAAAGGTGGTTGCTACAGGAGGATTGTCAAGCTTTTTTGCTCCCTACTGCAGATCAATAGACCTAATCGACAAAGACCTTACCTTAAAAGGGCTATTATATATAATAAAAGTAAAAAGTGCTAAAAAGTCTCTTTGACCCATTGACTTTACTATACTGGTAGTGTACATTTAAATGGTAAAGGAGGGATGGGTGAAAAGACATTTTTTTAGCGAACTTACTAAAGACTTTATAAAAAGGGCGTATTTTTTTTGCCTACTTACTCATACCTTTTTAAATAAATTAAAAATAGGAATAAAAAAGCCCCTTATGTGTTATATATATTAGAGGAGGCGCATTGCTGTGGAGCCTGGACATAGTAAGATAAAAAATTTATTTTTTAGTAATGGCAGCTATATATATAAAGCTATATGTTGGACTATAATTATCACCTTTACCTGGCAACAGCTCGCCTACGGCATAGACCTCTCAGACCTCGATAGACGCTCACAAGATTACATATCAAAGCAGGGTTTTTCCGCAATAGATTACCTCAGAGAGAAAAAACAGGAACAGGAGCTTCTAAAAAACCGTATGCTTCTTGAGAACAAAAGAGGCTATATGGAGGAGTTTGCATCAAGGCAGTTCGCAAGGAATGCCTTTATAAATCTTTTCACAAGCTACCAGGCCATCGCTTCTCTCCTGCAACAGATAGATAAAGCTCGAAACCTAGCCTATAGAGCCTCAACAACCTATGTCTTATTTAACCCCGATGCTTCCGGGATACAGAAGAGAATAGAATTCTTCGGCGGAAACGTTACAGCCGTATGGAATGAGCGCGTCGAAGAAGGCGGCATGGTCTTCTATCGCAACACCTATGAGATGAAATATAATGAGCGAAACCTTCTTGTCGAATATACATCGACTACCACAGATGCCTACGGAGTTGTCACGGAGATACACTGGTATGACGCGGAGTATACAGCTGACTCCCTCTGGTATGCGGATGATACCACAAACGCGAGAAAAGCGCTCGTAAGCTATCGTGTAGATACCAGGGTATACGGAAGTGCTGACGGCGAGGTTATCGAAGTTGATAACCTGACCCATATAATCAAAGACCAGGAGTACTATGAGGACGGCGAGTTTGCGGGTATGTTAAGCGGATATACCGAAGAGGTATACGATGAGGAAGGCAACCTCATAGAGACACGCTATATAAGCCAGATAGCATATGAGGGAGAAGGAGAGCAGTCGAGCTATTACAGGATAGTGCGTGATGTCAATGAGAACATCATAGAAGAAGGATGGGTATATGTTGCCGAAGAAGGCGTTGTTACGGGTGCTGTTTCTGTTATTATCAGGCACAGGATATTTGACGATGAAGATAATATGGTCGGGTTTACAGAGGAATACAAGAACGAGGATGGAGAGGTCATACAGAGCAGGACGCGCTCTAATATGCAGTATGGCGCTGACGGAAATCTAGTCTCTTTCCACGAGAGGATGGAGGATGCAAAAGGGACGGCCATTTACGAAGGCGATTTTATTGTAGATTCTATCCTGGTTATAAGCACTGACCCTGAGTGCAAGAGAATGCAGGCTACCGGCCAGGTATTTATCGGAGAAGACCTGGTTACGTATACTATCGATGAGACTCGTTATGTAAACGCGGAGCTCACCGGAGATATAACAACTATCGAAAACCCTGACGGGTCGACCGATGTCGTATCGTACGTCTACGATGAAAATAAACATTTAATAATGCAGGAATATAAGAAGACATATGCGGACGGCACAATATTACATACGATTACGGAATATAAATACGACGGCGCTGACCGCATCATACTAAGCAAGTCAACAAGGACGAGATACCCTGCATATGGCTTGGCTACAACTACTGTTTACGAGAACGAAAGAGACTATGACGCTGACGGAAATATTGTTTATAGCCGCTACAGGACTACTGATGATGACGGGAGCTGGAGAGAGACGCAATCAATGCGCACGCTTGAAGACGGGTACCTTGTAAGCGAGATTGAGCAGAGGCTCGAGCATAGTTCAGGAATGGCAGAGGGCGAGTTTGTAATAGGACGATTCAGCCTTACGGCCAGGGATTACTATGACGGTAAGATCATTACAAAGCAGACGACCACTGTAGATGAAGACGGCTCGATAAAAGACAGCACGGTGAGCTATGAGTATGATGGCGAAGATATCTTGATCGACAGTGTGACTGGCATAAATTATTACGCCTCATCGGTCTCCTTAATAGATGAGTTAAGAGGAATAGAGATAAGCCAAATAGCGGATCTGGGCATCTATATAACGGGTTTTCGCGCATCTGTTTCTAACGAGATTTACGGCTCCTTCTCCAAAGCCACATTAACCCGTACCCTGAATTTATATGAAGGTTTAGGAGACGAGAGAAGGCTTAAAGAGACTATCAGGATTAATATTAACGATGACGGCACTGTCACAAGAAAGATAACGTCATATGCATACGATGAAGAAGGAAGGATTGCGGACCGGGTAGTAAGAGAATATGAATACGAGGAGGCATCGGACCCTGAAGCGCTCGCGAACTACCTGAGAGACTATGAGTCGGATGTAGATACGGCTCCCTACGGAGTATTATCAACGCAAGAACTTAGCAGGAGATCTTATGTTTACGGGCCCGAAAACAGGATAGAGTCAGCTGTAACAGTGGATTTAGAGTCAGACGGCTCCGCGACAAAGAGGGTCTCATTGTATACTTATGACGAAGAGGAGAAGATCACAGACCGCGTTACAGTCGTATATAAGTACGGGCAGGCCTCTGATATAGATTCCCTCATAGGTTACCTGAATAATACCTCAAACAATATAGATAATGCTCCATACGGCCTTCTGGACAGCCAGGACCTAAGCAGGACGTCCTATGTTTATGGCCCGGAGAAGAGAATAGACGCTACCATAACCGTTACGGTGAGTGAAGACGGTTCCGCAGTAAAAACAGTATCTGCTAATACCTATGACGCGGAAGGAAGGATTGTAGATAGCATAAAAACGACATATGAGTATGAAGAGGCATCAGACGTCCAGGGACTTATGAACTACTTACAGGAGAGCTCTAATGATTTAAGCCAGGCGCCTTACGGCACATTAAGCACACAGCGCTTAAGCAGAAAGGTTTACGAATACGGCGCAGATAATAGAATAACTTCCGTTGTAGCCGTTGAGGTGGAGCGTAATGGATTAGCGAAAAAGACAGTATCATCATACTCATACGACGGGGAAGGCAAGATTACAGCCCGCATCACTGCCATATATAGCTATGAAGAGGCCCAGGACATAGAAGCGCTCATAACCTACTTGAATGACGCTGCTAACGATGTCTACGCAGCGCCTTACGGCACCCTGGAGGGACAAACTTTAAACAGAACAGATTATATATATGATTCTGAAAACAGGATCACCCTAACGGTAACCGTTAAGGTAAGTGAAGACGGTTCCGCAGTAAAAACAGTATCTGCTAATACCTATGACGCGGAAGGAAGGATTGTAGACCGCATAACTACAATTTATAAATACGAAGAAGCGTCTGACGCACAGGCATTACTTGTCTACCTGGATGATAGTTCAAACAGCATAGATTCAGCCCCCTACGGCATACTGGACGGACAGAGCCTTACCAGAACCGTCTATATATACGGTGAGAATAACAGGATAGACTCTACCGTAACCGTACGGGTAAACCAGGATGGTTCTTGTGTAAGGACTGTTACTACACTTGGCTACAATGAGGCCGGAATACTTATAACAAGGGTCAGGGAGGCCTTCGAATATAAGGAGATTGAAGACCCATCATTACTTATCGACTATCTTAAGAACAGCGCCCTCCTCACAGATAGCGCTCCTTACGGGGAGCTTGAAAGGCGCACCGTAAACGAGACTTCTAACAGGTACGATCTACTGGGTAGGCTCGTATATACCCTCACAGAGAACACGACATATACAGGCACAGGCTCGGTCATATCATACACCTATTCTGCCTCGACCAGGGATTACTATATAAACGGCAGGCTAAAAAGTAAGCTGGATACCTATACTTATGAAGACGGCTCCCTGAGACAAATGTTCTCATCTTATGCAGAAGACGGGACAAAGACCGTAGATCGCACAGAGGATGTAAAGACGGACGGGACAAAGATACTCCTTGAGCGCGATTATGTTTATAAAGAAGGCAAGAAGGTAGGCCAGGTCTTGACAACGACAAAGATAGATGCCTTTGGCGAGGTCGAGCTCAAGACAGAGGAAGAGGATGCCTATGTATATGACGAAGAGGGCAGGCTGATTATTATTACAAAGGTTTTCAGGGAAGTCGACCCGGAGAGCGGTGCCGTAATAACCGGTTCCGAAATAGAGGTTTTGAGGCAGGAGAGGGATTATTCAGGCGAAGATATTGTAAGATCCTATACATACAGTGTGGAAAAAGTAGGCGATGATTACGCGGAGTCGAGATATACGCAAACCACAGTTTTATATACAGACGGCAAGATCATAAGCTCCCTGAGCGAAAACCATAATGAAGACGGCCTTTTGAGAACAGAGGTTCTGTATGAATATATAGATGCCGACATCAACAATACAACTACCATTGTAACCGGCAGAGTTGGTTCTGTTACGAATACCCTCAGGGAGTACGCGGATGGTATGGTTATTAGGGAGACAGTCAAATATAGTGAGCCTGTAAACCCTGACGGCATAAGATGCGTAGTAAACGAATTTACCTATGGCGACTCAAGGATAATTACCCATACGACAAGCTATTACACTTCTGAAGAGCCTATTGATGGGGCGCTTGCGTATTTTGATATTAAAGAGAATACCTACGATAGCGACAATAGGCTCAAGAGATATGAGACCACCCGTTATCAGCCCGGTATTCCGGCAGAGGAACAGCAAGGTCAGGTAATAGGATATCTGGAGCATGCGGAGGACCTGCTTATAGGCGATGAAACATATACTAGGACAATAGAGCAGAATACTAATCTCGACGGGACAGTTGAGTTTACGGTGACTTACCGCAACGAAGGCGGCAGGGCAATCTATTATATCAGGACAGTGGATGGCCAGATATATGATAAAGTGCAAGCCGGTTTCTTTGATGCCGACGGCAACCTCTTGACTATTGATGTCTCAGAAGATGGCCTGGAAGCCACAGCGATAGACACAGGTATAAATGACGCCGAGGCTGAAGAGGGTGATATAAGAAATGTGGCCCCTTCTATCTATACCGCGGTTTATGAAGACGAGGGGATAAAGATAGTTTATAAAGTTACCTATGATGAAAAAGGCAATGTAGCCCATTCCCAGAATACCGAGATAGACCTAGAGACCGGCGCGGAGAAGTTATTAAGCGCGACGGAAAACATATACAACGAATCAGGCGAAGTTATCCGTACAGTCCGGACAGAGAGAAAAGAAGAGGTAGGCAAGGGGGCTGCTGAAGGTGTGATAATCGAGTTTATCGAGATAGGCGGTGAGGCAAATATAGAGAGAATCTTAGAGTATGTAGAGGTCACGGATATAGAACTGAATCCCGAAGGCCGCATAGTCAGCTCAACAATAACAAAATACTCCGCAGATCAAGCCACTATTCTTGAAGTTAAGACGACCAGCCATGCCGGCTATGGCAAGATCGAGACCTATATTGAGGAGGAATACCAGGATGGCGCAGTTTCAAATACTAAGACCGTAGCGAATGTATATCAAGACGGCAGATTAATATCCGTAAGCGCCTCGGATGCATTGGGGAAGAGCTTTGCTGCTATGTATGATTATGACGGGGACTTCCACCTCATAAGTGATTTTACTTACGAGGTAGTCGTGGCGCCTAAGATATTCGCCGCTGATGAATATACAGATGCAGATGATGCTTTGGCCGGAATTACGGATGATGAGATCGATGTTGCGCTGGGTGAGACAACCGATCTTCCGGAGATCACATATGAGGCCCTGCAGGAAAAATATGATATCACGCTGGGCGAGGGTTTTGATGAGATAGAACTCACACTTATCAATGAAGTCATGGGCAGTATGCCTGCGGATCTCCTTACTCAGTTAAGGCAGATAAACTTTATCGCCGATGACCAGCGGAAAGAGACTACGATAGCTACAGCAGATAACACCGGTGTTATAAATTTCTTCAATAACCTCAAGGATCTGGTAAGAAGGTTCGCGGTGCAGGCAGCCAACCTCCTTGAAGCGGCAAGGAGAGCTGTATCCGTATGGGTAAAGACGCTATTTCATGAGATAGCCCATATATTTGATCTTGGGAAGGATGGAGATTACAACCAGCTGCAGAGGGCTACATTCCAGCAGTTGAGCGGTATTTCAGGAGAGGATCTAAGAAATTACGCCAGTATTTACGGCATGACAGATGCTCTTGAGGATTTCGCGACGGTCTTTGAGGCGTGGTGCGAAGATTCAGCAGCTCTTGTAAGCCGGGGACTAGCGAATATAGATGAGGCAGGCCGCGGCATCTTGTTGGAGAAGGCCTTAGTAGCAGCAGATATACTCTCGCATCAGGGCGCTGATGGAAGAGAATATACTTATATATTCGTACTTGGCGATAACGGTGATGTTACCAGAACTGAGGTGGCCATAGAAAGAGACGCTAATAATGTGATCAAGTCTATAGAAGGCATATACAAGCGGCCAGATGAGCAGAAGGTCCTTACCGGATCTGATGAGCTCACCGCCGCGGCAGTCTCTGTTATTGAGTATACAAGGACGCTCACAAATATATACGGACAGGTAACCGGCAGTGTCGTAGTCAGTGGTTTCGAATATGATGACGATGGCCAGCTTATGGCTTATTCAGAGAGCTATGATGCCGCGGACGGCAGTACTGTTATCAGCAGCATAAGTGGCATGGAGTATGATGAGCTGGGTCAGCTTGTAAGATTTTATGAGGAACGCGCTACCGTAAGGCGGGATACAATAGCCTTTGAACAGCGTTCGAACAGGCACTGGTATACCACAGAGCAATGGTATGATGGAAAGAACCCGTCCCGTTTCATGGAGGAAGGCTGGGTAGAGGGTAGCGGAGACTATAGATTTGAAAGGTACGATATATCATATGACAGCAATACCAACCCCATCTCCTATAAGGAAGCAGGATGGAGCCAGGCGGGCGGTGATTATACCAGGACCTGGAGCGGTTCATATAATGAAGACGGTAGCCTGATAACCTACACCGAGGTATCTACTGACCGCAACGGCGAGACTGTTAAGATCGATTGGTACGGCGCTAAGTACAGCGCCACGAAAGGCCTTCTTGGTTATAACAAGATAATAACCAGCAGCGCCGGTTATTCTACGACAATGGACTGGCAGGGTAGCTATAATTCAAAAGGGAAACTCTCATACTATAAAGAAACAAAGCAGGATTCCGCGACAGGCAATAGCGTGGTTACCGAATGGACCGGAGCGTATAATGGGCTGGGCCAGCTATCATCATTTATCGAGACCATAACTGACGGGCTGGGCAACCAGCTTAAGCGCGATCTTTCGAATATTCAGTATGATGAGCTGGGGAGGCAGATATCATACCAGGAAGTCGATCAGGACCAATTCGGAGAGAAGCTGCATAAAACATGGTCTGACGCGGTTTATAACGAGATAGGCCAGCTCCTATCTTATAAGCAGACCGTAAGGGATAAGATCGGAAATATCACATTTACGGAATGGCTCGCAAAGGCTTTTGATGAAATAGGCAGGGTCGTGGGATATGACGAGATCACAAGGCTCTTCAGCGATCCGGATATAACCATAACAAAGCACGTCTCAGATATCATCTATAATCAGCATTCCCAGACTATCAACTACAGCGAGACCAAGATAACCGACGGCACAGATAAGAGTGGCAATGTCGTCTACCTTGAAGAAAGTGTAAATATAGAACAGGCAAATTCCCTGCTTGATGCAAACGGTGACCTTATAAGTTATATCGAAACCAGGACAAGACAGGGCCAGGACGGCGCGGGAAATACTGTAGATAGTATGGTGACCACAGTGGTCGATGAGATAGAGTATACGAATCATCTAAAGGTCTCTTATAGAGAGGTGATTACAGAAACAGCTTCACCATTCAAGTCTATAGAAAGGTCGGTATCCGGCATAAGCTATAACGGCTTCAACCAGATGATAAGTTTTACCCAAAAAGAGCATCTGACTGACACGGATGGAGAGGTGAACCTGGATACCACGACTGCTACTATTAGGACGAACATGGTATATGGCGCCTCGGGCATGCTCATAGGTTATCAGGATGAGATAGTGTATGAGGCCGATGAGGGGATAGTTAAAAAGGCGGTATCAAGCATAATATATGACGGATTAGGCAGATTGATAGGAAATATACAGACTAGTATAGACCAGCAGGGCAGGGAGATAAAGACTGAACTGAAAAACACGAGATATAATCTGCTTAACCAGATGACAGGCTTTAAGGAGATCTCATACCAGTATGGTGATGCGGGCGCTGTAGAGGTAGAAAGGACCAGGTCTGATATGAGGTATTTGGCGGGCGAGCTTCTGGCCTCCTATCACGATAAAGTCTCATACGCAAGCGGAGGAATTATAGAAGAGACAGATTGGCAGGCCGGTGAATATTACCAGATAGGCATGGTCAAGTCTTACGCAGAGACAACACGCAGGATAGGTACAGGAATAGACGCCGTCAGGACCACGCAGAGGTTTGATATTGAATACAACAGGCATGGCCAGCTTATAGAGTATTCGGAGATCAGTATCTCCGCGGACGGCTCTACCAACAGATCCCATGCCCAGCTGTCTGATTATTATATGAATAAGGCTCGCACAATCGTCACTACTTACTATACGCCTGACGGTATGATAGGAAATGAAGCGGACATAAAAAATACCGTAATACAGACTAACATAGAGTTTGATTCGTATGACAGGGTTAGCTCTTACGATTCAGAGTCCTGGATGCCAGACGATAGCCAACATTCGTTCAGCCATGCTGAATTAACAGATTATGAGAACGGAAAAGCGGGCACTGTCAAAACTACCAAATATGACGCTTCTAATACTATAGCGACAGAAGAGTCTGTTCAGGATAACTTTAGATATGATTTGCTTGAGCGGACAATTGGATACGATGTGGTAGCCGTCTCTTTGGTGGATTCTTATCTTGTTCCCTTAGGGGAACGCACAAGCTATACGTCAATAGAGATATCCGGATTTATTGATGGGGATCCGGCAAGTATAAAGACCACGGAGTTTATATATGGCTTGGGCGGGGCGGTCAAGAAAGTCTCTATGCAGGAGGGACTGGAATACGACAGATACGATCGAATGATAAGTTATGACCTCAGCGCGACAACATACTATCAGGCAGGCATAAGCGAGGATACCTTCTCAAGCATGTGGCTGGCTTACAATGGCAGACGGTCGAAACCTTCAACCATAACCACGGCGGTATACTCAGACAGCAACCGCGATCTCTTAAGAAAGATAGATGTCCAGGAGATAGATGTAGACGGAGGATACGATATATATGAAAGACTTAAAGGATATATATTAACAACATATCTTATATATGACGAGATAGCAGTTGATATAAATAATCTTTCGGTTCTGGAAGCTGACGAGAGGGTCGTTATGACTTATGCGCAAGTGGGCCTTCAGGATTATACAGGCGATAAGGTTGGCTCCATTGTAACGACCGAGTATTCAGATTCGCTATTAACGGATATAAAGAAGGTCGATACTCAGTCGGATATTGCCTATGACGAATACGACAGAGTTGTATCATACAGGCTTCATACAGAACTGCATTACGGAATATCAGGCGCTAAGAACAGCTACTTTGAGACGACTATGAAGTATGGCCCTCAAGACGCGAGCCGCGCCTCGGGTGTCATGAATATTGAGTATACAGACAGCGGCATGGACCAGGCAAAAAAGATAGATGTGCAGGATATAGACACGGCTATTGCCTACGATGAATATGGACGCTTAAAGGAATATTATCTGAGCAGCTACGCTGTTTATGGCGAATTGATAGTAAACACGGATGACCTTACGCTTCTGGAAGATGAAGAAGGAGTCAATGCCACATATTCAAAAGTCGTTATGGATGATTACACTGCTGATAAGGCCGGCAAGGTCACCACAATAGAATATTCAGACAATTCAAGATTAAATATAAAAAAGGTAGATATACAGCAGAACTTCAGTTATGACGAATACAACAGAGTCATCTCATATGATCTTACATCTTATGCTGTATACGGTATGGCGGGCGATCTGGACGCAGTATATGCCTCAGGAGAGGCATCCGCCAGCTTCTTCCATGTGGAGTTATCCGATTATACACTCGATAAGGCAGGCAGCATAGCTACCACAGAATTCAACGGCTTTATCGGCGGCAACACAAAGAAGATAGATACACAGAGTAACTTCAGCTACGATGAGTACGATAGAGCAACCGGATATGACCTTACCAGCCAGGCATATTACGGCGGCGCCGAGGAGAAGACGAGTTATTTCAACGTGGTATTGTCTGATTATACACTTGCGAAGGCAGGCGCAATAGAGACCACAGAGTACAGCGACTTTATCGGAGGCAACATAAAGAAGATAGATACGCAGACCGACTTTAGCTATGATGAGTATGAGAGGGTATTAAGCTATAGCCTGACAACCAGGACTATATATGGCGTTGAAGGCGATAGAGCAACCTATTTTAAGGTGTCACTCTCCGATTATACTTTAGATAAGGCAGCCAGGGTAACTACTACAGAATATCGCGATGCTTTCATGGTAGATCTCAAGAAGACAGAGACACAGAGCAACCTTATATATGATGAATACGGCAGGGTAGCAGGTTATAGCCTTACAAGCCAGGAGTTCTATGAAGGCATAGCAAGCGAGATAAGCTACTTTAGTATATCATTAAGCGATTATACCGTTGATCAGGCCGGAAAGATAGTAACCACTGAGAAGCTTGGCTCATTATCTGGAGCAATAAGAAAGATAGATACCCAGACAAATTTCAGCTACGATGAATACAACAGGGTGACAGGTTATGATCTTACGAGCCAGGCATACTACGAAGATACCGAGGAAAAGGCAAGCTATTTCAGAGTGGTGTTATCTGATTATACTCTTACAAGGGCGGGCACCATAGTTACCACAGAATATCGCGACTTTGTAGGTGGCGATATAAAGAAGATAGATACACAGACAGACTTTGGCTATGATGAGTACGAGAGAGTCCTGAATTATGAACTCACTACCACCAAATACAAGGACGGCGTAGCCCAGGATCCTTCATACTTCTTCGTTGAGATGAGGGACTATGTGGGAGACGACGCTCATACTATAGAGACAACAGAGTATGATGACGCCGCGCGCACTATCATAGTAAAGATAGACCTCCAGGAAAACATCACACGCGACTCATCTGATAATATCACAAGCTATAAGCTCACCACCACCAAGTACGAGTCAGGCATAGCGCAGGAGCCGGCATGGTTCTTTGTTGAGCTCTCAGACTACGTAGGTGAGAACGCCAAGACCATAAAGACAACAGAGTATGAGGATGAGGCAAGATCAA
>JBDRAM010000005.1:0-18532 GCA_043823785.1 Candidatus Omnitrophota bacterium
TGTTTTCCCCATAGATTATTTTATACCATAAAACGTAAGAGGACGCCAGTCTTTTTTTATTTTTTCTGGTTTTTTACAAAGGTAGGATGGAAGAGATTTTTTAGGAAGCAAATGAAGCTAAGCGAACGGCTAATATATTACTAAAAATGATAACGGCTATGATATAATACTCGCAGAACCGCTCGCAAAACTCGCCAGCTTAGGTTTTGCTCGCTTGTCGAAAATTCTCGCTCTCCGCCAAGTGCTGGCTCTGGCGGAACCGTGCCCGCTCAAATTTTCAACATCCTGCTTCGCATTGCATCCTAGCCTATAGTGGGTAATCTGAAAACATTACTTTAACCAGGTTAGTTTTGTCAGGTTGGAAATAGAGGCGCTGTCCCCATATTTCTATCTTGCTATAACGGCTATGGTAACGCTACGGCAGCAACAATAGCATTTTTTAGCATCTTTTAAACTAACCGAAGGCGAGTCCCGTAGAACTTCTCTCCACGAAGTTTCTGCAATCCGGGGCGAGACAAAAACCATGTCCGAGCCGTCGGCGATAGCCGACCTGGCCCCGAAATCCCGCCAAAGGCGGGATAAGGGGTCTTTCAAATTAGCGCAGCTAATTTGAAAGACGAGTTGTTTTTGTCTTAGTTTAAAAGATGCGGGCCGTAGGCAAAAAATGCGTGTTGCGAAGTAGCGTTACCATAGCTTTATTGCAACAAATAGCCATGTATAATATTTCTACTTTAGCTTCTTGACTATTGCCTCGGCGAATTCTGAGGCAGAGGTGGGGCCGTTTGCGGTTATAATATCTCCGTCAACTTCAACAACAGAACCTGTATAGGAGGCGCCTTTGCCAGCTAACTTATTGGCCTCCGAAAACCACACTGTAGCTCTTTTGTTGTTTAGAACTCCTGCATTTGCGAGCGTTATAGGCGCTATGCATATAGCTGCCAATAGCTTCTTCTTTCCTAATGTATCCTTTGCTATCTTATGCGCAATCTCGTTATCCCAGTATTCCGATGCGCCTGAACCACCGACAAATATTACAGCATCATAATCATCGACATTTACATCACCTATAAGAATGTTAGGTTTGATCTCTGCCCCGAGCATGCCACGGGAGGCCTCAAGAGAAGAAGACGCTACGACAACTTTAAAGCCTTCCTCCTCAAATATTCCCTTAGGGACAAGCAATTCTTCATCCCTGAAGTTTGAGCTTGCTATTATAGCCAATATCTTTTTGCCATTAGGGCTTTGGCCGTTAGCGGATGAGATAAAACTAAAGATCAGCATCGGCAATAACAATGATATCATAAATATCTTATCCATCTCTCTTCCCCTCCTTATCTTAGCCCCTACAGCCTGGGGCCTAGGACCTAGAACAAAAATACTCTTTTACATCAGCCAGCGAATCTACGATAATATCGGCTTCTTTAAGATACTTCTTCGGCAAAGATGTAGCCACCGCGACACACCTTATCCCTGCCAGCTTACATGAAGTTATACCATATGGCGCGTTCTCAACAACTATAGCCTCCCCTGCCTTGATCTTAAGCCTCTTTAGCATCTCAAGGTACGGCTCAGGATGAGGTTTCCCTTTTTTTGTATCCCCTCCGCAGACCATAGCATCGAATAATTTCATTATATGAGAAGGGAGCATCCTGTTAACATCTTGCCTGGGCGTTGCGGTGACTAGGCCTATTTTAAAACCGCTTCTTTTGATCATCAGCAGCAAAGACTTAACACCCTTAAACACCTTGGGCTTGAATATATCTTTAAATATCCTGCTTCTCTCTTCAAATACCTTCTCTACCAAAGGGCGGGTAGGCTTATATCCTGCCATCTTTAAAAAATCCCTCGTAGACTTGCGCCAGTTTTCACCTTCTCTGGCATATACCTCATAAGTAGATATATCAGCCCCCATAGGCTTAAAGGTATCCTGCCATGCCTTAGCATGAAATTTCATGCTGTCAATGAGCACTCCGTCCATGTCAAATATAACAGCCTTAACGCGCATGTAATTTTTTACGTGGGATGAAGGTAAGCAAGATCAAGCCTATAAAAAGGCATGATACCCAGAAAGCCAGAAGCTGTGTGCGGGAGTAGGGAGTGAGAAAATTTATATACTCTCTTATGCCGGGAGGCCCTGCCAATGAAAATATACTTACGTAGAGGCCGTCTATTATGCCATGGCATATAGCAGCTACAAGAAGGTTGCGCCCTTTTACAAATAAGAGCGCGAACATTACTGCCATTATAAAATTACCCGCGGACGCAAGCAATATACAGGCAATGTCTGCCCCTGAATAGAATACAAAAAAGAAGCGCCATGCTGAAAATACCAATGAAGAGAACAAAATGGCATACACTTCCCCTCGGGCTATCAACTTCTGCATAAGATAACCCCGAAACGCCGGTTCTTCGCATGCCATCTGCAAAAATATATAAAACAATATCCAATATATGGTGTTAAAAAAGACCGCATCGCCTACAGGTTTGGCAGGAACAGTAAATTTTAAAATATCAAAATAGCTTCCCATGCCCAATGCCACGCCGGCAGCGACCAAAGGGACAAATATCGCCAGGAATAAGAACCTTAGGCTTATCTTCATCCTGACAAAGCTATGGTAATATGCTATCACGCCTGTTAATACCACTGTGATCAGGAAAAGGTCCTTATTTAAAAATTGTATCTGCTTTGTGTATAAACCCCAAGCAAGGACAAGCTCAAAAAGCAGGAAAGCGCTTATCACGCCATAAGGCTTAAGCTTGCGATATGGGTAGCCCTTAGAGTAAAGCTCTACTAATGGCCTTCGGCTTAAAAATATCTGAAAAACAAAGCTTATTATGCCTGCGGCAAAAGGGGCAAAAATATACCAGCCTCCTATGCCTTTTGACTGCATCTGGTTTGTTAAGAAAGATACAGCGAGAAGAACCGCTATAAAAAAGTAGGCCTCAAAAAAACTTTTCTTTGCTTCTTTTTCCATATCGCATGAGCCCCATTAATCCATTATATAATCGTCTTTTACTATTTTATTTCTTTTTCTAATCCCTGGCATCAGGCGCTATCCTTATCTTCTTTAAAGAGAATATTCTTTACCATAGCACTCACAGCATTTCCGTCAGCGCGCCCTTTTATCTTTGCCATTGCCTGCTTCATAGCCTTTCCCATATCATTAGGTGATGAGGCCCCGGATTCGGAAATAGCCTCTTTAACAATAGCAAGCATCTCATCGGGATCCAGCTCATCAGGAAGATAGGCCTTCAGTATTTCAAACTCCTTTGTCTCTTTATCTACCAAGTCCTGCCTCCCGCCTTTTTTAAAACCCTCTATAGAATCCCTGCGCTGCTTCAACTGCTTCTTGATCAATAATATGATCTCTTCATCGCCTATCTCTTGCTTCTTAGCTATTTCCGCATTAAGCAATGCCGCCTTTAAAAGCCGAAGTGTCGAAACCCTTATATCGTCCTTAGCCTTAAGAGCGGCCCTTAGATCATCCTCTATTTTTTGCTTTAACATAAGACACCTCGCATGTTAACGGGCAGTATATTTTCGTGCCAGCGTAAAAACAAAAAGCCCCATCATAAAAGCACCTATAAAAGCTTCTGAAACAGTAAGCATCTGAAAAAAAGGCTTCATCTTAGGCGTAATATCCCCGAAGCCTAAAGTGGTGAATGTAACAATGCTGAAATATATATGGTCCCATGATCCAAGCTTTGCGCTGATGCTATCCGCCGGAATTTTTAACGCATTTAATGCCGAATATAAGAAACTATATGAAAATATGATCACCAAAGAAGATGTAATTACTCTATAGGGCTTTTCTCCGTAACCGCATAGCAGAGCCATAGTCAGCGACGGAAAATACGCGGGTTTTTTACTGCGCCAGAAGTATTTTCTCTCCATCTGCCTCTCTTTGAAAGAGGCCCAGCTTGCGTCATCATACCTTCCCATTGCCACGAAATACTGCTTAAGAATTCTGTAGGCTTCGCTTGCTGAAAGCGAGCCTTTTTCATTTATAGGCGCCTTGCCTATAAAATTATGCCGGCTTAAGAATTTCGCGTTATCGATATTTACATGCCAAAGCTTTACGTTTGAAAGTGTAGATTTTAAAAAATCAGCTCCTTGAAAATCCGATTCAGCAAGATTTGTATTCCTTATAGATGTATGCCACAACCTTGTCCCTGAAAGATCGCACCTCAGCAGGTGCGCATCTTCAAAATCAGCGCTGGCCAGATTGACATTTTTCAATCTTGCGCCTGTAAGGTTGGCTTTTTTAAAGTTCGCGGCAGCCAAGTCAGCATAAGAAAGATCGCTCCCCGCAAGGTCTGAATCCTCAGCATCTATATTCTGCCACTGCGCCTCCCTGAATTCCAGCCTTCGCAGATAAAAACCTTTTATCGAGCCATGGGAATCTATATGCTCTGTAAGTACAGCTCTATAGGCGTCCTTATCTTCTGTGTGATGCCAGCAGAAATCTGAAAGACTAAGTGCCTGTTCTTTACAATCCTTATGTCTGCATCTATTCATCTTTTTATAAAAATGAGGTAAATATATAAGAAATAAGTGACAATGAGAAATGCGCCCTCTGCCCTGCTTATCTTAAGCCCGGTTTTTAGTATAGGCCCCAGCGCAAGGGTATATAAAAGTAAAAGCGGAAGGCTGATCATAATAACACCGGGCTTAATGCTTACCGGGCTTATAAAACATACAAATCCTACGATTGCCAAGATGTTGAATATATTGCTTCCTACAACAGTCCCTATGCTAATATCGCTTTCGCCGCGTACGGATGCCATTATAGAAGTAACTATCTCTGGCAACGATGTTCCTATGGCAACAATACTCAAACCTATAAGCATGTCGCTTATCCCAAAATGCCTGGCTATACTTACAGACGACTCTACTAAAAAGTGGGCGCCTATCAAAAGTCCGGCCAGGCCGGCTGCGAGAAATATAAATGGCCTCGCCCTGGGATACGGCCTTGCTGCTTCTGGATATTCGCTGGACTGCGCATCTTCTTTAGCAGTCTTTATACAGTAAAATATAAAAAGAAAAAAAGATATAATAAGTAAAAAAGCTTCGAGCTTGCTTATCCTATAATCAAGGCACATCGCGAAAAACACCAGGGTAACAACAACAAGGATAGGCAGTTCCCTTCGTATTATGGAAGACTTTATAGTAATAGGCTTGAATAAAGCTGCTATACCCAATGCCAGGCCTATGTTCGCTATGCAGCTTCCTATAACATTGCCTATCGCGAGATCGCTGTTTTTTCTCAAGACAGCCAGAAGGCTGACAAAAAACTCGGGTGAAGATGTAGCAAAAGCCGCGATAACCAATCCAATAATCAGCGGCTTTATTCCAAATATGCGTGCCGTGCTCGATGACCCCTTAACAAATAGCTCACCGCCGGCATATAGTATTATTAGTGCTAATAAAAATATTAATGCTTGGATTAACATCTGTTATATTATATAAGTGCTGCCTTAGCCTGTCAAGGAAATCTGCCCTTCGGCAGAGGCTTTAGCAGATTTTCCGCAGACCCCGACGAATGTGGGTAAATTATCGTAGAGAATTTACCCACATCATATGAGTCGGGGTAAAGATATAATTTCCTATACTATCAAGAAAATGCCGCATTTTCTAAGGTGCATTTTCTTGATCCCGTGATTCAGGTGTCAGACACTTCTATTAGAAGTGTCTGACACCTGAATCATAGTTTTCCCGAATTTATCTTCGATATTTCTTGCAGCATAGAAAAGTACAAACTCAGATGCTGCAAGGAACCAGTCAGGTTAGAGTTTCATGGTAGTGTTTGGTTTTTTGAGGTAGACCATAAGAAGCATAATGGCCGCGGGAGTAACACCGGAAATGCGGGATGCCTGGCCTAGGGTGAAAGGCCTGACCCCATTGAGTTTTTCCACTATTTCTCGCGATAGCCCTGATATTTTAGAAAAATCCATGTCCTTGGGTATCCTTATCTTGTCTACATCCTCCATCTTCCTTATATCAGCCATCTGCCTCTTGATGAAACCTTCATATTTTATCATTATATCAACTGTTCGTTCTTCATCTAAAGATAAGGAGCCTGAAACAATATTTAATCTTTTAAGATCCTCAAGCATTACCTGCGGCCTTTTTAGAAGCTCTGTCGCGGATACTGTCCTCTCTATGCTTGATGTATGAAGGCCTTCCAGCATCTTGTTTATCTTAGGGCCTGGTTTTATCTTTATTATGTTTAATTTTTTTACTGCGGCGTCGATCCTTTCAGCTTTAGCCTCGGTATTTTTT
Organism: Candidatus Omnitrophota bacterium; assembly: GCA_043823785.1. Classification (GTDB taxonomy): domain Bacteria; phylum Omnitrophota; class Gorgyraeia; order JABMRG01; family JABMRG01; genus JBDRAM01. Next base: position 6,284 of record JBDRAM010000005.1, read on the forward strand.
AATTCCTCTTTAGTTATAAGCCCTGCATTATACCCATATTTTCTAAGTCGTATATCAGCGTTATCCTCCCGTAACATAAGCCTATATTCTACTCTCGAGGTAAACATACGGTAAGGCTCATTGGTCCCCTTTGTCACCAGATCATCTATAAGAACGCCTATATAACTTTCAGACCTTCCGAGGACAAGATCCTTCATCTTTTTTAATTTAAGAGAAGCGTTTATTCCGGCGATCAGGCCCTGGGCAGCGGCCTCTTCGTAGCCTGTAGTGCCATTTATTTGGCCCGCGAAATAAAGGCCTCCTGTCAGTTTTGACTCCAGGGTCGGGAAAAGCTGTGTAGGCTGTATAAATTCATACTCTATACCATAGCCTGGCCTTAATATCTCCGCTTCCTCCAGGCCTTCGATAGAGTGTATCATATCATGCTGTATATCCAAAGGCAGGCTTGTGGCAAGCCCATTAGGATAGTACCAATCCGTATCAAGGCCCTCGGGTTCTAAAAATACCTGATGCCTCTCTCTTTCTGAAAACTTAACTACCTTATCCTCTACAGAGGGGCAATACCTTGCGCCTACAGATGTTATGATTCCGGTGTAGAGCGGTGAGCGGTCAAGGCCGCTGCGTATAATATGGTGGGTCTTTGGGTTTGTATAAGTAAGATGGCATAACACCTTATTCTGCAATCTCTTCTTAGTTGAAAAAGAAAAGCTGAATGGTTCTTTGTCTCCGGGCTGTGCCATTAGCCTGGTAAAATCTATTGAAGATTTTTTTATTCTTGGCGTAGTGCCTGTTTTAAGAGTGCTTAAATTAAAACCCATTTTTTTCAAGGATTCACTTAAGCCAATAGACGCGGCCTCGCCATATCTTCCGCCAGGTTTATGTTCAAGCCCGATATGTATAAGGCCGTTCAAAAAAGTGCCCGGCGTAAGTATAACAGCTTTTGCGGTAATATCTTTGCCGTCTTTTACCCTGACGCCTCTTATCCTTTTACCTCTGACCAATATATCAGTGACTTCATCTTCTGCTACTTGAAGGTTTTTCTCTGACAAAATTACGTCCTGCATATATTTTGAATATTTATGCCTATCTGCCTGTACGCGTAATGACCATACCGCAGGCCCCTTACTCCTGTTTAGCATTCTAAAATGTATTCCGGCAGCATCGGTGGCCTTAGCCATTTCGCCGCCAAGCGCATCTATCTCTCTTACAAGCTGGCTCTTGCCTAGGCCGCCTATAGCAGGATTGCAGGACATCTGGGCTATCGACTCTTTATCCATGGTTATCAATAGAGTTTTTAGCTTCATGCGCGCGGCAGCAAGCGCTGCTTCGCATCCGGCATGTCCCGCACCAACAACTATAATATCGTATCTTCTCATATCTTTAAGATAAAACTACCGGACACTTATGTCAGGTCCGGCTTTTGTAATGACAAATAACAAAACAGTTTAATAGTTCAAAGGTTCAGCTGTTCATAAGTTCAACAGTAATAAATACAGATGAACAGATGGACAGATGAACAGATGGACAATTTTGTCATTTATATATCACCCAACGCTTTGCGCCAGTACTATGGCCTCCGCTATCTCTCTCATTGTACGGCGGGTATTCATAGCCATCTTCTGTATCCTGCGAAACGCTTCATCCTCGGTATGCCCTTGCGTCTTCATTAATATACCTTTTGCGCGCTCTACGATCTTCCTTGATTCAAGCTCTTCCTGGACTATCCTGGTCTTTACTAAAAGCTGCGCGTTTTCAATTACGATAGCTGCCTGATTCGCGACAGCGGTAAGTACATCTGTCTCCGACTTGTTGAACTTATGCGGCTTTGAGGTATAAAGGTTTAGCACACCTATAATCTTATCCTTTACTTTTAGCGGAACACACAGGAGAGAGCAAAGGCCTTCCTTTTTAGCTATGCTTACATTCCTATAATCAGGGCTTTTTCTTACATCCTTGACAATTACAGGTTTACCGCCTAAGGCTGCTTTACCCGCGATCCCTTCACCCAAGCGTAAGCTTGGTTTTTTATTATACTCTTCACTAACAGATTGAGTTGCTTTTACAACCAAGGCCTTAGACTTTTCATCGATAAGCATGAGGGAGCATATCTTTGAGTTCATAACCTCCGCCGTAATTGTGACTATAAGCTTTAATATGTCCTCAAGATAGAGCCCTGAGGTAATAGCCTCGCTTACCTTCGATAAAGTCTCTATCTGCTTTTTGTATGATAATTTATTTGTCTTTGTCTTTTTCATGGTCTCTGTCCTACGCTGCATAATTATAATCTGTGTAATCTGTAAGCAAATCGCTTAACGGTCAATCTGCGTAATCTGTGGTTCAAAACTTCACTTCCATGGCGCGCGGAGGACAAGCTGGAACGCACAATTCACAAGCTATGCATTTATCTATGTCGAAAATTACCTCCATTGTCTTTCTATCAACATATAACGCGCCCGTAGGGCATACTACTACGCATGCGCCGCAATGCGTGCAGCCCTTCTCGTTCCTTTTTACATCCCTGCTCAGCGTCTGGACCTTTATTCCCTGATCCTGTAAAAACTTTATGCCATGAGCATAGTCCTTATCCTTGCCGCTTAACTCAAGGACCATTACGCCTTCTTCGTTGGGTGTAATCTTTGCCTGAAGTATATTGAATACAAGATCATACTCCTTTACTAAGTGGTAGGATATTGGTTTATCTATCAACTTATGTGGAAAATGTAAAACAATTCTTTTCTTCTTCATCTTTATCCTCTAAACTTTTTAACTTTTAAACCTTTTAACCTTTAAACTTTATTATACCTAGGTTTGCCCTATATATCAACCAATTTTATATTGCCCCATACGCCAAGCGTATCCTGAAATATTATGACAATGCCATCTACGCCTTTTATATTCTTGCCATAACTTATAGTCTTTTCAATGTCATCTTTTACCTGCACCCTGTTGCATAGTGAAGTAGCTGCCGCGTCCGCGAGAGATGCCGACTTAGATAATACCGTTACTGCATCAGCTTTTCCAAAACTAAGGCTATGTCCTACTGTAGCGCTGGATGTACATACACCGCAAGGAGTATAATCTGATTCTACCTTAAGGCCTATCCTTTTGCTAAGCTTTGAACTCCCGGCATAGATGCCGACAATTCGCGGTTTCTTAGAAGATATAAAAATATCGCCCCCGTTTTCTACAATGATCTGTGAGCTAAACTCAAGCAGCCTCTTGCCCACTCCTTCTGCTATCGCGCCTGCAACCGCGGCCATAGGCCCTACTCCGGCATCGCTGGAAAACTCGATCATATCTTTTACAATGAGCGGCGCTCTCTTATCTAAGGCAACAGGTTCCAAGGCTTCTTTAAAATCAGGGTTCTTCTTTATATAGCTCTCTATATCACGTCTTAATCTATTTATTTCCGCTTCCGCTTCATCGCTAAGGTCTCTGTCGCTGGATATAAATAGGTCTGTTTCAAAAACAGTTACCCTGAATGAAACCAGGTCTTCTGATATTGTATATCTTCTGTACGTCCTAGGTTCGTATGTCATGTGTAAAGAAACACCTCGTCGTGCGTAGTGCGTCGTGTGTAGTGCGAAAAATATGCACGCAATACACAATACTCAATACGCAATACGACACGTATCTACCCCTTAGCCCTGCCCATGATCACCTTTATATGGTGCCTCTTATCATCTCCGAAGGCGGGTATAAGGTTCGACTTTACCTTTTTACCGTCGATGATGACTTCCGCTATGCCTTGCGAGACATAACGAGGGTTTATTACCTCTATAGTGTAGTACGCGTTACGGAAACTTCTTCTTATCTTAAATAATCTCCAGCGGCTGGGTATGCATGGCGATATAAGCAATCCGTCATATGTAGACCTTATACCCAGTATATCTTCGGTCATTACCTTAAACATCCAGTATGACGCCCTGCCATACCAGGAATTCCTCGCGCACCCGTTGGTCTGCGCGCTTGTGCCATCTACATACTCACAACAAACAAACGGCTCAAGCTTATATACATCGGATTTATGCGATCTATCTACAGGATTTAGCTTTGCGTATATGCCCCACGCGTTAGATGCGCGTCCAAGCTTTGTCTCTGCCCATATAGACCAGCATGCGGCTTCTAAACTGACTCCGCCATTTTCCATTACTCCGGGAGGAAGCTTGCTTATTGTTCCTATATCCTCTTCATGCTCTGTAAAAGGAGGGGAAAGCGCAAGCGGGCCATGCTCATGATAAAGGTTGCTCTTTACATTATCCATCAACGCGTTAGCTTCATCCGGCTCACATATTCCCGCTATTACAGCCCATGCCTGAGTATCTAAAAATAGGCGCGCATCCTTACCTTTAGAGACGCCTATTCCTCTGCCCGTAGGAGATATGGCCCTTATAAACCTATCATTGTCCCACCCTATCTTTTTCACCTTCTCCTTAAGCTTCTTTATTCTGCTCTCATATTCCGCGATAAGGGCCTTATCTTTTTTGAATTCACATATCTTGATAAATTCTGACATAATATATATCAAAAATTGCCCCAACCAGACAGACTCTCCTCTTGATTCCTTCGAGCCTCCATCAAGCTTCTTCAGGTAATCGCCGGAGGCCATAGGCGGAAGGCCTTTCTTACCTATCATGTCAAAAGCCGCGTTTATTGTCTTTACGCAATGTAAGTATAGGCTCTGCTTAGTTGTATCCTGGAATTTGACTTCTTCATCCAGAACAGGCAAATCCATGGTCTCTTTTAGATATTCACATACGCAGTAAGGCAGCCACAACCCTGTTTCAGGCGACTGCGACCTCGCGCCCTTATGAGTCTTTGGATCCCATTCTTCTATAACAGACCCATCCTCAAACTGTTTCTCCGCGCAATCTATCAACAGAGGCCTGTAGTATTTCGGGTTTATCGAAAGAAATACAAGCCCATTTATAAGATAATCCTTAAAGCTTACCATGCCCACGGGGTTATCTAAAGAACCAAGGCTTGATAGGCCCGCGGATATGGCCTGATATCTGAACCATTTGTTGTTCAATATATTCGCGCCCTCATCAGGCGTGGTTATCTGGAAGCTGTTAAGCCTTATGCCCCATCTCTGCCCTGTTCTGTAAAACTCCTCCTCAACGACTTTTATGTTTTTATATTTTTTAATTATAGTGTCTGCGTCTTTCTTCTCCTTGCACATACCGACTGTAAACAGAAGCTCTTTTTCGCCGTGAGGAGGCAGTTCTATATCTATATGCAGGCAGGCAGCCGGGTCATTATACCTACCTTGCTCCTCAAAACACATACCTTTTTCTACGCAGCGGGGATTTGACGGATCACGATAAGAACCAAGAAAGAAATCCCTCCCGCAGGTAAATGTGGTTACCTTATGATTTACTGAATGAAAAGCATGCTGGGAATCCGGGGTCTTGGCAAAAATAGCATTGAGCTGGCTATTATATGATGTATCTACGAAAAGTTTATCATACTCCCTTTTGCCTGTAGGGCCGGCAAAATCCCATTCGAGATAGCTAAAAAGGCTCAGGTATCTCTCCTGGTCAGTTATGTTCCTGATTCGCATCTGCCATATTTCAACAGGTTCATCTGCCGCGACATAATATATCATACTGGATATTATGCCGTTATTCTGTGAACTTATATTGGTATAACCTATGCCATGCCTTACCTCATAAAATTCCGGCCGCTTGCATACAGGCTTCCAGGTAGCAGACCAGAAATCCTGCGTCTGGTTATCTCTTAAATATACAAATTTGCCGAGGTTGCCGCCCTTAAACTCCTGCTGCCATCTGGTTACCCTGCCGTTAATACCGCCCTTAAAACTCATTCCGCATCCTGCCTGGGATATTGTCATGCCATAGTCGCCGTTTGTAAGAATATTGCTCCATGGCGAAGGCGTTTCAGGATTATTTATTACAAACTCTGACCCATCATATAAAAAGAAACCGTATCTTGTGCGGAATATCTCCTTTATCCTGCCTAAAGGAAGAAGCAGGCGCGCCATAGGATCAATCTTCTTCTTGGACTTTTTTTGAGAAACCTTTTTAATCTTTGATTTGGGCTTTAACTTAAGATTAGCCTTTGCCTTAGATTTAAGTTTTAGCTTAAGCTTCTTAGCCTTTACCTTTTTGGGCTTTAATGCCTTCTTCGGTTTCAGTTTCTTTTGAGTCTTCTTCTTGATCTTCTTCTTAGCCATTTATCACTCCTTGTTTCAATGTTTTTGCATATCGTATGTTGCATGTCGTATATCGTAAATATTATTGCGATATACTATATGCGATATACGAAATACGAAATCTAAACTACTATATTAACCAGTTTCTTAGGCACCACGACGAACTTCTTTATTTCCTTATCATTTATCCACTTTCTGACCTTCTCATCTGATAAGACCTTCTCGCGCAGCTTATCCTCTGTGATATCCGCTGGCACCGTCACCTTTGAACGGACCTTGCCGCTTATCTGTATAGGTAAAACCAGCTCATCCTCCTTAGCCTTTTCCTCATCGTAAACAGGCCAGGGCTGCTTAAATATACTGGGCTCATTGCCAATCTTCTGCCAGAGTTCTTCTGCTATGTGAGGAACAAACGGAGCTAAAAGAAGAATCGCCGTTTTTGCAGCCTCATGCGCCATGGCGATACTTCCCTTTTCAACAGCATCTATGGTCTCATTCATAAGTTCCATTATGGCGCTTATAGCCGTATTAAACTTAAAATCACCTTCAATATCATGGGTTACCTTCTTTATTGTCTGATGTATCTTACGCTCTAACGCCCTGTCTTCTTGTCTGTAGGGTGTAGGGTGTAGGGTGTAGGCATTCAGTTTTTCTACAAGCCTCCATAAGCGCCCTAAAAATCTATACGCCCCCTCCACCGCTCTATCGTTCCACTCCGCGTCTTTTTCAGGAGGGCCTATAAAAAGAGTGTATAAGCGTACCGTATCCGTCCCGTATCTTTCTATAAGCGCGTCGGGTGACACGACATTTCCCTTTGACTTTGACATCTTAGCGCCGTCTTTTATTATCATGCCCTGTGTAAACAGCGCGCCAAAAGGCTCTCTGAAACCTATATGCCCAAGATCATACAATACCTTTGTTATAAATCTGGAATAGAGAAGATGTAAAATAGCGTGTTCTACGCCGCCGATATACTGGTCTACAGGAAGCCACTCATCTATGAGTTTCTTGTCAAAAGGCTTCTTATCGTCCTTGGGAGAAAGATAACGCAGATAATACCAGCTTGAATCTACAAAGGTATCCATGGTATCTGTCTCCCGGCGGGCCTCACTTTTACACTTAGGGCACTCTGTATTTACAAAATCCTCACACCCAGCAAGTGGAGACTGGCCATAAAGCTTAAACTCTACATTATCAGGCAAGAGGACCGGAAGATCTTTTTCAGGCACACCGACAACGCCGCATTTCTCACAATATATAATAGGTATAGGCGCTCCCCAGTATCTCTGCCTTGAAATAAGCCAATCGCGAAGCCGAAAATGCACTGTTCTTTTTCCTATGTTTTTAAGCTCCATCCATTGGGCTATCTTTCCCATGGCATCCCTGTTGCTTAGCTTATTAAACTGCCCTGAGTTTGTCATTATTCCGTCTTCTACGTAAGCAGACTCCATGGTAGATGCGTCAAGCTGCTTTTTAGGATTATCTATAACTACTTCTATGTGCAAGCCATATTTTTTAGCAAACTCAAAATCTCTCTCATCATGCGCCGGAACAGCCATCACAGCGCCTGTTCCATATTCCATAAGTACATAGTTCGCTATCCAGAGAGGTATCTTTTTCCCGTTTACAGGATTTATCACATACCTTCCTGTGAATATGCCTTCTTTCTCAACCTCTACCGCGGCGCGCAAGGCCTTGTCCTCTTTTCTTACCCTTTCTATGAATGATAGTATCTCATCTTTATCAGGGCTTTTTTCTACGAGCTCACCTATCATAGGATGTTCGGGAGCAAGCACCATATAAGTCGCGCCAAATATAGTATCAACCCTTGTAGTAAAACATGCCAAAACTTTATCTTCACCGTCTATAGAAAAATCTATATTAACACCTGTGCTTTTGCCTATCCAGTTGGCCTGCATAGTCTTTACTCTTTCAGGCCAGTCTTTCAGAAACGCCATATCATCTAATAGTCTTTGCGCGTAAGATGTTATCTTTAAAAACCACTGCTCAAGATCTCTGTCCCGCACCTTTGCATCACAGCGTTCACATCCTCCGTTTACCACCTGTTCATTCGCAAGTACGGTCTTGCAGGATGGGCACCAATTTACAGCAGCCTTTTTCTTATAAGCAAACCCCTTCTCAAAGAACTTTAAAAATACCCACTGTGTCCATTTATAATAATCCGGCATGCATGACGTTATCTCTCTATCCCAGTCATATCCTATACCCCACTGGTTAAGCTGCCGTTTCATGGTCTGAATGTTTTTAAATGTGGACTCTTTTGGGTGTATCTTACTCTTTATTGCTGCGTTTTCAGCGGGAAGGCCGAACGCGTCCCAACCTATTGGAGAAAGCACATTAAAGCCTTTCATTATCTTGTAACGGGCTACGGCATCACCAAGTATATAGTTTCTGCCATGGCCAACGTGTAACGCGGCAGAAGGATAAGGAAACATTACAAGACAGTAGTATTTTTCCTTTTTGCTTTCAGGGTCCATGACAAAAAGCTTGATATCACGCCAATAGTCCTGCCACTTCTTCTCTATAATATCGAATGGATATGATTTTTCTATCATTTTAAACCAGCTAGTTTTCTCGCTGTCTTTATATTCATAGCATCATCCCCGGGAGCCTTCTTAGGTGTCTCCATTACAAAGGGCAGATGTACAAGATCAGGATGAGTTAGGATTCTTTTCATGCCTGCCTCTTTTATCTTTCCCTTTCCTATGTGCTCATGCCTGTCAAGTTTTGAACCCAGGCCCCCTTTTACATCATTAAGGTGCATAGCTTTCAGATTTTTAAACCCTATGACCTTATCGAACTTTTCTAGTGTCTCATCGAGCCCTTTTTTCGTAGCTATATCATATCCTGCCGCATATACGTGACAGGTATCTAAACATACGCCTATATTGTTGCCATCTATTTTTTTAAGCATATATCTTATATGCTCGAATTTGTGCCCTAGTGATGTCCCCTGTCCGGCACAGGTCTCAAGAAGTATCATTGTCTTAGGCCTTGCCTTGCTTATGACTTTGTTTAGGCCCTCACAAAATCTATTTAAACCCGCCTCTTCTCCTGAACCTGTATGCGCACCCAAATGGGTTATAAAATATTCAGCTTCTAAAAGATCTGTCCTTTTGAGGTCTTCGATATATGAATCTATTGAAAGTTTCCATAGCCTGTCTTTAGGCGCAGCTAAATTTATAAGATAAGGTATATGAACTAATATAGGATAAATATCTTTCTTCTTGCGCTTACGCCTAAACTTCTCTACCTCTTCTTTATCAAGCGGTTTTGATTTCCAGCCTCTCGGGTTGCGTGAAAATATCTGTATGGTCTCACAGCTTAAATCAGCGGCCCTGTCTATGGCCTCATCAATTCTACCTGCTATTGAAACATGTACGCCTATACGCATTACCGTAGGAGCGGCCTCCTGGCCGCGAACCGAATCTTACGTTGACAACTTAAACCAATGATGTTATAATTTCTCATCTTTTTCTATATAGGATAAAACATACTATCAACTAATAACTGTCAACTGTTAACTGTCAACTAACTACGTGGGGCTGTAGCGTAGCTGGAAACGCGCTTGCATGGCATGCAAGAGATCGAGGGTTCGAGTCCCTCCAGCTCCACCATCCTTCGCCTATTAATAGAAACTTCATAGTAGTAGGCTTCGGATGGCAAGCCACTATCATGCCGCGACAAACGGCATAGCGAGTACGGCGCCACCACTAACTACTATCTTTTCAAATACCCACATACAAACTTATTATCTTCACTCTTAGCATGTCTTAGTATATTAGAATATAAAAGTCTAAAAGTCAAGATATATAAGGGGTATTTTGGCAAATTTTTGAGTGTTTTTTACATAATTAGCTGTAAAATAATAAGTTATGAAAATCATTACTGAAATATTGCAATATTTTGAAGGAGGTTAAGCGTGGAAGGTGCTGTTGCGATCTATTTTATTCTGTATTTTTTAGTTATATTCTTTGAGTCTCTCAAAAGCCCTATATTTATATCGTTTAATTTCCTTACTTTTTTAAAGACCTGGATGGCCTTTTGGGGGGTAAGAAGCTGCTGGTTATTTACCTCTGTTAGTATATCTCCATTCCTTATGCCTGCCAATGAGGCTGGGCTTGCTGTTTTCACTCCATTTATTAAATAACCGTTGAAGTTTCCTTCATTATCTCTATGCGGCGTAAGTGTTGCCAGTGTGCCCAAGCCATCATTATTGCTATTTACAACGCCTAATATATCCTTTCTTCTTACTATCTTTAGGCTGGAGGGGCTATCCTCAATAGGTTCTTCAAAGTCGGCTGATTCTAAATACAAACTGTATATATTTCCCTCTACGTCCAGCAAGACCTCGTCTCTCTTTATATCAATAAGAGTCGCGATGGAGACATTATCTCCTATGCTGTATAAAGCCGCTCTCTGGGAATCCAGCTCTCTTATATAAGCCCTGGGCACGCCGGTAGTCATGGTTGCCTCAAGCCTGAGATCGGGATAATCTACTTGTTTTTTATCTATATCTTTGGAGTCGTGTTTTGATAATCTATTGCGCATCAGAGCGCTTATCTCCTCGTCTGACACATATCCGGCAGAATTCGATGCTCTCGAAGAAGCCCCGGAGCCGGGCCTTCTATCCAGAAAAACCCTGCCGGTATAGACAAATATCATAACCGAGATAAGGATAATCAAAAACAAAGATATCTTCTTTACTATCATTTTTCAGAATCCCCTGTCATAAGTTTAGCCCATCTTCTACACTTTCGGAACAAAACCTTAGGTTTCTCGACGAGGTCGGGTTAAGACATAATTCTTTGGCACCATGAGGCTATTTTGGATTAATTTTCCCATTTGACTTACAATGCCATTCTAAGTGCTGGAGGTATGCCTACGCCTACACCTTGAAACACTTTTCCACAACAACCTTGTAGTCTGCTTCGAACATATAGTGTTTTCCCATTATCCTCAATACGGGTTTCTTGCAATGCCTTTAAACCCTGCTTAATATCCTCCCATTCAAATCTGTGGTCACATCGGTCTAAGTTCCTCTCAAGTTCTTTTCTCAGTAATAAAGCTAAAAAAGAGCAGAATACATGTCCTCGGATGGTCTCATCGCATTTATGAAAGATTGGCCTGGTTTCTAATAGTGTTTTCATATCACGGAATATGCGCTCTACCATCAAGAGCTGTTTGTATTTTAGCGCTATCTCAGCGCTTGATAGTTCTGTATTGGTAGTTAATACCCACTTCCCATCATATAACCTACTCTCTTTGACCTTATCCTCATCTACGCAAAAATGTGTCTTACCGCTTATAGCCAGATAACGGCGGTACCCTTTATTTCCTACCAGCGATTTATCCCCTCCCTTTTTAAGCTTCCCCCTCAACGATTCAATTATTATTTCGCGGGTTTCGGCATCTGTACGGGCCTGCTCAGAATTATGGCATATAATATAGCGGCGTTTTTCTATCCGTACCTCTTTGACCTCTAAGGGGCTGGGGTCTTTACTCTTTTTTCTCTTGCCGTAGATTTCCTCATACCCTTCTTTTGAGATTAAGTGCTGGTGAATATCTTTGTTCTTTCTCATGCGTACACCTAAGATATAACCTATGGAGCGCTTTTCTAACTCCTCAATCGTAGCTTTGCTTATCATGCCCCGGTCTGCCACAATGCATATCCGAGTTATGTTGAACCGCTTTTTGAGCCTGTCTATTATCGGCAACAGGGTTTTTACATCCGCGGTGTTTCCCGGCCACATCTCAGAGCATATGGGATTACCCTCTCCGTCAAGTACCATTCCTACTACTATCTGGCTAAGATCGGGACGGTGATCTTTTGAATAGCCGTAGCTGCCTATTGTCTCTCCCCCTTTGCCTTCAAAGTATATCGATGTGGTATCGAAAAATACCAAATCCATCTCACTGAATAAGTCCACTCGCATCTTAAATAGTCCTTCTTCAATTAGATCCTTCATGCAACGTGGCGCAAAAGCAGTTGCGCCTGCTTGTTCATCATCCGGCAGCGGACTCCCTATCCAGGCCATTGCGCGATATAGATG
>JBDRAM010000006.1:0-15930 GCA_043823785.1 Candidatus Omnitrophota bacterium
TCACCGTCCCATGTCAAGCAAAAATGCCCTACTCTGTGGCACCATGTTTTGAGCGGATTTAACGCCTGGCTCCTATATCCTCGTCGGGAAACTATCAGGGGTCCTCAAAAAACCTCCTCAAAGTGTCGAAGAAAGGTTAAAAGAATGCGCTACGGAGTTTTGAGGTAACCGGAGCAATGCGTATGCTGTGGGCATCTTGTGAAAATTTCTTAGGCAATACGAAAAAGCTTTGGGGTGGCCGGAGCAAAACCTTATTTAGCAACCTGTGAGTGTTGTGGAGCAAAGCATAATTTTTTTCGCCAAAAGTACTTTTAGGGCTTATGGCGAGAGAGTGGCGGAACTGCCAAAGAGCATGCGCGTTGTTAAATTCCGCCAAACGAACGAGCCATAAGTCCAAAAGTACGGCGGAAACCGCTATTTTCTATCTTGGAACTAGAAGGTTCCTCGCAATAGTTCAGTTATTGGCGAGAAATAATCTGCTTTGCGAACAATGCTCACAGGTTAGTTTAAAGGATTGGGATTGCTTCGGCTTGCTACGCAAGCCTCGCAATGACGGTGGTAACCTCGTCAAGGGGAATTTCTTTTTTTTCGTTGGTAGCTCGTGTTTTAATTTCAGCGATGGACTTCTTTATGCCTTTTGAGCCTATAACGATCTGGGTGGGAATGCCTATCAAATCAGCATCTTTAAACTTTATTCCGGGGCTTACGTCTCTATCGTCAAGCAAGACCTCGACACCTGCTTTAGAAAGCTGCTCATATATCTTCTCTGACGCCTCTTTCACATCTTCATCATTTGTATTTAGCGCAAGTATGATTACTTTATAAGGAGCTATTGCCTCAGGCCATATTATGCCGTATTCATCGTTATTCTGCTCAATGGCTGAGGCGATAATCCTGTTTATTCCTATGCCGTAGCAGCCCATTATAAATGGCTTCTCTTTACCATCAGAATCGAGAAACTTGGCCTTCATGCTGTCAGAATACTTTGTCCCTAATTTAAATACATGGCCTACCTCTATCGCTCTTTTTAACGCGACCGGCTTTTTGCATTTAGGGCATGAGTCTCCTTCAGTTATATATCTTATATCATGAGTCTCTTTTATCGGAAAATCTCTTCCGGGAACTACGTGGATCAAGTGCGTGTCCTTTTTATTTGCCCCCGTGACTCCGTCTTCTATGCCTGTTACCGCATGGTCTATTATCATGCTGATATCTTTTAACCCGCAAGGCCCTGAAAAGCCCATTGGCCCTGAAGTGATTTTTTGTATAGCAGCCTCATCTGCTAAACTTAAGCTTTTAACCTTTAAGGCAGCTGTTAACTTTGCTTCATTCACATCATGGTCTCCTCTTACCAGTACAGCTATTGGCTTTCCATCAGCAATATATATCATGGTCTTGATAAGATGAGATGGTTTACATTTTAAGAATTCACTTACCTTCTCTACGGAAGACAGGCCCGGAGTTTTGACCTCTTCGCTCTTATCTGTTTTAGGCTTGGCTGTTTTTCCTTCTCCGGATGATAAGCAGGGTGATTTCGCAATGCTGCTTTTGTAATCACAGCTTGCGCAAACTACTACCATATCCTCACCGTTTTCAGAAAAGAGCATAAACTCAGCTGATTCATTTCCTCCCATAAAGCCCGCGTCTGCCTCTACTGAAATAACATCAAGTCCGCAGCGTACGAATATGCGTTTATATGTATCGAACATCTTCTTATAGCTTGAATCGAGGCCCTCTTGGTCTCTGTCAAAGCTATAGGCATCCTTCATGATAAATTCTTTACTTCTTATTATGCCAAATCTGGGCCTTGGTTCATCGCGAAGCTTTGTCTGTATCTGATATATTATCTTCGGCAGATCTTTATATGAATGGAGTTCGTTTCTGGCTATATCTGTAATAACTTCTTCATGGGTAGGCCCTATTACCATCTCTTTACCGTGGCGGTCATTAAACTTGACAAGCTCATCACCTAAGACATCATATCTTCCTGTCTCATGCCACAAGTCCGCAGGTTGAAGCGCGGGCATAAGTATCTCATGAGCCCCAGCGCTATCCATCTCATCGCGGACTATTTCCTCTACATTTTTTAGAACCTTAAAACCCAGAGGCAGATAGGAGTATACGCCGGAAATAAGCTTCCTTACAATACCGGCTCTTACCATAAGCTTATGGCTTATAGCCTCAGCATCTGCCGGGCTCTCTTTTAGAGTTGGTATAAATGCTTGTGTATATCTCATTCTACACTCTTAGCTTAAATTCGCCGCCGGGAGGCGGCTCCTACTAAACTCTCAACTTCTTTCAAAAGCTCCTTGACCGCGTCTTTAGCCTTTACCTTTTTTATGATCTTACCCTTCTTGAATAATGCCCCAGAATCTTTTCCGAAAGCAATGCCTATATCTGATTCTTTTGCTTCTCCCGGGCCGTTTACCTCGCAGCCCATAATTGCCACGGAAAGCGGCTTGACAGTTGACAGTTGACAGTTGACAGTTGACAGTTGTGACTTAAATTCCTGAACTATCTTAACCAAATCTACCTGGCACCGGCCACAAGTTGGGCAGGATATTATATCAGGGCCAAAAGATCTTAGTCCCAATGCCTGAAGAATCTGCCTGCCGACAATAATCTCTTCCTCCGGAGCTGCTGTCAAAGATACTCTTATGGTATCACCGATACCTTCCGCGAGCAAGGTGCCTATGCCTATGGCAGACTTTATTATCCCTTCATTATCTGTACCCGTAGCTGTAACCCCGAGATGAAAAGGATAATCGCAAACCTTTGCCATCTTGCGATACGCGTCTATAGTAGTAATGACATCTGATGCTTTAAGTGAGATCATTATATCATAGAACTTTTCTTTTTCAA
The DNA here is from genome assembly GCA_043823785.1 of Candidatus Omnitrophota bacterium. Taxonomy (GTDB): domain Bacteria; phylum Omnitrophota; class Gorgyraeia; order JABMRG01; family JABMRG01; genus JBDRAM01. The sequence continues at coordinate 2,863 of JBDRAM010000006.1, forward strand.
ATATCTTTAGGTAGTCAGATATCACCTTTACCATAGTATCTGCCTGGCTGTAGGCTGTAGGCTGTAGGGTATAGGGTATAGGCAACGACCCCGAGTTTGCTCCTATTCTGATCGAAATCTTCTTACTCTTCGCAGCCTTTATTACCTCTTTAACTTCGGAAGGCTTGCGTATATTACCGGGATTAAGCCTTATGCCTTCTGCTCCCGATTCTATCGACAGCAAAGCAAGTTTATAATCAAAATGTATATCCGCCTCAAGGGGTATTGATATCTTTCTTCTTATCTTAGCTATTGCCTCTGCCGAAGTTTTATCCTTAACAGCTACCCTTATGATCTCACACCCTGAATCTGTAAGACTTTTTATCTGCCTGACAGTAGCACTTATATCCCTGGTGTCGGTCTTCGCCATAGACTGTATAGAAATAGGGGCATTGCCGCCGATCTTTACATTACCTAGCTTTATTGTACGTGTTTTTCGTCTTTTCATATTTGAGATCCTTCGGCTTCTCCCATGGGTCGAAGCCTCTGGATAAATTCGGGCCTATAAGTTACGTCGCTTACATCCCCTCCGGGGACTCCCTTCGGTCGCTCCGTAACTTATGCCCTCATTTACTTTTTAAATACCCACATCATAACATCATTATAACTTACAAATAAGAAGAACGCTATTAATAGAGACACGGATGAATATTGGATGATCTCCTGGGCCTTAAACGAAAGAGGTTTTTTTCTTATCTTTTCAAGGCCTAAGAACATTATATGCCCGCCATCAAGCACCGGAAACGGTAAAAGGTTGAATACAGCAAGCGCAAGATTTATATGGGCTATCAGATATATAAGATACGCTATGCCTATTTTTAAAGCCTCTGCCAATATAACAGCTATGCCAACAGGGCCTGTTACAGAACCTTTAACCGAAACCTTACCCATTATAAGATACCATATATATCTATAAAGCAATAAAGTATTGTCGAGAGTCTGGCGCGCGCCTGTTGCGAGGCACTTCAATGGATTGGCCCTTAATACTTCAACATCTCCGTAATAACCTATTCCTATCTTTGCTTTTTTTACAGGCTTACCAAAAAAAGTATCAGATTCGACAATATCAGGTGAAACAACAAAATCCAATATATCCTTATCTCTCTCTATCTTGATATTGAGGGGCTTTGCTTCAGTGTCATTCGATACAATATCAAGAAGCTCATGCCAATATTTTATCTCTTCGCCATTTATAGACACTATCTTGTCTTTTGTCTGTATGCCAGCCTTATCCGCGGGCATATCTTTAAGTACGATGCCTACACGCGAAGTCGGCACTATAAATGAGAATATCAAAAACGCGAGTATGTAATTTACACCGGCCCCAGAAAGCAATATCCAAAAACGTTTCCCCGGAGCTTTGGAGTAAAATTCATAAGGTTTGCCCTCATGCTTATCGGTAGGTTCCTCACCCGCCATCTTTACATAACCGCCAAATGGTATGGCGCTTATCGCGTATTCGGTGTCACCGAATTTCCTGGATAAGAGCACCTTCCCCAAGCCCAATGAAAATCTCTCTACCTTAACCCCCATGCGGCGAGCCATTAAAAAATGGCCAAGCTCATGGACTACAATCACTATACTAAATACGATCACTACGGTAATAAATCCTAACATAAACCTTGCGCCTCCTCTCTTGCCCACTCATCTGACTTAAATATATCATCCAAGCAAGGATCTTTAACTGGGTGATGTTTCATAAGGACCTTCTCGATTATCTTTGGTATCTTAACAAAATTTATTCTTTTAGCTAAAAACGCCTTTACAGCCTCTTCATCAGCGGCATTCAGCACAGCGGGGTATGTATCTCCAAGCTTAGCTGTTGCTATGGCTAAGGAGAGGCATGGGTATTTTGCCATATCCGGCTTATGGAATGTGAGATTTTCCATATCAGAAAAATCTACCATTCTCATAGAAGTCTTGACCCTCTCAGGATAGGTAAGAGCATACTGTATCGGCAGCCTCATGTCTGTTACGCCAAGCTGTGCCATGATAGCGCCATCGATAAACTCAACCATAGAGTGTATTATTGCTTCAGGGTGTATAAGAAGTTTTATCTTATCAACGGGGACTTTAAAAAGGTGCTGTGCCTCCATTATTTCAAGGCCTTTGTTCATTAGTGTGGCTGAATCTACTGTAACCTTTTTACCCATCTTCCATTTCGGATGCTTTAATACCTCATTTACCTTAAGTGACGGGAATCTCACTTTTGCTGTTTTAAATAAAGAACCGCCGCTTCCTGTAAGATATATCTTATTTACGCTCGATATTGCTGACGAATTTATACACTGAAAGATCGCGCTGTGTTCGCTGTCGACAGGTATGAGATTGGCTCCTCTGCCGGCGGCCCTCTTCATGATAATATCACCAGCCATTACTATAGACTCTTTGTTGGCTAAGCATATATGTTTTTTTGAATCTATAGAGGAAAGAAGAGGATATATAGCAGCCGCGCCTGATATAGCTATTACCACTATATCTACATCTTTACTCGATGCTATTATATTCAGGCCCTCTGCCCCTGAAAACAGCTTTATTCGCCTGGTATCTATTCTGGGTTTAAGCTCCATGCCCTTTTTGGAGTCAACGACTGTGACTAAAGAAGGCTTGAATATCCTGATCTGCTCCTGTAGCAGGCCTATATTAGAAAAGGAGGATAATCCAACAACGCGAAAGCCTTTGGATAGCGACTCTATGACCTTTAGGGTATTTATCCCTATGGAACCTGTGGAGCCTAATATAGCTACATTTTTCATTTTTTTAAAATTTGTTGATTGCGCAGATATCTGTGCCCATCTGTGTATTACGGTATCAATCTGAGATAAAAGTAAAATATCGGAGTAGCAAACAAAAGACTATCTATAAGATCCAGTATGCCTCCCAACCCCGGAAATAAGCTGCCGGAATCTTTTACCTTGCAATCTCTTTTAATAAGAGACTCTGATAAGTCCCCTATCTGGCTTGTTAAACTCAATATCAATCCTATTATATATATATGCGTAATATGGACTATGGGAAGCAGCCCCCTAAGGGCCACAGCCATTACAAAACTTGTGATTACACCCGCGACTGTTCCTTCTACTGACTTCTTAGGGCTTATGCGGGGAATAAGCTGATGTTTACCAAAAACTGTCCCTAAAAAAAAAGCTGCCACGTCTCCTGATTTTGTTACAAGCAAAAGATAAAGGACTAAGAGCTTTCCATCCAAACCTTGAGGGGGAGCCATCCTTAGCTTTATCATAAATGAAAAGAACCATCCTATATAGAATATACCGAACATGGTAGTAGCTATGCCTGCTACCGCATGCTCTGTATTACGCCTTGTAAACTGGAGTAGAAATACCACAAGGCATACTGTAGTAATAAGCATAAATTCTATCTCCTGCGTAGGCTTATAGCGAAAATAGGCAGCTGCAACTACAAGGCAGCCTGTTATAATGCCAAAGTATTTGTAAATCAGTATATTCTTTTTGGCTATCATATTAAAAAACTCATACAATCCTAAGCCTACTAATACTGTAGCTACTACAGCAAAGGCCCAACTGGGCAGGATAAATATAACAAGCCATAAAAACAGGATCCATAAAGATGAACTTATAATCCTATCCTTTAACATCATCTTCCTCCAAAACGTCTTTCACGGCTCTGGTATTGGGCGATAGCGGAATCAAGGTCCTCTGCTTTAAAATCAGGCCAGAGGGTCTTGGTTATTACTATCTCCGCGTATGATATCTGCCACAGAAGAAAATTACTTATTCTCATCTCCCCGCTTGTCCTTATAAGAAGGTCTACCTCAGGTAATCCTTTTGTATATAAAAAATCCGCGAATATCTCTTCTGAAATATCATCTGCCTTAAGCCTTCCTTTATCCGCTTCACGAAGAAGGCCTTTAACAGCATCTACTATCTCCTGCCTTCCTCCATAATTCAACGCAAGATTAAGGGTCATGGCTTTGTTCCCGGATGTCTTATCCATAACATCAAAGAGCTTTTTCTTAACCTTGGGAGGAAGAGCGTCTAACCTTCCTATGGCCTTTAACCTTATATTATTTTTTTGCAGCTTCTTATATTTTTTATCAAGGTAGTCGCAAAGAAGGTTCATAAGGCTCCCTACCTCTTCTTTGGGCCTTTTCCAGTTCTCGGTAGAAAAGCTATAAAGCGTAAGCACCTCGATTCCTAATTTAGCGCATGCGGTTGTGATTCTATCTACTGTCCTGGCACCTGCTGTGTGGCCTAATAACTTAGGAAGGCACCTCTTATCTGCCCACCGCCCATTACCATCCATTATTATAGCTATATGCCTTGGCAGTTTTATCTCATCTATCATAATGTTTCTCTTATTATCAGAAAAATAAGGGTGCCGGACACCCCTTTATCAGAAAAAGTGTCTGACACCCTTAAATTTATAAGTCCAATGTATTAACTAACAGGAACTTCGGGTGAAGCTGGAGCTGGCGCAGGAGCAGGGGTTTTAACGCTGCTTACTCCGGAAATCATCTTCTCCATTTGACCCTGGAGCTCTACGTTCCTCAACCTCTCCTGGGTAAGTTTTTTTCTAAGCTCTTCAAGCTCTGTGCGCTGTTGGCTCATCTCCTGAACAGCAACCAGTGTCTTCTCACCCATCTTCATCATTTGCATGTTAAGGTCTAAAACACTCTTGTTGATGCTTTCATTTGAATCAACAACAGATGCAAGCTTCGCGTTTCCATTATAAGCAAGGAAAATCAAAATCAAAACCGTGCAGATAAGAATAGCTATTAAATTCTTATCACTTATTTTGGCTTTTACAGCTGCCATATTCCCCTCCTTTCACAAGAAGATCGCCTTCGCCGATGGCTTTCTGCGATCTTCGGTGATGTTTATATTTCCTCATACCATTAATTGCAATGTGAGATCATTTAACATATTTTGCGTCTTCTTCCGTGCCACCCGCATGAGTAGCTGTACTTACAACTTCCTCAGTTTTTATTATAATCTCAACTCTTCTGTTTTCTTCCCTCCCCTCCGGTGTCTGATTAGAAGCAATCGGCCTATATTCTCCATAGCCTGTTGCAGACAATCTTTCGGGTTTAACATTACAACTATCTACAAGATGGTGCAGAACACTTGTAGCCCTTGCTGTAGAAAGCTCCCAATTGGACTTATATCCTGAGTGTTTTATAGGCTCATTATCTGTATGCCCCTCTATGCCGATATCATTGGTGATGCCCTCTTCCTCTAAAACCTTGGCTACCTTATTCAGGATCTCCTCTCCCTCCGCTCTTATCTTGGACTTGCCGGAGCTAAAAAGAACTTCTGCCAAAAAGGTTATAACCAATCCTCTATCTTCAACATCTACTCTTATCTGATTAGAATCTATCTCTTTCTTTAATCTCGACTCAAGCAGTGCTTTTGCTTCTTTTAGGCGGCTGAGTTCATCCTTGAGCTCTTCTATCTTATTAAGGTCGCTGGGCCTGCCTTTATAGAAACCTACAGCACATCCCGAAAAAACAAACGCTGATAATAGGATTACCACAACAGGTAAAATACTGCTTCTTTTTAGCATCTCATGCCTCCTTTTTACGTAATATATTATAACATTACTACTTATATTGCGTCAATATCTTTCGTGCGTAGTTCGCTTCGCCTGTGTTTTGAAATTCCACATAGCAAGTTAACCCATGCAAGGCTTTGTTCCTTTATTAGCCTTTTTTGAACGCCATTTTAATTTACCTTTTCGTTTTCTCTTTGACATTTTTAACTCCTTGTTTTCATACCATGTTAGCTGGTTTGCTGGTTAGCGGGTTCACCCGCACGCCCGCTAACACGCTAACCCTAATCGTTTACTATAACCGTACGGCCCCACCATGCTCTGCCATCGCTAGTTATAAAAGAGGCGCCGTTTAATCTTAGATTTTCTATATCAAGTTCCCTGCAATCTATTATCAGCTCTCTCCACTCACCCTTATCGGGGAGAGTTCCCATATACCACGACGTTATGTACATACCTTTAAAGACTTCTTGGCCCTGCTCCCAGTATGTGCTTATATCATCACCCTCTGAAACAGAGAATATTATCATTATGCCGGATGGGGGCTTCTCAGCATCAATAAAAACATACTGTATTATCTTTGAACCGCTATTTACTTCTACGCCCGGATGCGTTACAAAAGAATGGCTCTGCATGCCCTGGCTTATTCCACTGGCATGCGAAGCGATATTATCGTGCTTCTTATCGTTATCCCAAATCCATAGGCCTTCACTTTGTGAATCAGGCGGTAGCTTGCCATCAAGCCATAATATGCTCTTTGCATAAGATACCTCTGCTGTCAAAAAAAATGATAACAGGCAAAATAAAAAAAATATTTTAGGCATGGCTATAGGCTTAGCGTCTGTTTCCTATCCGACCCTACAGAGACCATACTTATCCTTGTATTTACAATATCAGAAAGCCTCTTAAGATAGGCCTTGGCATTTTTTGGAAGTTTTTTATAATTAGTGATATTGGACGTATCGCGCATCCAACCTGGGCATTCTTCGTATTCCGGAATAACACAAAAAAGCATCTCGATGTTGGCGGGAAAAGTGTTATACCTTTTCCCTTTATACCTGTAGCCGGTACATATCTTTATCTTTTCAAGACTGTCAAGAACATCTAATTTTGTGACAACGATCTCTTTTATGCCGTTTACAAGTACGGAATGTTTAACAATAATAGCGTCAAACCATCCACAGCGCCTGGGCCTGCCCGTTGTAGCTCCGAACTCCATACCTTTTTTCCTTATTATATCCATAAGCTTAGAGGAAAATTCAGTAGGGAGAGGGCCTTCTCCCACCCTGGTAGTATAAGCCTTGACCACGCCGATAACCTTGCCTATCCTTGCTGGGCTCACACCAGTACCTATGCAAGCTCCTCCGGCTGTAGAATTTGAGGAAGTAACGTATGGGTAGGTTCCAAAATCTACATCCAGAAGCGTACCTTGAGCTCCTTCGAAGAGGACCGATTTATTATTATCAAGCGCTCCGTTGACTATCAATGTTGTATCTGCCACATACTTCTTTATCTCATCGCGATAACCATTATAAATCCTGAATAATTCATTAAATGAAAAACCCTTAAAACCATATACGTTGCGTAAAATAGCGTTTTTCTCTTTCAGGTTCTCCTTTAGCTTTCTGCGAAATATCTCTGTATCCATAAGATCCGCTATCCTTATACCGCAGCGCGAGACCTTATCCGTGTAACATGGGCCTATGCCTCTTTTGGTAGTCCCTATCTTATCTTTACCTTTCGATTTCTCGCGCAGTTCATCTATAACCCAATGGTATGGAAATATAAGGTGAGCCTGCTCGCTTATCAAAAGGTTCGATCCTACGCTTATGCCCTTCTTCTTTAAACCGTCTAACTCATCTATCAGAGCTTTGGGATTTACCACAACACCGTTTCCTATAACGCATATCTTACCTTTATGCAATATGCCCGACGGCACAAGGTGTAGGACAAATTTCTCGTCATTTATGACAACCGTGTGGCCCGCGTTATTTCCTCCCTGGTAGCGTACTATATAATCCGATTTGCGGGAGAGTATATCTATGATCTTACCCTTTCCCTCGTCTCCCCATTGCGCTCCTATAACTACAGTGCTTGGCATCTTTTTAAATCCTTATTCTTATGTTTTCGTATATCGTATTTCGTATGTCGTATGTCGTTTAAAAGCTATATACGATATGCGATATACGATATGCTATATGCGATATACGATATGCTATATACGACATACGAAACGATTTGCTTGCTTTCATTATGGTTTTACTGAGAATAATTTCTTCGCGATATCGGGATAATGCGCGATAAATTTAAGCTCATCTTCTACAAGGGGTTTTTGATTATGCACATTGGCATACCTGACAAGCTCCAGTATCTTTATAGCTTCTTTTTCGCTTTTGAATTTTATTTCTAGCTTCTCATAGACGTTACGGAAACCTTTTATTCCGCTATATTCACCCGCTGTTATCTTTCTGCCGGTATCTATGATCTCTGGCTCGCCTCTACCGAGTTCCTCATAATCATAAAGTTCATAATTACGCCTGTCTTTAAGCGCTCCGTCAGCATGGATTCCGGATTCATGCGCGAACGCGTTAGCCCCTACGCCGGGCTGGTTTATGGGTATCGGCACTCCAAAAGCGTAAGATGCGTATTTGGCGATCTTCCAGGATTTTGAAAGGTCTATCTTCCCAGCAAGCTTATACTTACCCGCGAAACCCCTTCCATACTTTATAGCCAATATAACGGAAACGAGGTCAGCATTGCCCGCGCGCTCACCCGTTCCGTTTAATGTAGTGTTTATATAAGCATCCACCCCAGCGTCTATAGCTGCCTTTGCTCCTGCCACGGAGTTGGCGACTACCATGCCGAGGTCATTATGGCAATGTATCTCTATAGGCATTTCTATTTTTTTGGCAAGGTAGTATATCCTTTGGTATATGGTAAACGGGTCGTCACATCCAAGAGTGTCGCAATACCTTACCCTGTCAGCCCCATGGCTCTTCGCTGCTTTTGTGAATTTAAGAAGATAGTCTAAATCAGACCGGGAAGCATCTTCGGCGTTCACACCTATTGTCTTTATTCCCTTCTTCTTGGCAAAATCCAAAGCATCTGTCATCATCTTGATGACATCATCCCTGCCCAACCTTCCCATGAACTTACCTTTTATCATCTGATCCGATGTAGAGATAGATATATTCAAGTGTTCAACTTTAGTATTCTTTAATGCTTTCTCGACATCCTGTATTATAGCTCTGGTCCAACCGCTTAAGACTATCGGCTTTAATAATCCTTTACGCACAAGCTCAAGGTTCGCATTTATATAGTTGGTTTCGTGCCCGGTAACAGGGAAACCAAACTCGCTCTGATAAACACCAAATTCATTAAGAAAGATGTTTATCATGGTCTTTTGTAATTTCGAAAGGCATATTCTCGAAGTCTGCACCCCGTCCCTGTTGGTAACATCTACTATTTTTATGACATTTTCTCTTTTACTTCTCATAGTTATCTTCTCCTCGTAGGAAGCTCCTCTAAAGCTCTATCAGCCTCGCGTCATATATATTCTTAAGCTTCTTTATCGCGTTAAGCAGCTTCTCGGGCACCTGGCTGTCAACATTACATATGCTTACCGCCCTGCCTCCCGGTTTCTCCCTGCCAAAAGTCATTGCGGCAATATTTATATTGCTCTTAGCCAGCAGTGTCCCTACCTGGCCTACTACACCTGGCAGATCTTTATTTGATATAAGTATCATATGGCCATCCGGCTCTACATCAACATAATAGTTATCTATTTTTACTATACGCGGTTTATTATTAGCGAACAGGGCGCCTGATATCGTAGATGTCTTAGACTTTGTCGTTACCTTTGCGGTGATAAGGTGAGCGAATTCCTCAACCTGGCTTGTCTTTGACTCTATGACTTTTATGCCTCTCTCCTCTGCTAAAATTGTCGCGTTTACATTATTCACCATCTCTCCCACAACGGGAGTAAGCAACCCCTTAACAAATGCCGTAGTTATCGCTACGGTATCGTGCTTTACTATATCTCCCGAATAAGTTATGCTTACTTCTTTTATCGGCTCATCTACCAGCTGTGACTGCATCGATCCCATCTTTTCCGTTAATATAACGTAAGGCTTTAATACATTCCATACGCTTGCGTCTAGATTTGGTATATTTACGGCGTTTCTTATACCCTTTCCGAGAAGCGCGTCACTTACCTGTGATGCTATCTCAACAGCTACATTGAGCTGTGCCTCTTCGGTAGAAGCGCCAAGGTGCGGAGTCGCAACTACCTTAGGCGATTTCACAAGAAGACTATCCTTGGGAGGTTCATTTTCATAAACATCGAAAGCAGCTCCGGCGACTATGCCTGATTCTATTGCCTCTAATACAGCTTTCTCATCTATTATGCCGCCTCGCGCGCAGTTTATGATCCTAACCCCCTTTTTCATCATGGATATCTCCTTTTTGCTTATAATATGCCTTGTTTCGTTATTTAGGGGAGTGTGCACGGTAATATAATCCGACAATGAGAAAAGCTTTTTTAAGTCAACGAGTTCTATCTCTGAAGTAGCTGCTTTATTTGCCGTGAAAAAAGGATCAAAGGCTATCACCCTCATGCCAAAGCTCAAAGCTCTTTTCGAGACCTCGGTTCCTATCCTGCCCAGGCCTATAATACCCAGGACCTTTCCGTAAAGCTCAACACCCATAAACTTCTTTCTGTCCCACGCGCCGCTTTTCATAGACGCGTCAGATTGCGGAATATTCCTGGAAAGCGAGAGCATAAGACTCATAGTATGCTCAGCCGTAGAAATAGTATTACCGCCCGGGGTATTCATAACTATTATACCTTTTTTTGTAGCGGCTGCCGCATCGACATTATCCAGGCCAACGCCTGCCCTGCCTATGACTTTAAGGTTTTTGGCATGCTTTATTATATCTTCGGTAACTTTTGTGCCGCTCCTGACAAGCAGGGCATCGTATTCTCCTATTATCTTTTTGAGTTCTTCCGGAGACTGTTTTAGCATGATATCTACTTTGAAATTCTTCTGTTTCTTTAATATTTTTAGGCCTTCATCGCTTAAAGGATCACAGACTAATATCTTATACACTTGTATTACTCCTTGTTCTTGTGTTTTAATAAAAGGTACAGGCTGCAGGTCCTAGGGTGTAGGGATTTATTTTATATATACCCTAGAGCCTACGGCCTAGACCCTATGTCCTATGTGCTAACCGTTTCTTTTCGTAAAAACACTTCTTCCGCTGCCTTTACACCCGCGCCTAATTCAAAATCATATCCCATCTGCTTTAGCACTATCTCAAGACAGGATATGGCGATTATAACATCCCATTGTGTCATAAAACCCATTGTAGCTATGCGTATTATCTTTCCCTTAAGCTTTGACTGGCCCCCGGCTATGCCCACGCCATATGTGTCACGCATTGTTTTCACCAGCTTGACACCGTCTATATTATCAGGAAGCTTAATAGCGGTAACGGCATCGCTTGCGGCATCCGGAGCTAAAAGGTCAAGCCCCAAAGAAGCGGCTGCGGCTCTTACGGCATCAGCCATGCGCTTGTGCCTTGATAGAACACCTTCTAGCATATCTTCTTTTATTATCTTTAAAGATTCAAGCAGCCCTATAATAAGCGAAACAGCCGGCGTCCATGGCGTATCATCCTTATCAGCAGCCTTCTTGGCAGCATTCCAGCAAAAATAATAACGGGGTAGTTTTGCCTGCTTCTGCAACTTCCACGCTTTGGGGCTTACGCTTACAAATGAAAGGCCAGGCGGCACCATAAGCCCTTTTTGCGAACCGGCCACCACTACGTCTACCTTCCATTCATCTGTCTTAATGTCAACGGATCCAAGCCCGCTTATGGCATCTACTACCAAAACAGCGTCTGATTTCGAAACAACTTCACCTATAGCTTTTATATCATTGATAACGCCTGTAGATGTCTCGCAAAGAGTAGCGTATACCGCTTTAATATCTTTATTTTTCTCCAACATAGCTTTGATAGCGGAGGGATCGACAGCCTTGCCCCATTCTACATCTATAACAAAGGGCTCAACGCCATAGTATTGGCATATCTCGGCAAATCTCTCTCCAAACTTACCTCCCCTTACTACTAAAGCCTTATCGCCTGCGGAAAGTAGGTTTGAAATAGAGCTTTCCATAGCGCCCGTGCCTGATGATGCAAATATAAATAAGTCGTTCTTTGTCTGAAATACATAACGCAAACATTCTAAAGCTTCTTTTAAAATAGCCTTAAATTGCGGAGTACGATGATGGATTATAGGCTTTGCCATCGATAATAGGGCTTCTGTAGGTACCGGTGTAGGCCCCGGTGTCAATAGATATCGTTTCTGCATGTCATGCTCCTCTTTTCACAGTTCTGCATGTCGTATTTCGTATGTCGTATTTCGTATACCATAAAACAATATGCTATATACGATATGCGATATGCGAAATATTTACTTCTTACTCCCAACATTAGTGATTACTTCGTCGATTAAACCATATTTAGACGCATCTTCCGCGGTCATGAAGAAATCTCTATCCGTATCCTGCTCTATCTTACTAAGAGACTGGCCAGTGTGGATTACTAATAGATTGTTTATTCTATCCTTTATGCGTAATATCTCTTTAGCCTGTATGCCTATGTCCGAGGCTGTGCCCTCGGCTCCTCCCCATGGCTGGTGTATCATTATACGCGCGTTAGGCAGAGCATATCTCTTGCCCTTTGCGCCGCCAGCTAAAAGCAGAGCGCCCATACTTGCAGCCTGGCCTATGCAATATGTATTTACATCCGGTTTGACAAACTGCATAGTATCATATACTGCCAGGCCGCTGGTAACATGGCCGCCTGGAGAATTGATGTAAACATTAATATCCTTATCAGGGTCTTCCATCTGTAAAAATAGAAGCTGTGCAATTATAAGGTTTGCTATATTATCATCAATAGGCGTACCGATAAATACGATCCTATCCTTTAAAAGGCGTGAATATATATCATAAGCTCTTTCTGCGCGGCCCGTCTGCTCTACCACCATGGGTATTAATGTCTGATAGCTTTCCTTCATGATCGTTCCTCCCTCTTAATTTAAGGTTAAGTATGTTACGCAGGTTGCGCATGTTACGTAGGTTACTTTTGCTACAAAAGTAAAGCTTTTAAAGTAACTTCCGTAACCTTCGTAACCTCAAGATACTCTTTTGGCTTCTCTCAGCAAAAACTCAACAACCTTATCATGCAATATCTGCTCCTTAAGATTTTCCATAAGGCCTTTTTCCTCAAGCTTTTTTCTTGCCTGCGCCGGGTCTTGCTTGGTATTTCTTGCAATTTCCGCTATCTTATCGCTCAATGCGCTCTCCTCTACTTCCAGTTTTTCCTCCATAGCTATCTTCTCTATAATAAAGTACAGGCGCACGTTCCTCTTGGCATTATCCCAAAGGCTTTTTTTGAGATTTTCATCTTCTTTATCAAGGTCTTCTTTCTTGT
>JBDRAM010000007.1:0-2536 GCA_043823785.1 Candidatus Omnitrophota bacterium
TGCTAAACTTATATTATCATGCAGCACTAATGCCTGGATTGCGAACATTGTGCACCAGGAATTCACGCAGCTTGTATTCTTTGCATATAAAAACCCGCCATGCTGATTATTATCCTCACCCATATATTGATATTCCAGCAACTTCGATTTCAACATATCTATCTTATCTTTTAGAGAAAATAGTACGCCAAGACGTAATGCCTGGGCAAGGACATCAGACCTCTGGAAATTGGTAAAGGCATTTGTATGCGGATTATATAGTTCGTTTATACCATCTTCAGATACTCTATCAAATATCCATGTTGCGGCCTTTTTTGCAGAATCTATGAACTCTTCTATCTTGAAGCAAGTTCCGGTATATAAGAGCCCTTCAGCAGCATAGCAATGCGGATGAAGGTTTGTAGAGCCTGAGACCTTATCCGTAATAAATCTGCCATCCGGCTTCTGCTTATTTAATGCATATCTGCAGAGTGCTATAGCCGCGTCACGGTATTTCTCATCTCCTGTTACTTCGGATATATCAGCCAGGCCCATCGTTACCTTGGCGTGAAATGCGCCCGGCTGCAGAGACCATTTATCCGATAACTCTATTATGCGGTTATCCCTGGCATTGTACGCCGGAGATAGAGAACCATCCTCTTTCTGAATCTTATCAACCAGGAATCCTGCAAGTACCTTAGATACGTTCAGATACTTTATATCCTTTGTTACCTTGTAAAGGTTTACCATGCCGTAAAGAACCATACCTGTATCAAAAGAGAATATATTCTCTCCGGTAAAAGAATAGAAAGGGTCCCCATTTTTATCGTCCTTATATAACCTCGTCATCACGCCGCCGCAGATATGCAGAGCGGTATTGATGATCCAGTCAGCGGCTCTCTTCGCGTTATCCAGATATCTATTATCTTTAACCATACGATATAGAAAAAGTAATGTTGTTATACCATATCCGGTTATCTCAGAATAGAGATAGGGGTAATCCTTCTTCTCCATGTCATACCAGGAATAAAACCCGCCCGCATCCGATTGGATGCCGGAGTTAAGTATCCATTCCGCTGCTAACCTAATCGGGCTTGTCTTTGTATTTGTAAACCCCATCTTCTCTCTCCATTCGCCGCCGGGAGGCGGCTCCTACATTATTATTTTATTATCCTGGCGGGATTTCCACAGGCAATTGCGCCATCAGGAATATCCTTAGTAACGACAGAACCTGCTCCTATGACCGCGCCGCGTCCTATGTTTACATCCGGTAGTATAGTCGCATTAGCGCCTACAGATGCTCCTTTTTTAAGGCGCCAGCTTATACCCGTTAAATCCCTTATCTTATCATGCCTTGGTGACTTATCATTTGTAAAGCAAACTCCAGGGCCTATAAAACAGTTATCCTCTATGACTAGGCCGCGATACAATAGGGCTTTGTTGTGAATCTTAACATTGTTACCTATTACTATGTTTCTGTCTAGGTATGCCCCGTTTCCTATAACGCAGTTTTTTCCTATCCTGGCATTATCACCTATCTGCGCAAATGCCCAGACCTTTGTTCCTTGGCCTATCTTTGCAGTTTTTGAAACTAAGGCCTTCCTGTGGATAAATACCTTACTTAGTACTTTAGATTTTCTCTCGCCCATTTTATATTTCTCCTTAAGCCTTCATCTATAAATATCTTCGGCTTCCATCCGAAAAGCTTCTTTGCGAGACCGTAGTTGCATAAGAGCTTGGGGACCTGAGCCTTTCTCTCTCTTGTATAGACAATTTCTGAGCCTGAACCTGAAATCTCTCTTATCTTCTTAGCTATGTAATTTACAGTAATAGCTTTACCTGTCCCGAAATTGACGGCCTTTCCTATGGCATTTTTGTGGCTGCCCATAATCATAAACGCGTCTATCATATCATCTACATAAGAAAAATCTCTTGACTGCATACCGGTCCCGTGCACTGTAAGTGTTTTTCCCTTAAGGGCCAATTCTATAAACTTCGGTATAACATCATAGGTGTGTCTGGGGCCATATGTATTAAAGGGCCTTATGATAGCTACGGGAAGATGATATGTATTCCAGTATGAATAGCAATATCTGTCCGCCGCTACCTTGCTTGCGGCATATGGCGAGGATGGATACAACGGATGCTCTTCATCTATGGTGCCTCCTATGGTCATTCCGTATATCTCGCTTGAAGAGGTGCATATCAGCCGCTTTATTCCTTTCCCTTCCTTAAGCGCATGGAGCATATTTAAGGTGCCAATAAGATTTGTCTCCATGACCTCAATAGGGTGATCGAAAGAATTAGGCACATAGGCATCAGCGGCAAGATGAAATATTATCTCTGGCCTGCTCTTTATGATCAGGGCCCTTGCGTCCTGGCTGGATATATTGCCGGTCAATATATCCTCCACCCTCTTCTTCATGTGTCCTATGTTCTTCAATAAATACTGAGTGGTGCCTACCGTAGAGTTGCCCCTGACATATACGGTTACCTTTGCCCCTTCAGCGATCAATCTATCAGTAAGGTGTGATCCCATAAACCCATCTGCCCCTGT
>JBDRAM010000008.1:0-25872 GCA_043823785.1 Candidatus Omnitrophota bacterium
CATAACATGGGATATTGTCCACGGAAGCTTAACCCAGGTCAAGGTAGTAGGTTCGCGTTCAGGAACATTCTCAGGCGGAGGCGATACATTCTTAGTAACATCAAGCCCTATTGACGCTGATAATGTTACTACATTCAATCCCGCGGGATACGGAACATACGTAGCCCAAGGCTCCTACTCATGGGATCCTGTAGCGGAATTTTCACCGTCTATCA
Organism: Candidatus Omnitrophota bacterium; assembly: GCA_043823785.1. GTDB lineage: Bacteria > Omnitrophota > Gorgyraeia > JABMRG01 > JABMRG01 > JBDRAM01. The sequence continues at coordinate 216 of JBDRAM010000008.1, forward strand.
TATCAAGCGCAGTCAAATTCAAGGTAATAGACGGCAACGCGAACTATGATGTAACTACAACAGCATCAGCTGTGATCAATGTAACAGGCGGATTGAGCATTCAAACACCATCTGAAGATTGGAATGTCGGAGATACGCAGAGGCTTATAGAATGGACAACTTACGGTGATGTTCAATATGTTGATATAGACTTCTACGACGGCCTTGGCTGGGTAGATGTGACAGACCCCGCAACAGGTGTCGCGTCAGGGGCAGGGAATAAGTCATTTTCAGTTGGTAACTGGCATGTCTACAATGCGGTTCCAAGCGTAAGGAGTAACCAGTGTAAAGTAAGGGTAATAGATCATTCCAATGGTAACGTAAGCTCTGTATCCAATACATTTTGGGCATTCCCTGCTATAAACAGCGTTACCATTACACCTACCCCAGGGGATCAGCAGGGCGCGACCACAGACGTATGGAGAGCAGGCACAAGCAACCAGGAGGCGAGCTGGAATGAGACGAGCGAAAAGATAACAGCTGTGGATATCCATGTTATATTAAACGGAACTACAGATGTTACACTTAAAACAAACGCGGCATCTACAGTAAATGGTGATAATACTTATTCACTGCTTAATCTTCCCGCGGATCTAAAGATGAGCAACAATGCTGTCTGCCGCGTGCAGGATAATAACCCTACTTTTGCCTCAAAAGTCTATAAGGACTCAGATCCGTTCTGGGTGTTAGGCTATATAACATACGGCGCATCTCCTTCGGCAGGGGCTAACTGGTTTATAGGCGATACCAACAGGAGCGTTACATGGACAGCATATGGTGAGCAGATGACCAGTATTGATATACTTGCTGACTATGACGGAGACGGCACAAGCGATGAGTATCTTACTACAGAATCTACTACACCAGGGTCTTCAGATTCATGGGTATTTGATGATCCAAGCGGTTCGGTAGATGGTGTGGGTGACCATGTTTCTGAAAACGCCAAGATAATATTGCGCGACGCCAATACAAACAACTGGCGCCAGCCATATACAAAATATAATTCCCCAGCTTTTAATATCGGAGGAACATTCACAAATATCAGCGTTAATCCTGCTTCCGGAGATGATGAGGTAGTCGCGGGAAAGGCAGGTACCACTATCACATGGGATAAAGCAGGTTCTGCCATAAGCCATGTAAGGTTAGAATATACTACGAACGGTTCAGACTGGTATATCCTGGATGACGGCATAGCGCCTGTAGACCTGATTCCAAATAATGAATTATATAACTGGACACCGCCTGCAGGCGCGATATCTGATACATGTGATGTGAGGATCACTGACCCTGATAACGATGCTACTGAGACACCAGCGGGTCAATTTACTATCGCGTCAAAATGCGTAGTAGGTACACCTGATACCAATTCTGACTGGATAGTAAATGATACCTATACAATAGAATGGACAAAATATGGCACATTTGACGATGTCAAGATATACTACTCTGCTCAAAATGGAGCTGACGGAACCTGGAGTGAAATAGACGCGGCCACAACCAAATCATCGCACGACGGAGACGGAACACACGGAAGCTATGATTGGTATATACCTGCTACGACTACTACACTTTCAGGTAACGGCCGCATAAAAGTCATAGCCAAGCAGAATGAGTCTTATGCTCTGGCAACCATGTCTGTTGCGTTTGAAGTAAGAGGTATATTGGCTATTGTAAGGCCTGACCCCATAACATATCCAGGCACAGATTCTGTGTACAAGGTCTATAATGAGACAAAGGGAAATATCTGTCCAATAGATTGGAATGTAACAGGCGGCATTACAGATGTAGTTGTTCAATATTCCAGAACACCTGGCACATGGACAACCATAGATACAATACCGGTCGCAACCGCGACAAATAAGGATTGGCAGATACCAGGAACAGACACCCAGATAATAGGGGCGGAGAGATTCGTAAGGGTATATGATCAAGGCAACCAGAATACATTAGCTGTCTCCTCTACCTTTGAGATCAAGGGTGATATAATACTCGACTATCCTGTAGGCGCGCCTATAGGTAGTGAAGAATTTATAATAGGAATTACCGAGACTATCCAATGGACGCCTAAGGGTAACTTCCCGTCAGGTACGGTAGTTATAGAGGGTTCTACGCAGAGCGAGACATTTGTTATTATTAACCGCCCTTCAGGCGCGCATAATGTACAGCAGTCTTATAATTGGAATGTTACGACAGTAAGCCAGGGAAACCTGCCTATAGGTACTTCTGTAAAGATAAAGGTTAGAGACTATGATGATACTGATGTTTATGATGAGAGCGGTAATATAACCATAAAGGGCGCGTTGCAGGTCACTACACCCGGCCAGGTATGGTATGTCAATGATACTGATAAGAGTGTTTCATGGGATTATGATGGCCCTATCGCGAAAGTAGATATATATATATCTGACTCTGTAGGTGTGGGGTGGATAGCGCTTACTCCTGATCCTGATGGTGCAGGCGGCGGCGTAAGCTGTCCGGCAAAATATTATAGTGTACCTTCTGTGCCCGATGCTATTAGTAATACCGCGAAAATAAGGATTAGAGATCACAAAGAGGAGATGAGGGACCTTACTTCAGATATCAGCGATCCGTTTATTGTAAGGGGCCGCTTAAGATTTAAGGCTGATAAACCTTATCAGGATCAGGTATTCCTTGTAGATCAGCAGGCATCAGGCGTGATAGACTGGGAGATGGATGGAACAATTCCGAGCATAAAGATAGATTACAGCACAAACGGTGCAGCGCCTTTTGATAATCCTGTAGAGAACAGCTGGAATACGAGTGTGCCGTATACCTGGGATCCTGTAGATGATAATATGAGCACAAATGTCAAATTCAGGATAGCGGATACCAGGGATGCTGCCAATGTATATGTTATATCACCCAGGGTAATCATAGCAGGAACAATAGATCTTATTGAGAACGACCCAGTGTATCATTATAATGATCCTATAGCTGTCGGTGATAACTTTATAATAAAGTGGAATAAGACCGGCGCGGACTTAGACCTTATTGATATAGTATATTCTATTGATAACGGAACAGACAGTTATCCATATGCCATAACAACCACCCCTGTAAACGCGGATCTTCTACAGTACACCTGGCAGGTTGATTCTACCGATCCTCTACATCCTGTGGCTGCGGATGGCGGACAATGTAAGATAAAGATAATAGACCATGAATATGCAGGCACTGTTGATTACTCTCCTGCATTCCATCTAATAGGTGTTATGGACTGGGATGATACCGGTGGAAATGGAGATCCTGCGGGCGGAGCAGTGCAGGTTGTCGGAGAAAACCTTGAGCTTGAATGGACAACAGACGGCGATTCAGTTACCAAGGTGCGCATAGACTACTCTTTGGATCCTAACGAACCGCCTACTAGCTGGGTAAGCACTCCTCTTGAGGCAAGCATCAACAATACCGGATATTACATGTGGTATATTGATCCTTCACTTGCTAATATTATCTCAAATTATGTAAGGATAAAAATATCAGATGTCTATGACCCGAATTGCTACCTTGTTTCCGGAGTTACTGTACAGAATGAATACTACTTTAAGATAAGAGGCTACCTTGGAGTTACGGCTCCTGATACAGACTCAATATGGATAGTAGATGCTACCGAACTTGTCACATGGGAGAAGAAGGGCCCTATCGCTAATGTAAACCTTTACTATACATACGATGGCGGAGGCCCTATCCAGATAAATACAAGCCCTATACCGGCAGGAGATGGAACTACGGGCTTTGTATGGACCATACCAGGGACCACATCTAATAACGCGACCGTAAAGGTTGTAAGCACAGTAGACTCAACGACATATGGTGAATCAGAGACATTTATAATACGCGGCGGGTTTGCCTGGACCAATCCTACTGCTGCAGGTGACGTATTCTATGTGGGAACGCAGAGGGAGATCACATGGGATACCTTCGGAAATATAGGAAACGTAGATATAAAATATTCAACAAATAACGGTTTTTCATATGATAATTTCTGCCTGGATTTAGGGAATAGCCCTGCTGATGACATTCAGAATAACGAAACATTCCAATGGAAGGTGCCGGATAATATCTCAACGAATGTATATATTAAGATAATGGATTCAAGCGATGCCCAGGCAATGAAAATTACCGAGAAGATAAAGATAGCGGATACTCTGTATCCGGATAATCCCACAGGAGGAGACAGGTGGCCTGTCGGAACGCAGCAGACTATACAGTGGCATTCAGACGGCTCTATTTCAAATGTCAAGCTTGAATACACGACCAACGCTAATGACTCTACTCCTACCTGGACTACAATTGAAGATACCTGGCCTGCTGACACAGATAAGGCTTGGAACATACAGAGCGCTGTCCCTCTAACCACATATGCCAGGATAAGAATAAGCGATACTATTACAGACAGCGGTACTGTCGCGGTAATGTCTTCAACATTCAAGTTTGTAGGAAATCTTAATATTACCGCGCCTACTTCAGCTAATACAGGCGCCAATGCCTGGGTTGTTGCAGAGGGCGGTGAAATAGCCACAAATCCGAGCGATATTACCTGGAGTACTGACGGAGCTGTTAATGATGTTAACTTGTATTATCGCGTAAGCGGCGGTAACTGGATTGATATAGACGGGCCTATCGCGAACCAGAATACATATTCATGGGATGTGGCAGACGCTGTTTCGACCCAGGTGCAGGTCATGGTTGAAGATGACGGCGACAACGATACATATTCTATATCTGAGACTTTCCAGATACGCGCAGACCTGGATATATCATCTCCTGTCGGAGGAGAAAAATGGCGGGTTGGTGAGACAGATGAGATAACCTGGCTGCGCAACGGTTCAGGTCTTACAACTGTATATCTATGGTATTCTGATAATTACGGCGGAAGCTGGAAACCTATAGGCGAGGCCTCTAATACAGGCAGTTCATATTGGAATGTAGCGGATGTGAACTTACCTTCAGGCGCGAAAGAACAGGCAAAGATAAAGATAACCGATACCCAGGTAGCGCCTATAATATCTACTCAATCGCCGGCTAACTTTAAGATAATGGCAAATATAGATGTTACAGACCCTGAAGGCGGCTCTGATATTGTGCTGGCTGGGCAGGGCTATACGATAAAATGGAATGATTCTACAGGGTCATTTAATAAGAATGGCAATTTATGTACGAATGTAAGAATAATGCTTGCTCTTGACGGAGACCAGGCTGTCCCGAGTTACAGTGAGACAATAGCTCTTACCACGCCCCATGACGGCGTACATACCTGGAATGTAGATGTTAACCATGTTACACCTAATGCCAAGATACGCATATCCGATGTCAATGACATAGACAGCGCGAATGCCTCAAGCTCACCATTTGTCATACGCGCTACCTTTGTGCTCTTGGACCCTGGCGTTGAGGGCGAGAATATGGAAATAGGCGAAACGTATGATGTGGTATGGAGTAAAGCAGGAAACGTAGCTAATGTTATGCTCCAGTATTCACCTTCTCCTTTAACAGGCGGCGGTAATCTGCAGGGTGATATAAGGAATATAGAAGGAAGCACAAACGGCCTTGTGCCAAACGAAGATGTTAAAACCGGCGATCCTACGCAGGGACGTTTTGCCTGGACAGTTCCGGACATAGAGGATAATAAAGACACAAATCTGCACCTAAGGGTTAGGGATCCGAATGATACAGAGTCATACCATGTTTCTACAGGATTCAATATTATTCCTAAATTTGAGGTTACGACTCCAAGCGGCAATGAAAATCCTACACTTGAATGGAAGGTCGGTCAGACTTATGAGATAGTATGGACAAGTAGTTCTACCCAGGCAAAGACACCTTTTGTAGACCTCTATTACGCGGATTTCGAATTCGGAGGCGGTGTATATCAGACCATAGCGGAAGACACGGAAAATGACGGTTCTTATATTTGGTCCACCGCAAACGGAGGTGTGCCGGATGTGATCTCTGAGCAGGTTAAGATAAAGGTGGTAGATGCCTCTGATGAGGCTGCCGATGATGCTTCAGATGACTACTTTAAGATAATATCTAACTTTACGCTTACTAATCCGGATGGCAATGCCACTTATGTAGTAGATGATACCATAAACTTAGCATGGACAAAGAAAGGCAGTGTGGATTTTGTAGAATATGCATATTCTACCGAATCCGATAACTTTACAAATGCTGTGGTGTTTGAGCCTTCAGCAGCGACAAATGCACAGGATTCAGGAAACTATACATGGACCATTCCTGACGCCATTGGCTACAATGTACGCGCCCGCGTAGCAAGTACCGCTGACAATGGTTATGATATATCAAACGCAGATTTCAGGATACGCGGTAAGCTCGAGTTTGATGAAGACTCCGCGCCGAAACTTGGTAACCACGTTGATATAGGCGGAGACTTTACGATAAAATGGAAGAGCGCAGGCACAATACCTAAGGTAGATATATTCTATGATGCCTATGGAGGCCTCGGCTCTGACGGACAGCCTATCTCGGGAGATGAATATGAGAATGTCATCGCGAATGATGAGGATAATATAGATGAGTTCTTATGGGAGAATGTTCCGGATGACGCGACAAATCAGGCAAAGATAAAGATAGTAGATTCAAGAGATTCTACTTCAGATCCTGATAATGATAACAGCGATGTAATTGCTATATCAGAGACATTTAATATTGTAGGTAACTTTGATATTACAAAACCAACCTTAAATGATGATTGGAGAGTTGCCACAATACATGATATCCAATGGAAATGGGGAGGAACAATACCCTATGTACTCTTGACATATTCTACCGAAGGCTTAGCAGGAACGTTTAATCCTATATTTACGACAACAAATGATACAAACAACAACGGCTTAGATGATGATGACGGTATTGTTGTAAACGGTACCTATGATCCGGTTAATCTTGCGAATAATGTACATAGTTATACGTGGACAGTTCCTGATACCATATCACCGACTTGTATAATAAGAATAGAAGATCCTGACGATGATACTGTCTATGCTTGTTCAGATACATTCCTGATACGGGGAAGCTTTGAGGTTACTTTGCCTGTAGGTAACGAGAGATGGGTTACTAACGAAATACGCACTGTTGCATGGGATACAACAGGAACTATTAGCTATGTAAAGTTGGAGTATTCGAATGATGACTTTGCTTCAGATGTACATCTTATTACAGAGACCTTAAGCAATACCGGGACCTACAATTGGACTATCCCCGACGGTGTCCTAAAAGATCAGTCAGGGAATTATGACTCAGCCAATACAGTAAAGTTCCGTGTAGTAGATAACAATGACGATGGTGTATACTATGATTCAGAAGAATTTACAATAGACTACTATAAGGTCACATGGAACATAGTCGACCTTATTACCAACCAGCCTATAGATAACCTGACAGTAAATTGTACATCCGGATGGACAGGCTCAGGTATCTCTTCCGGCTTAACGCATCCTACACCCGCGGGCTTATGGAAAGCTGAATGGACGCACCCTGATTACGGGCCTATTACGCATGATTATCTGCTTGGCTGGGACGCGGATAAGGGGATCTGGAGAGGCGATACAATATTATTCAGGACAATGGAGACTCTCATAGTCCATATATGGCGCGCTTATTCGGAATTTACCTATGTTGTTGATAATGACCATCTCTCTATAACCTCATGGTTGGAAAGAGACGGTTCATTAGTTCCGGGCGCTCTCCTTATAGATGTCAATATCTATGATGGCATAAACAAGATAAAGAGAAAGACCATACTTGTTGACACTGATCTGAATAAGTACAACTACTACTTAGATATAAAGGATGAGGATGAGGTAGCAGGAGGCGTCAAGATGTGGATCGGTACGCGCCTGAACAACAACGGTACACCGGATGATCCTAATGATGATTTCGAAGAGATGCGTACGGTAAATACTATTATAAATGATTCAGCGCAGTATAAAGTAAGCGATGAAACCATTCCTGCCGGCGCCGCGGGTTTCTTTATGCAGGAATGGTCACCTACAAATCATACGTCAGGAAGCACAGCCTATGATACCCTGCAGTCGGGTAAGGTTTATATGGTCTTGACCCATATGGCGGTTTCAACCGGTGCTATATTTACAACACCTGTATCATTCACAGTAACTCAAGAGTTGGCTATGGATGATATGACAGAGCAGGTTACATCGGTTAAAGCAAAGATTGAGGCTACTCTCGATAAGCCCCTAAGCAAGATTGAGGAGAACCTTTCATATATACTTGTCTCGGCTACAACTGAAATGAAAAATACCATTAATGCCCAAACCCAGAATATTAATACAAAACTCGCGGAGCAGAAGGCCATTATCCAGAAGGCTACAGATAATATGGAGACTATGTTAGAGGCATCTCTGGTCAGCTTTGAGACTAAGATAACTAAGTCAGTAGATGATTTAAAAGCCGGCGCGGACCGCGTAGAGGCAGTAGGCGATGAGCTGGAAGCAACTTCTAAGAAATATTCATGGAGTGCTTCTGTAGCCCCTAACCCTGTAATAAGCGGCGAGACAGTAACATTAAGCTGTCAGGGCCCGGCCGGGAAATACCCGATGCTCGATATCTACAGCTGGGATAACAATTTAATTACAGGCGGAATAGTATTGACAGATTCTATAACAGATGGACTTTACAGTTATAGCTTTGTCATCACTACGTCGTTTACTCCCGGAAAAGCATACACCTATGTAGTAAGTGAGCAGACGACAGGCGGCCTTGTTTCAGGTTCAGGCATGGTTGAAAGTATGAGTCTTACATCATTGGCAGGCCTTGCTGCCGCGGCACCGGGCGCGGAGCGCGCCGCAAAGAAAGCGCTCGATGCTATAAAAGCTGTTGAGGCGGTCTTGATATCCGGTGAGAGCATTAACATAGCTCTTACATTAAAGAACCTGAAGGAGTCTGTAGACGCGTTACCTGAAGTCCTGTCAAAGGAAGGGCCATCCGCATTAATGAATAAGACGCTTAATGATATAGCGGAAAAGATAAAGTCCTTTGCCGGTGAAGAAGGCTATGACTTCTCAGATATACTGGAAGAGGCGTTAAGCGACTCACCTACTATAAGAGAGGTGCGTAATAAGACCGAAGCCATAAGTACGGTAATTGACATACTAATGGCATTGTTTGAGTCTAAGTTTGGCGGTATGGACATGCCTATGGTCGAGACTTCATTCCAGGCAGGAAGTGTGGTATTCAGGGTTATAGCGATCAACCCTTCGAAGTTCAGGTCGCAAACTGTTAATGTCAAACAGTCTCTGCCTAAAGAGGTCAAGCCCAACGACATAATTGATTCCGGCGGACTGGATGTAGAATTTGATATTACTAATTCTATATACTATGTGCATAAAACAAATGTAGAACTTAAGCCCACGGAAGTCAAGGTCTTTGAGATAGAGATAGATGATATATGGGTTCTGCCTAATGATAAGCTCTCCGATGTGACTAACCAGGTAGATTCTATTATTACCCAGCTTGAAGGCACAGAGTACTACACGCAGGCCAAAGCTATAGCAGACAGTATAAACGCGAGGATAACGGATATAAGGGCATCACAGGCTGATGAGTCTGTGAGCCGCCAGCGTCACATAGGTATATATCGACAGAATCTTATAGTGCTGGATGAGATAAAGGAGGATATGGAGAGATTGGATAAGATACTGGCTATCGCCGGGGCTCCGCCTGCACCTGAGATGATGGAAACCCCTGATATAGAGGCAGAGTCTCCAACTAAGGCCATGACATGGATAATTATATTCATAATAATTATATTCATAGGCCTTTTGGCAGGGATATTATTCTTTACCTGGCACCGACAGTCAAAGATCACGAGAGAGGCTTTATTGGATGCTAAAAAGACAGCTTTTTCAGAGCCCGGCCCAGAAGAAGAAAAAGATTCTGAAAATAAATAATGTATAAGATGGACACAGATTCAAATTAAAAAAACATATTTTAAAGATAAACACAGATAAAGCGACTATAATCTGTGTTCATCTATAATAAAAGACTGCAGCGCGCCACTTAAATAATATAATGAATAAATAATGTATGTAGACTCTAATAGGAACATTTAGTATAATGACTAAGTAGTCATTGCGAGCAATCTCAAGGATGGGATTGCTTCGTCGGAAGAAAAGTTGACTAAATCCTCCTCGCAATGACGTTGCGTTAAATAATAAATTAAATAATGAAAATAGACGTTATATTACTGAACCAGGAGAAAGTCCTTTTTGAAGGCAAGGCTAGCAGTATTATTGTTCCAGGAGAGCAGGGCGTATTTGAAATACTTCCCTTCCATAAGCAGATCATCAGCCGCATAATATCAGGTACCCTAAAGATAGATGATAAGGATTTTTATGTGCTAAGAGGAGCAATAAGGGCTAATAACAACAGGGCAACCTTAATAATCGAGTAAACATGGGCCGCAATATATCACTTATAATAATATTTGGACTTGGCATCTTGGGCCCGTGTGCTGTATTCGCGGCCAGCGCCTTAGCCAGTATTCATGCTTTAGGGAGGAATCCTTCCGCTGCCCCTAAGATATTTACAGCAATGATAATAGCTTTAGTATTTGCTCAGTCTTTGGCCCTTGTCGGCATCTTAATAGTATTCCAAATATTTACGAAGTAAAGGAGAAAAAGAGAATGCTTATAGTAGCGCTTATATTATTACAAGCTATTATTTTTGTAATTTTAATATTTGTATTCAGGCGTATATTAACGCAAAACGTGACTTTAGCTACAAGGCATCTTGATGTGATGAATGAAGATTTCAGCAGAAAAGAGCAGGAGATAACCAGGCAGTTAGGTGAGTCTAAGAAGAAATCAGAAGATATAATAATCAAGGCAAAGGATGAAGCGGAAAAGCTGAAAGCGCAGATAATAAAAGAGGCGGAAGGTAAAAGAGACGTTATATTGCAGGAAGCCCAGACTAAAGGCACTGAGATAATAGAGCAGGCAGAGAAGTCACGCCAGCTTCTTATATCAGAAATGGAAGAAAGGATAGAGAAGGAGTCTATAAATAAGGCGTGTGGACTCGCGCACCTTATTCTTCCCGATGAGTTTAAGAAGAGCATGCATTTAAAATGTATCCAGGAGATCACAGAAAGCGGATTCCAGGATATCGAACGCCTGCATATACCATCAGACATAAAAGAGGTAAAGATAACAACAGCTTTTTCTCTAAATGAGAAACAGCTTGATTCCATAGCGAAGAAGCTTAAGAAACTTATACCAGGTGATATAAAGATAAACGAAGAGGTTGATCCTAAAATAGCGGCAGGGTTGATTATCAGCATGGGAAGCTTAGTTTTGGACGGAAGCCTTAAGAGTAAGATAAAGGAAGAATCCAAAAACATAGAAAACATTTAAATGTTAATTTAATTGAGGGGTAAATGGAGAAAGCAGAACCAGTAAAAAAGGGCACAGGTAATTTCAAGGTCCATGAGGCCGGCCGCGTATTGTCTGTGCGTAAATTCATAGTCATAGCCACAGGCATGCCTTCATGCATGAACGGACAGATCGTAGAATTTTCCAATGGTGTAAAAGGCCTGGTAATGGGTTTTACGGAAAATAGTATTCAGATTCTGATCCTAGGTGAAGCAGGTGCTATCCGTGCCGGAGATGAAGTTTATAATAAGGGCGAGTCTTTAAACATGCCTGTCTCAGATTTTTTTATAGGACGCGTGGTAAATGCTCTTTGCCAACCGCAGGATGGGCTCGGGCCTATAGAGGCAGAAGAATTATATCCTGTATTTAAGGTAGCGCCTGGTGTTATGGAGCGCGCGCCTGTTGATCAAAGCTTTGAGACAGGAACCTTGATTTTGGATGCTATTATACCCATAGCAAAAGGCCAGCGCCAGCTTTTGATAGGTGACAGGCTTACCGGAAAGACTACTGTTGCCATAGACGCGATATTAAATCAGAAGGGGAAAAATGTTGTATGTATATATTGCTGTATTGGAAAACCGTATTCCAGCCTCGCGAAGATAATAGAGGTTTTTAACGAAAATCAGGCCCTTGAATATAGTATAATTGTGACTGGTGCAGCATCGCTATCTTCCGGTGAGCAGTACCTGGCCCCTTATACAGCTTGTATGCTGGGTGAGTATTTTATGAATAACGGGCGTGATGTATTTGTGGTCTTTGATGATCTTACAAAACATGCCTGGGTGTATAGGCAGATATCACTTTTGCTTGAACGTGCCCCCGGGAGAGAAGCTTACCCAGGGGATATTTTTTATATCCACTCTCAACTCATGGAGCGCGCCGGTTATCTTAGCAAAGAAAACAAAGGCGGCTCAATGACATTTTTTCCTATTGTAGATATATTGCAGGGAGATGTTACAGGTTATATTCCTACAAATCTTATTTCTATGACAGACGGGCAATTATATTTTGCCACAGCCCTTTTTAACAAAGGATTTAAACCAGCGATAGATTTTGGCCTTTCAGTATCACGCATAGGCAACAAAGCGCAGTGGGATGCCATGAGGGGCCTTTCAAAAACTCTTAGATTGGATTATATACAGTATAAGGAACTATTGCAGATGCTGCAGCTGCGTACCACAGGCCTTTCCAAAGAAGCGGAGGCGAGGATAAAGCGCGGCGAAGCCATAAACCAGCTGATCGTGCAGGACAAGAACAAGCCGGTTTCGATGGAAGAGCAGATAATCTATTTATATCTATTAAACAGCGGAGGCTTAGACGGATTATCATCAGAAGATGCGAGAAGCTTTAAAGATAATATTCTTGATTTTATAAGGAAACGCGATGAGAATTTTTTTTCAAAACTGCGCAGCGGGAAAAAACTGGATGATGAGCTTAAGGGCAGGCTGGATGCTCATTTAAAGGAGTATTTTAAGTGAAAGCAATAGCAACCTTAAAAAAAGACCTGGATTTTAATAAAGAGCTTTCATCCCTGCTCAATACAATGAAGGATATTGCTGTTTCGCAATATAAGGTATTGGAGCAGAAAATAAAGTTTTATGATGAGTTGTTTTCAGCGATAGATACCTTCTTTGAGATCATAGACGCGAAGAGAACAGCCCACCCTTTCACAGATCCGGGCAATAAGCCGCAGGCTGTTATTGCTGTCACATCAGACAATGGGCTTATAGGCGGACTTAATATGCAGGTAATAAATACAGCTATAGCTGAACTGGGAAAGATACCCGGTAAGATAATAGCAATAGGTGAGCGCGGAAAGATATTCGCGCATGAGAGCGGCCTGCCTTATGCTGCTTTCGGCGGCATACAGGAGGAAGAAAGGTATGGGCAGGCTATGCAGCTTAGGGATTATATACTTAGCGAGGTCCTTAAAGGTTCATTTGGCCATGTTAAGGTGGTATATCCCCGGCCTGTATCATTTACTATGCAGCGCATAGAGATAGTAACCTTTTTACCGTTTGCGCCCGCTAATCCTCCGAAGATCACTCCTAAGGATATGAATAATGTTATAATAGAATCCGGGCTTGGAGATATTATAGAATATTTAGTCTATATGTGGATGGGGCGTAAGCTATACGATATATTCGGATTAAGCCGTCTCTCTGAATTCGCGGCCCGCTTTGCCCATCTTGAAGACAGTTCGCAGAAATTAAAGGATACGGATAAGAAACTACAGCTTGAATATTTTCGTGTTAAGCATGAACTGGTCGACCGCAACATGCGTGAGATCTTTGCCGCAAGATTGCTGTTTCAGAAGTCGTAGGAAGCACAGATGGGCACAGATTTGATACACAAGATGAGCATAGATGTTAAGCGCAGATGAGCACAGATTGGGATGCGCAAGATTAGCACAGATTTGATACACAAGATAAAAAAATAAGGTTTATATATGTCTGATAAGACTGATTCCAGAAAGAACAACTTAGGCAGGATAGTTTCTGTGCAAGGCCCTGTAGTCGATGTTAAGTTTCAACAGGGAGAAGATATACCAAATATATACAGTGTAATAACCACCGAAACCGTGGATAAGGAAAAAGTGGTTTTAGAGGTTGCCGAACACCTTCCTGGAAATATAGCCCGTTGTATCTCAATTAATTCTACCATAAATATTCAACGTGACGCAAAGGCGTATGTAGAGGGCAACTCTATACAGATCTCACCCGGAGAAAATCTTTACGGCAGAATAATAAATGTGTTAGGTGAGCCGATAGACAAAAAAGGCCCTATAGACAGCATAGAGAAACTTCCTATAAGAAAAGGCGATATGGGGAGCAAGATAAGGACTGACAGAAAAGGCGTAAAAGCTACCGAGGTCATGGAGACAGGCATTAAGATCGTAGACCTGCTTTTCCCGTTGGTCAAAGGCGGAAAAACAGGCATATTAGGAGGTGCCGCGTTAGGAAAAAGTATCCTCACATTAGAGATCATTCAGCATATTGTCAAAAAATACCAGGGGACTTGCGTATTCGCGGGTATAGGAGAGCGTATACGTGAAGGCAACGAGCTCTATTTTGAGCTCTTAAAACATGATGTTCTGTCAAAGACCATGATGGTCTTCGGCCAGATGAACGACCCCCCGGGCGCCCGTTTTGGGGTAGCTATGACAGGTATTACAATGGCAGAATCCATGCAGCGTAAAAACCAAGATGTGCTTCTTTTTGTAGATAATATTTTTCGTTTTGTCCAGGCTGGCGCAGAGATATCCACGCTTTTGGGCCGAGTTCCTTCGGAAACAGGCTATCAGCCCACATTAATATCTGAGGCAAGTGAATTTCACGAAAGAATAAGGACATCTGAAGAAGGCGGAGGTTCGATAACCGCTATTGAAGCTGTATATGTTCCGGCCGATGATTTAACAGACCCCGCTGTAGTAGCTATCTTTAGTTTCTTAGATTCAGTAATGGTACTTTCGCGTGAAAGGATACAGATGGGGCTTTATCCTGCTATAGATCCTCTGCTTTCTTCAAGCGCCAATCTAGATATTAATATAATAGGAAAACGCCATTTAGATATCTCCCAGGAGACCATAAGGATATTTCAGAGATATGAAGAATTAAGGCGTATCGTTCTGGTTATTGGTATAGATGAGCTTTCTTCGACAGATCGCACTATTTATGAGCGCGCGAGAAAGATGCAAAATTTTCTTACACAGCCTTTCTTTGTAGCTGAGGCATATACAGGAAAGAAGGGAGAGTATGTGAGCTTAGCGCAAACCCTTGACGGATGCGAGAATATCATATCGGGAGTGGTAGATAAGATGCCTGAACAGGACTTTTATCTTATAGGTGCGCTGAAATAGTTTATGGTATGGAATTTCAATAGAAATTCCAACCACTGAAAATCGGTTGAAGTTATCGCCAAAGGCGATTTTCTTGAGGGGTGATATGTTTAGTAAATATGACAAGATATTATACAATGCGCTGCTTGAAAAGGGCCTGATAGATAAGAAGGGCCTTGAGCCTGTAAAAAAAGAAGCAGAGGAATCGGGTATCAGTTTTCAAAAACTCTTAGTCCGCCGCCGGGTTTTACCTGAGCAGGATATCTTAGATATCCTTGCTGAAAGCATGAAGCTCTCCCGCGTTAATATAAAAAACATATCTATAGATAAGGCAGTTCTCGATAAGATACCCGTAAAGGTAGCCTCTTATTACAGGTTTATCCCTATAGAGCTAAAGGGGAGTACCCTTACCATTGCTGTGCCTGAACCGCTGAACATCAAGATGCAGGATGAGATAAGGACCCAGTTGGGTTATTCCATCGAGGTGGTGCTTGCCTGCGACGATGATATATCAGAGGGTTTAAAGAAATACTACGGGCTTGCCGCGGATACCCTTGAGAGCATAAGCTCCAAAGAGGCTAAAAAGAATGAGGCTTATTCCGAAGATGTCCGTGGAAAAGTTGAGGATATAGAGAAGTTAGCGGGCGATGCCTCTGTCATAAGGCTTGTCAACCAGATAATATTAGAGGCGTATAGGAGGCGTTCCACAGATATACATATTGAACCTTACAGAGGCGGAGTGGCTTTGCGCTATAGAATAGACGGCATACTTTACGAAGCCGCGGTGCCTCCTGACATAAGGAATTTTTTAAGCGCTATTATCTCACGCATTAAGATAATGTCTAATTTGAACATTGTTGAGCGCAGGCTTCCTCAAGACGGAAGAGCGGTAGTCAGGGTGCAGGATAACGTACTTGATCTGAGGGTATCTATTATTCCTACTCCTCACGGTGAAAGTATTGTCATAAGAATACTTCCCACGCAGATGTTGTATAGCCTTGAGAAATTAGGATTGCCTAAGAGAGAGCTGGCTATTTTTGAAAATCTTATACTTAAACCTCACGGTATAATATTTGTAACCGGGCCTACGGGAAGCGGAAAGACAACGACTCTATATGCCTGCTTAAGCAAAATTAATACAAAAGACCGTAAGATAATCACAATAGAGGATCCTATTGAATACGAGATGTCAGGCATAACGCAAATACAGGTCATGCCTCAGATAGGGCTTGATTTTGCCCGCGGGCTGCGCAGTATGCTAAGGCATGATCCCGATATAATGATGGTAGGAGAGGTAAGAGATCTAGAGACAGCGGAGATAGCTATTAGAGTGGCGCTTACAGGCCACCTTGTATTTTCTACGCTTCACACTAATGATGCCGCAAGCGGCGTAGCAAGGCTGGTCGATGTAGGGCTTGAACCGTATCTGATCGCGTCAAGCCTTGAGGCTATCATAGCACAGAGGTTAGTCAGGGTCATATGCCCGCATTGCAAGAGTGAGGATAAGAAGGCAGCCCTTGAATTAAAAAAGACTATCGCGGAAGACCTTGGCTTAAAGTCAGCAGACAGCATAAAGATATTTAGAGGTAAAGGATGTAATGAGTGCAATCTTACGGGTTTTTTTGGAAGAACAGCTACTTATGAGATTCTATTAGTCGATGATTCAATAAGGGAACTTATTGCTAAAAGAATGCCGTCAAGTGAAATGAAAAAGCTAGCTATAAAAAAGGGTATGCGCACTCTTCGCCAGGATGGATGGGAAAGAGTGATAGCCGGCGTAACTACTCCGGAAGAGGTTATGAGGGTAACTCAGGCAGAGGATAAATCAGGTTCAACCGCTGAGGCCCCCTTAGGGTTAAATCTTGTAAATGGCATGACTTTTCCTGAAATATCAGATAAGGGCCAGGCCAAGGATGCGGCGCAAGAAGAGATGGATCATGAAGAAGATGATAAGATGGATTCTTCTGCGGATGAGGAAGGTGTCTTGCCTTTTGACAGAAGAATTTATGCCAGGTTGATGTGCAAAGTAAATTTACGCTACAAGATATTTGATTCTAAGAAAGATCTTCTGGGACATAAATATGTTCCGGAGCATATGAGTGTTTCTAAAAATCTTAGCGCGGGAGGCCTTTCTTTTGATTCTCAGGAGCTTTTAGCCATAGGTTCGATACTTGAGCTTAGCATAGAGCTATCTGATGGTAAAAAGCCTATAACCTGCCTTGCCAGGGTGACAAGATTGTTTGAGAGGGTAATGGATAAGATGTATGATGTTGGAGTATGCTTCCTGGACATAGCTGCCGCTGAAAAGAACAGGATAAATAGTTTTGTTAAAAAGAACCTAAAGTCGTGATTTCGCATATCGCATATCGCATATCGCATATCGTATGTCGTATATCGCATGTCACATATCACATATCGCATATCGCATGTCACATGTCGTAAATAGGGGAAAACACTATGAGTATATTTAAATATAAGGCGAAAAAGGGGCCTGAAGAGTTGATCGAAGACAAGATAGAAGCTAAAGACCAGGCAGAAGCGATTGAAAAGATAAGCCATATGGGGTATATCCCTATAAAGGTCGAAGAGAAGAAGTCTTACGATGAATTACACAAGGCCGCAGGTTCAAAGGCTGTTAGCGGTAAGGTGAAGCCCCGCAATATTACCATCTTTAGCCGGCAGTTGGCCAGCCTTTTAAAATCAGGCGTTCCTATTCTAGACGCGCTTAATATAATATCAGAGCAGTCTGAAAATGAATATCTTAAGCATGTTCTTTATAATATACGTGACGATGTAAAAGGCGGCATGAGCTTTTCTGCCGCTCTTGAAAGTTACCCGAAAATATTCCCCTCTATTTATATCAGTATTATACGCACAGGAGAAAACAGCGGTAAGTTCCACGAAGCGCTTTTACGGATATCGGACTACCGCACAAAGCAGGAAGAGATGCTTTCGCGTTTCCGGATGGCTATGGCATATCCTCTGCTTATGGCGTTTGTAGGAATAGCTACTGTTATCTTTATGCTTACGTTTGTCATGCCAAGGCTGATGAATATTTTTATGAATATGGGCCAGGAACTGCCGCTTGTAACCACCATCCTTATAAATATAAGCTTATTTTTGCGCGCTTATTGGTTCTGGATAGCTATTATACTTGGAGCTGTTATTTTAGTTGCCAGGCGTGAGGCAAAGACAAAAGCCGGCAGAATGTCTTTAAGCATTTTTAAATTACACCTGCCTATATATGGCGGCTTTACTCTCAAGGTGGAATTGGGGCGTTTTTGCCGTACCATGGAACTTCTGATAAAAAGCGGCGTACCTATATTGAAATCAATAGAGCTGGCTGTGCCTGTTTTGCAGAACGATCTGATAAAGGACCAGCTTATCAAAAGTTCGGCTGAGCTGGAGCAGGGTGGTTCTTTCGGAAAGACTCTGAAGTCCTCGAAACTTATACCTGTTTTTATGAGTAATTTGGTTATTATAGGTGAGGAATCAGGCAGGCTGCACGAGGCACTTGAGGAGATAGCTAATTCTTATGAGAGGGATACGGAAGAAGCTATGAGAGTCATGGCCTCTTTATTGGAACCTATTATGATATTAACAGTAGGCCTTATAGTCGGGTTTATTGTAATAGCTATGCTTCTTCCTATATTCGAGATCAATGTCATGGCACGTTAGTTGATAGTTCACAGTCGACAGTTCACAGTCGACAGTTCACAGTTAATAGTTGATAGTTTCAGCCACATGCTCCGTAGGCGCATCTGCCTGTGGCAGAGGCTGACCAGCCTTCGGCTGGTATAGTTTATAGATGCGAAGGTTATATGAGAGGATTTAAATTTACAATAGCTCTGATTGTTGTGTCAGTTTTTTTATGTTCGGCCCTAAACTCAACTGCCGGGCAGGACTGGGATGAATTAAGTAGTGAGCATTTTATCATCTATTTTACGAAAGATGAAAAATTCGCGAAGAATGTCCTTGATAAAGCTGAGGCCTATTATAGAGATATTGCCCTTGAATTAGGTTATCCAAGATACTCAGAGTTCTGGATGTGGGCTAAGCGGGCTAAAATTTATGTCTATCCGGATCATAACTCTTATCTTAAGGCAACCGGTGAAGCTGGATGGACTCACGGAATAGCTGTTTATAAGAAAAAGAGTATAATAAGCTACGCATGGGGCAAAGACTTTGTTGAATCGCTCCTTCCTCATGAGATGGGCCATCTTATATTCAGGGAGTTTGTGGGTTTTAAGGGAGAGATACCCCTCTGGCTCGATGAGGGCGTCGCGCAATGGTCTGAGAAAGATAAGAGGAAAGAGATGAAGTCCATGGCCATGGACTATTATCTAGAGAGCAAATTTCTTTTACTTGGAGATATGATGACTCTTGACGTAAATGCTTTAAGCAAGAACGAGCTCCTTGAACTTATTATGCGGCCCACAAAAACACCTGATGACAAAGATGCAATTCTTATAATAACTACAGATGAACTGGTCACTACCTATTATTTACAAGGAGTATCTTTGGTAGGATTTTTAATAGAGATGTACGGCTCAAACAGATTCGCTGAATTTTGCCGGCAGCTCCGCGACGGCAAAGACCTGGAAGAAGCGCTGAAATTCGCGTATCCTACCAAGATAAGAAACCTTGAAGAGTTTGAAACAAGTTGGAGGAAGTATCTTAGTAGGTTGTTGATAACGTAGAGGTTTTAAGATGAAGACGAGAGGTTATGTTGTTGGGTAAGGGTCAGGAAGCCGGTATGGTAGTTTGGTTAGGTAATTGGTGAAAAAATACAGGAATAGACCAACTACATGACCCGACCACCAAACTGGCATCTTGACCCTAACCTAACTACCTGACCAGGTTCGTTAACATATTATATAAGGAGGGCTGTGATGAGTAATATCACGTATGGCAAATGTAGAGCTTTCACTTTAATTGAGCTTATGCTCGTCGTTATAATCATAGGCGCATTGGTAGCCATGGTTATGCCAAGGCTTACCGGAAGAAGTGAGCAGGCGCGCATAGCTGCTGCCAGAGCAGATATTGAAGCCAACATAGCTACGGCTTTAAAACTCTATGAGCTGGACAATGGCAGCTTTCCAGGCTCAGACGAAGGGTTGGCCGCGCTTTTAAATAGTACGGGCTTAGCCCGAAATTGGAATGGCCCTTACTTAGAAAGGAAACCTATAGACCCATGGGGAAATGAGTATAAATATAAATCCCCGGGTGAGCACAGGAGAGACTATGACATGTATTCATTGGGTAAGGACGGGGTAGAGAGTGAGGATGACGTTCGGAATTGGGAATGAGAGAGTTAAAAAGTTTAAAAGTTTAAAGGTTTAAAAGTTAAAAGGAAAAAGATTGAGTAATAAATTTCGTACGGGATTTACGATGATCGAGGTGATGGTGGCGACTGTGGTTTTGTCGTTGGGCACGGTTTTGATATATGAGATTTTTTTTAAATCTTTGGATATCTCCAGATATTGTTCCAATTATTTAAATGTAGTATCGTGGGCAGATGAGAGGATCTGGCAGGCCCAGGATGATGTAAGCCGTTTTGGGGATTTAGTAAACATCTCTTCCGCAGATGATTTTATAAGTAACGAAAAGGAGTTTCATTGGAACCTATCTTATAATCTGCTTGATATGGAAGCAGGCCTATTTAGAATAGACGGCTCGCTTTCCTGGCAGGAAGGTGAAAGAAAGAGAAAGATATCAAGAACAGCATATGCGTTGTATACGGAGAGGGAATAGAGTAGTTTATAGTCTATAGTTGATAGTTTATAGATAAGATAAAGGATAGAGCTTGAAGAACGAGGCAGTAGGAGCCGCCTCCTGGCGGCGAAAAGTAGCTAGATTTGGAATTTCTAAAAAGTCATTCACGTTCATTGAGATGATAATAGTCACGGCGATGCTCTCTGTGATATCATTGGCAATATATAAAAATATTGACAGCGGCGCGAAGATATGGCATAGCGTGAATAAGCAGATCCCTACGGTGGATCTAAATATATTCTTTGATAAATTCAGCACAGACCTGAAAAACAGCTTTAAATTTAAAGGCATCGATTTTTTAGGAACAGATGATAGCTTTGAATTCGCTACTTTAACTGATAGCGAAAAATTAGGCAGAAGAACCGTGGGCAAAGTAGCCTACTCTTTTTCACAGGGCTCCGGGATATTAAAAAGAGAGGTTAAGGATTTTTCCGATATTTATAATGGCTCAGCAGGCAGGATCAACGAGTCACTTGAGAATTTAAGGTCGGCGGTATTCAGTTATTATTATTATGATAAAGAGAAAAAGAGGTATCTGTGGCTTGATGAGTGGGCTAAAGGTGAATTGCCGCTGGCAGTAAGAGTGGAGCTTGAAATTGATGAGAATGTTGGGAACAGTAAGTTTAAGAAAACAGTCAGCATCCCTGTCAGTGGATAAGAGGACAGGGGAGAAGGCTAGCATATTGATAATAGCCTTATGGTCTGTTTCGTTTTTGGCTGCTTTTGCTATAATAATAAGCTATGGCGTAAGGCAGAAGGCCATGGTAGTTCAGAGGCTTGAAGACAGAGATAGGCTGCACTTAATAGCAGACGCGGGCATAAAATATGCAATTTCTGAATTAAAGAAAGAAGAAGATAAAGGTTATGATTCTTTGGGTGATGGATGGAGCAATAATGCCGGTTTATTTAGCGATAGAAAGGTGGGTGAAGGCAGTTTTACCATAAGCTATAATTATCTGAATCCGGTTTCCGCAGAGCAGGAGATCAGATACGGGCTTATAGATGAAGAGAGGAAGATAAATATAAATAAGGCTAGCGTGGCGGTGCTTAAAAGGTTTTTTCAGATAGTTCTTGGTTTTAACGAGATGGCTGCCCAGGAGTTGGCCGCTTCTACTGTAGATTGGCGCGATAAAGACAGCTCGCTTTCCATACCATTAGGCAGCGCGGAAGACTCTTATTATAGAAATACCAGATGTTCATACGAGGCTAAAGACGAAGAATTTGAAGTGTTAGAGGAACTGCTTCTGGTAAAGGGCATGAATCAAGATATATTTAATAAGATAAAAGACTATGTTACAATATACGGCAGCGGACAGGTTAATATAAATACAACTTCAGAAGAGGTGCTTCTTTCTTTGGGCTTAAACGAGAAAGCGGTATATCAGATATTACGTTACCGTTATGGCAAGGATGAGGTGCCGGGAACTCCGGATGACAATATATTTAATTCTGCTTCTAATATTGTTCCAAGGCTCAGCCAGTCGTTTAGCCTAAGCGCTTCTGAAGCAGCGCATATTAATGAGATCTCGAATATGGGCCTGACAACCAGCTCGAGTAATTTTTTGATAAGGTGCGTATCTTCTATTGATGAGAAAAATATTAGTACAATGACGGAATGTGTAGTAGATAAAACCGGGAAGATGCTATATTGGCATGAGGTTTGATAAATAAGAAGTGAACGAAGCAAACTTATGAAAAGATTAATTTTTCTGCCCAAGATAGGCGCTAAAGAACAGATATGTATAGATTTTACAGGCAATAACCTTAGAATAGCGCATGCTGAGTCTTTTTCTCACAAGGTATCAGATGTTGACCTGATAAGCCGTGATATAAGCGGCATGGCTGATGAAGATATATCAAAAGCTATAAAAGACTTTTTGGCAAAGCTTAAGCCAAAAGCCGTAGATATTATAAATATAATACCATCCCATATAGTTATAACTAAAAATATCGAGATACCATCGCGAGACCCCCAGGAGATAAAAGAGATAGTGAATCTCCAGGCAGGCAGGCATACGCCTTATTCGCGAGAGGAGATAATAGTAGATTATGTAGATATTGGTACGTATAAAGATAGCTATACAAAGGTACTTCTTGTGATAGTTACGCGTAATATCATAAAGAGACAGTTCAATATATTAAGAGCCGCGGGGTTAAAGACTGAAAAAATATACTTTGCGCCTGAGTGCATTGGCCGGTTCGTATCTATGGCTTTGAAGCTTGATTCTGAGAATGCGCCCTCCGGCATTGTTCATATCGATCAGTCATTTACAGACTTTACTGTTGTATTCAAGAAGAAGCTGCTTTACGCAAGAAGCATTCCTATCGGTATTGAGCATCTGACAAGAGAGAGGCAGTCCCAGGAAGTAAGGCTGGTGGATGAGATAAAAAATTCTTTAGAAAACTACCAGACCGAAGGCATAGATAAGATGCCGCGGCGCATAATATTTACTGGCGCTATTGAAGAGATAAAGGATATGGAAGAGATCCTGGGCAGCAGCTTTCATATGCCTGTTAATGGGTTTGATTATCTTAAAGATCTACACCTAAAACATGGCGTGCTCGAATCGCCATCTTTTGATAAGCGGATCTCTTTTTTAAATGTATCGGCCCCTCTTTTTTCGCTGGGTGAAATAAAGGTAAACCTTATACCCGAAGAGACAAAGCTAAGAAAGGCGTTTGAGGAAAAGAGCCGCGATATTGTAAAAGCGGGGATCATGGCCCTTGTATCTTTTGTTTTAATATGCTGCATATTAATAAGCAAGATATATTTTAAGAGTAATTATTTTAATGGGCTGGACAAGGAGTTTCAGGCTCAATACAAAGAAGTGGGAAAGCTTGAAAAAGATTTCGAGAAGGTGAAAGCGGTAAAGGAATATATATCTAACCGCGGCTATTCGCTTGAGGCCTTAAGTGAATTATATACCTTGCTTTCAGAGCAGATGATGATATCAGATGTTAGATTTGATGACCAGAAAAGTTTTTCAGTGAAAGGCACCGCAAGGACCATGTCTTCTATATTTTCCCTTGTAGACAGTATGGAAAAATCGAGCTATTTTAAGAATGTCAACAACAGGTATGCCACAAAGCGCAAAGAGGGGGCTGAGGATGTGGCGGATTTTGAAATAGTATGCGAGCTCGAGGAGAATGTGAAATAGTATGATCAATATGTTAGTTTTTTACAATTTTTTATCGCGCTTATCCAAAAGAGAAAAGTCTGTTCTCTATATCTCGACGATATTCATCTCTTTAGCTCTTATAGACCGCTTAATAGTATCCCCTATATACGCAAAGGTAACCTCACTTGGCAAAGATATCAAAGAGAAAGAAGCAAGCATAAAAAGAAATATTCATATGCTGGCACAAAAGGAGAGGATAGAGGCGGAAAGAACCAAGTATTCTTCATATATCCAATTGCTTGAGTCGTCTGATGACGATGTAACATCACTTCTTAAGGAGGTCGAGAGGCTGGCTAATGAGGCATCAGTATATCTTATTGATATAAAGCCGGCAGGGCTTAAAAAAGAGGAAGGATATAGCAAGCTTCTGGTAAAGTTAAACTGCGAAGCCCCGATGGCGGACATCGCGGGGTTTATGCATAGCATAGAGAGTTCCGACAGCCTATTAACAGTAGAAAGTTACAAGATAGGGCCTAAGGGCAAGGGCTCTGATGCGGCCCGATGCAGTATGTCAATATCTAGAAGAGTTAAAGCAGCGGCAGCGTAAAGTCCGCGGAGCCCATATGAAGCTTTCAGTGCTAATTCCTGTTTATAATGAGATAAAGACGCTTCCGGATATCCTTAATCAGATCATCGCCCTTGACATAGATAAGGAATTGATACTTGTTGATGACTGCTCGAAAGACGGATCGCGGCAGTTGATGGAGAGGGAATATAAAGGCAGGCCTCGAGTAAAGGTTATATTTCACGAAAGGAATATGGGCAAAGGCTCTGCCATAAGGACAGCCTTAAAAGAGGCAAGCGGGGAATATGCGATAATACAGGATGCGGATTTAGAGTACGATCCCAGGGATTATATACATCTTTTAAAAACAGCTGAAAGGGAAAAGGCAGAGGTTGTTTATGGTTCAAGGTTCATGAAGACATGGAGGGCTACATCCTTACCGCATTACCTGGTAAATGGTTTCTTGACAGCTGTAACCAATATTCTATTTAATGCAAAACTTACAGACATGGAGACCTGTTATAAGTTGATAAAAACGGATCTGTTTAGAAGCCTTGATATAAAGTCGCGGCGTTTTGAGATAGAGCCGGAGATAACCGCGAAACTGCTTAAGAAGGGTTATAAGATAATAGAGGTTCCCGTATCATATATGGGCCGTACTTACCATGAAGGTAAGAAGATTACCTGGAAAGACGGCCTCCACACTTTATGGATGCTGTTTAAGTATAGGTTTATAAATTAGGCATTATGGGAAAAGTAATGCGGTAAAATGAATACGAGAGGTCATGTTGTTGGGTAAAGGTCAGGAGGCCAGGGTGGTAGTTAGGTTAGGTGGTTGGTGGAAAAGATTAAATCCGATAATGACCAACTACCAAACCCAATTTTCCAAACCGGC
>JBDRAM010000009.1:0-19354 GCA_043823785.1 Candidatus Omnitrophota bacterium
GCAGCTAAGGGCCTGGTACGGACAGGGCTATGTTAATACCCTTAAGCTTTTTGGCTATACAGAGCTCACGGCCGTAGATAAGATAGCGGGTAATATGCTTTTTCTTTTGTTTTCTGCCCTGCTCTTTTGGCTCTCGAAGAAGAAGAAGCTTTCAAAGGCGGGCCTTGCGCTCGGAATTTTCTTAATCATAAATCTTGCTATATCCTCAAGGATATGGTTCTATATAAAAAGAGTTATGCCTTTTTTCCCCGTAACCTTTATTTTTCTATCCGTTCTCTATAGGGATAGTGTTAGCGCGGTAAACTCCGATAAGATAAAATTATATATTAAACGTACCCTGGCCGTGGTCATAATAATATTAATATCTGTCCAGGCCTTTAACCAATCGAGATTTCTTTTAAAATTACGGTCGGATATCTTAAATCACGGTGTCGCGGAAAACTCAAAAGACCTGGATAGGATTCTGCCCGAGGGCTCTACTATATATATGCATTGCTATGCTTTCAGGTTCTTCTGGCAGACCAGACATAGGATTATTTCAGCGGATGATCAGGTTATGAATAACCAGCTAATCCTTGATAAGGCGGTTAAAGAGAGAGCAAAGTTTCTCCTGCTTTCCAAGAGAGGAGGCCCTCTGTCCGTTAGCAAAGGATATAGGCTCAGGATGCTCAGAGAGTACCTGACAAATGTTTCGGAGTCTGGATACAGCGATTACTACAGACTTTATGAGGTCATATATGATCAGTAAAAAAGATATTTTTAGGCTAAAGGCATTTCTAATATGAACCCTATTGTTATTCCGGATAGCTACAACTATATCGGGGCATTTATTACCTTTGGCTGTAATCTGAATTGCAGCTACTGTATAAACAATTTCGAGAAAGGCCTGCTTAATAAGAAGATAATTTCCGGTAAGGAATGGGTAAGATTGCTCAATAGAATAGAGTCGCGCGAGGATCTGCCCGTTACTTTGCAGGGTGGTGAGCCGACTACGCATCCTGACCTTATATATATAGTAAATAATATAAAAGCTGAACTTAATATAGATATACTGACTAATCTTCAATTTGATATAGATAAATTCGTGAGAGAGGTAGACCCTGAAAGGATAAAAAGAGACTCACCTTACGCGTCCATAAGAGTAAGTTATCATCCTGAGAAGATGGATCTTGAGGATACGATGAAAAGGGTGCTCAAGATGCAGGATAACGGTTACAGCGTCGGGATGTGGAGTGTGTTGCATCCGCACTATGAGAAACATATACTGGAATCTCAAAAGATATGTGAAGACCTGGGAATAGATTTCAGGACTAAGGAGTTTTTGGGTGAGTATGAGGGTAAGCTCTACGGAACGTATAAATATGAAGATGCCTGCAAAAAAGAGGCGAAGAGAAAAGTTCTTTGCAGGCCAACGGAATTCCTAATTGACTCTGAGGCCAAGATATACAGGTGCCATCATGACCTTTACAAGGGAATGAATTCTATTGGAAGCCTTTATGACGATAGTTTCAACCCGGATACCATATTCAGAGAATGCGATTATTATGGTTTTTGCAATCCCTGCGATATAAAGGTAAAGACCAACAGATTTCAGCGGTTTGGCCATACTTCCGTTGAGATAAAATTTTTGGATTAAAACTGATGGAAAAAGAGAAAGAAAGAATAATCGAGCTTTCACTTATAGCGGTATTATTCCTATCCGTATTCTTTATAAATCTTCCCATGGCAAGTATCGAGTTTTTACAGCCCGACGGCTGCGGATATCTTGATATGGGAAGAAACCTTTTTACCGGTAAGGGAGCGGTAATATCTTATAACATAAATCAATACTGGAGCGGAAAATATTACCCGTTTCTCCCGTATATGCAGCCTCTCTACGGGATAATAGCGGGAGGCATATGGCTGCTATTCGGCCTTAGCGCTGTCTCGGGATTTAATATACTTCTCATGGCCTTAAGCTGCGTACTTCTTTATAAGATCCTACGGATGCATACGGATAAATACAGCTCATTTCTAATATCTATCTTTGTTGGGTTTTCCACAACGCTTCTTTTTGTGGCGATAGCGCCTTTGACCGAACAGCTTAATCTATTTATTCTCATCCTTACTATTTTTGTATACCTAAGATACGATGACCGTAAGTTCCTGGTAGGGCTGTTATTGGCCCTTAACTGCCTTGTCAGGGCCTCAAGCCTCTATATAGTCTTCTGGTTTATGGTTTCTATAGTTGTAATAAGCGGATTCTCAAAAGAAAAGCTTAAAGGATGCCTTAAGGTGGCGGCAGGGTTCTTAGCGGCCTTTTTATCTTATGAGATATTCTGCTATATAAGATACGGGGTTTTTTATCCTGAGTATTTATTGCCAGCTAAGATCTATAGAAGCGCGGCTATGTACCCGGGAGCGTTCTATCAGGATAAGATGCCGACTCTGAATATGCCTGCCCTGAAAGTAGGGGCAGATATAGTCTTTACGAACATAGGCAAGAATATTGTAGGATTTATAGAGAATTTTCAGAATCTAAAATTTGTATTGTTACTTATACCGCCATATGTAATTTTTAATATAATAAAAAAGAGAAACCCATTATCCATAATATTTTTCTTTCAGGGCTTAGGCATAATAGTGGGGTACACATTAAGCCATACATGGGACCCGGTCTATGAGTTCGCGCGTTTTTCAGTTATACCGTTTACAATGCTCGCAAGCTTAGGATTTCTTGCCATAAGAGATATATTCAGCAATATGCTGCCTGAGAGAATAGAGAGGCGTTTTCCGGTAGTATTTTTTATAATCATCTCTATATTCTTTTATTTTCACATAATAGAATATAAGGGTTTTAGGAATTTTTACCTTAATATCTATCCGCAGAAGTTTCAGGATTACACAATAGACAGGGATATGATGTATGAATGGATAAAGAAAAACACAGGCAAAGAGGATCTCATAGCCACAACTTTTTTGCGTGACGCGGTCTTTCTCGATAGGCCAGTTGTCTCGGTGCCGAGAGAAAACTGGCTTAGCAGAAAAAACGTCGAAGACTTTATAAGAATTTATAAACCTAAATATGTGCTTACCAAAGATAAAGAGCTGATTGTCATGCTTGATAGCCTTGGTTTTAAACTTAAAAATAAAAGTAAATACATGATCTTACTGGGTGAGGAATGAAATTTAATATAGTATGCGTAATCTTTATAATAATTCTAGGTTTTGTTCTTTATGCCAATTCTATCAACGGCAGTTTTCTTTGGGATGATGAAGCGCTGATCGCCGATAATGTTTATATCAGAGACTGGAACCATATACCGCAGATTTTTACCCAGAGCATAGGCCAGGGAGCTGGCAAATTCAGCAGGTCCTATAGGCCCCTGCAAGTTTTTAGTTACCTGATAGATTTTTCCTTATGGAAGACAGATATACGCGGTTACCACCTTACAAACATAATCCTTCATATAATGGTAGTTTTGGGGCTTTTCTGGCTGATCAGTATCTTATTTAAAGATAGCCTGCTCGCGTTCATTGCCAGCATTTTATATATGGCCCACCCCATACATCCTGAAGCGATAGCGTATATTTCAGGAAGGGCTGATCCGCTGGCGTCTATTTTTATGCTCTTATCTTTTATCTTATATATAAAGAGTATAAACTCAAAAAATATAATAGTCCTTGTCTCTATGGCGTTTAGTTTCGCGTTAGCGCTTTTATCAAGAGAGAGCAGCCTTATATTTCCTGTGCTGATCTTAGCTTACCATCTTAGTTTTAAGAGAAAGCTTGCGCTTAAGGAGTTTTCGTTGATAGCGGGCGCAGCTTTTCTATATATAGCAGTCAGGCTGACAGCCTTATCATATATGTTTTCTAAAATGCCTTCCAGCGCGCCCCTGCTTAAGAGGATACCCGGGTTTTTTGTCGCTATAACAAGTTATATGAGGCTGCTCATATTCCCCTTCGGCCTTCATATGGAATATGGCGCCAAGGTATTTAGTATGTTGAACCTGAAAGCAATATCAGGGTTGTCTATACTTGTATTTTTAATAATATATGCTTTGAAGAAGAGAAGAGATAATACCCTGATATCTTTCTCAATTCTTTGGTTTCTGGCCGCGCTCCTTCCGTCCTCAAATATATATCCTGTAAATGCCTACATGGCAGAGCACTGGCTCTATCTGCCGTCTATGGGGTTCTTTTTAGCGGCAGCGTATTTTTTAAACAAATTCTACAGGAAGAATGAGTTTAAGGTATTGTCGGTTTTAATAATAACCGGGCTTCTGATATTTTACTCTTTTCTTACAATAAAGCAGAACACCTATTGGAGAGAGCCCATACCTTTTTATGAGAGGACGCTTAAGTATTCTCCTGACAGCCCAAAGGTCTATTACAACCTTGCCAACACATATAAAGCGGCAGGCAGGTTCGATGAGGCAATCGACTATTATAAGAAGTCGATAGAAATAGAGCCTGAATTTTTTGATTCACATAATAACCTTGGCAATGTATATAATCTTATTCGTAAATATCAGTTGTCTATAGAAAGCTACAAAAGAGCGATAGAGATAAACCCGGATTTCGCTGACGCACATAACAACCTTGGCATTGTTTATAATATTATCGGCAAGAACCAGGAGGCCTTGGATTGCTACAAGAGGGCCATAGAGATAAATCCTAAATATGCCATAGCGTATAACGGTATGGGCATACTCTACGCGTTAAAAGGCGAGCATGAGGAGGCTATAAAGTATTACAAAAAATCAGTAGAGATCGACCCGGGATACTCAAACGCTTATAATAATCTTGGTACCATGTATCACCGCATGGGGAGAAGAGAGGAGGCCATATCATCCTACCGCAAGGCGATAGATATAAATCCGGATGGCGCTGAAGCGTATTGCAACCTCGCGGAGGTATACGCTGGCATGGGAATGCATAAAGAGGCGATAGGCTTATGCGAGGAGTCCATAGAGAAGAATCCGGATAACGCGAAGGCATATTACAATATCGCGAATTCATACAGCGCGCTCGAAAGGTATGAGGAGGCGGTAGGATTCTATAAGAAGAGCCTTGAGAAGAGGCCCGACAACCCTTACGCTTACAACAATATGGGTATGGCATACAATGATATGGGAAGCATTAACGAAGCTGCAGCAGCATATAAGAAGGCCATAGAGATCAAGCCGGATTATGTATATCCGTATAATAATCTTGGCATGGTATATTATAACATGGATAGGTATGATGAGGCAGAGGAGTCATTTAAAAAAGCGATAGAACTTCAGCCGGAATACGCCGCAGCTTATTTTAATCTATCATTGACGTATTATAAAAAAGGCAGTTACGAGCCAGCCCTAAGCTGCTGCGATAAGGCGATTAGCCTCGGCCACAAACCCGATCCCGAATTCCTGAAACTCCTTAGATCCCCCCGCCAGAATACCCCTTAAAAGCAACATTTTTGCAGAGCTTTGGGGCAACCTTCGCAAAAACGCAAAAAATTCCCCACCGAGGAATTGGTTCGACTTTGCTCACCACCCTTCGGATCACCCTGAGCCTGTCGAAGGGTTTTTGCTCCGCATTGGTGCTCGCTCTCGCCTACTCGCTAGCAAAGGCGAACCATGGCCGCTCGCACCAATAAGGTTTTGCTCCGGTTACCCTAAAGCTCTTTTTAATTGTGGATATAGTCTATGCCTTTGCCTACGCATAGCGTTGGTGCAATTCTCGCCACTGCTACTGTAGGAGAAAGCGCTTTTTTAAGTCTAAAAAGGTGTGGGGTATTTGTGAATGGGAGGATCCCTGCCTCGCCTTGCTCGGCAAGGCGGGCACACCGGGCGGAGGGGCCCATGAGCAAATACCCCACACCTTTAGTCCACATAAAATATTTTACATTACCGAAATGGCAATATTTATGTTGTTAATCAACCACTTTTTGATATAATAGAAGTATTAGCGAGGTAAAATATGAAGAAGAAGCGCAGAACCCTCCAAGATAAAGCATTTATTGCCTTAAAAGAGGCTGTGAAAGAAGTTGTCGAACGCCACAAAAAGAGTGGCCGCCCGCTTGCTATATGGGAAAACGGAAAAGTAAAACGAGTTATTGCTAAGTAAAACAGAGCAAACCTGCTGTAAAATAAGCCCCATTCTGCTTCAATAACAAAAATCAAAAAAATCCCCCCAAAACCTTGTCTTTTTCAGATCATAGGGTATACTTGTATAAATATATATCTAAAATATAAGAGAGCATAGGGCAGGTTTAAACCTGCCCTACGACGACTAAGAGATCTACTATGAATATGAACCAGCCAATATATAAAATAATAGCTGTATTACTATGTATTACATTGGTGGCTACTACTCTGCCTACTGATGCTTTAGCGCTTAGACCTGCCGCATACGTGACTAATACTAATGGAAAAAGCGCTGTCTACCCAGCTTTACCTGATGAGCTAGATGCGTATAGAGCACGCATAAAAAGCATACTTGTATCCTTAAGGCCAAAACTTGAAGAAGGAGAAGAGCTGCCTGCCAAGAAGTTTGAAAAGCACGTAATGGAGCTTTGTGAAAGAGAAGGCATTGAGTATAAAAGGATTAATTTAGGGCCAATTAGAACAGTTTTTTACTCTTTTGGAAACATAATAGATGGATTGGCTGATATTGAAAAGGAGAAAGATTCATTAGTATGTGGGTTATTTGGAATAGTTTTTTTATTTTTAATTCCCTCTGTGATATCTGATCTAGATTTAGATGATAAAAAAATAGAAAAATTACAAATAAAAATTACTGGCAAAACAGCCTTTCTTGGGCCTGCTGCAGGTTTCATTTTGACTCTGCTGTTATTACGAATCCGTTTTTTGCCTATTGTGTTTTTTGTGCCTTTTTTAACCGGAATAATTGTAAATATTATGTCTGCATATATTATGCAAAATACCGCATTGGAACATGAGTTAAGGCATGGTTATATACACATCATGCTAAATAAGCTTATAAAAGAGAATATAATAAACAAGATTCCTGAAGAGGCAGCAGAATTATTTGAGCCTGATATAGATCCTGCTATGAGAGCATTTGCTAAAATAAACATCGAGGAGATCAAATGCTTAGAAGATGAGATGATAGAATTGATCCTTGAGCATCGCAAAAAAGAGGCGCAAGAAAAAACCGCAGAAGGACAAAACCAATCAGCCGCAAAACCTATTAATGTCCATGATGATGCATTAGCAAAGAAACTCACAGCACAAGATAAGCCAGATAGCTCAGAAGATTCCTCACGCTCCCAAGCAAAGCAAAGCAGTGCCGAAATCAGTAAAGAAATTAAGATAAAACGAGATATAATTTATAATATCCAAAGCGCCGCATAAGCCCGCCAGTTGTCACTGTTTTCTTGCAGGTGTTACTGATTTATATGGTTTTGCAGGGACCCCGAACCACTCGGCAGAATAGCTAACAAGGGCCTCGGGTACGGGGCAGGCAGTCCCTGCGCTGTTTACATTGGCAGTACTGAATTATATGGTTTTTGCATTATGTCAGGGACGTTGTTTGAGCACAACTACTCCTGCTCAAACAACGTCCCTCAAAAGGAAAATATTTTATACTACCCACCCCGCAAAATTCTTTACAAACTTAGTATTTATGCTATACTAAAATATAATATAGGAGATTCTATGTTTAAATTCTCAATAACCACAAAATTTGTAATATGTTTCTTATCTATCGCCCTCATACCTTTGATATTAGCCACTTATATAAGTTATCATAGTTCAAGGAAGGTCTTAAGGCAAGAGGTGGCGAACAGCCTTATCGCGGTAGCGGATAACAAGGCCCTTGAAGTAGAGACATACCTGCGCGAAAAACTCGAAAAAGTCACCACATTATCTCATGCCTCAGACATAATCTACGCTGTCGAAAAATTTAATGAGGCACACTCAAAAGGCGGCAGAAAGTCTGAAGCATACGCGGAGGTGAGCGCGGAGTATGGGCCTTTTTTAACATATTATCAGAAGTCAGCGGGATATGATGAACTTTTTCTTATAAATCCCATGGGAGATATAATCTTTTCCACAAAAGAAGATGCTCCAGGATCAGCCTATTCGCAAGGCACGCGTAATAATTCGCAGATGGTAAGAGTATTTATCGCGGCAAGCACCTCACTTAAGACAGAAGTATCTGATTTTGAATATTATCCAAAGGATAACGTTGGCGTGGTTTTTATCGCTGCCCCTGTATTCAAAGGTGGAGATATTATTGGCATGGTAATAGCGCAGATGGGAAACCAGGGCGTAACAGATCTTATACATGATTATAACGGCCTTGGCAAAACAGGTGAGACTGCC
The DNA here is from genome assembly GCA_043823785.1 of Candidatus Omnitrophota bacterium. Lineage (GTDB taxonomy): Bacteria > Omnitrophota > Gorgyraeia > JABMRG01 > JABMRG01 > JBDRAM01. The sequence continues at coordinate 8,313 of JBDRAM010000009.1, forward strand.
ATAGCTTCTAACATTGACGGCAGAAAGGTATATATTACGCCGCTTCGCTTTGATCTCGAAGCAGCCTTTAGAAGAGAGATAGCCACAAAGTCCCAGGAAGGGGAAGACATAAAAAAGGCCGCTCAAGGCAAAAGAGTATCAAGTATTTCGCTGGATTATAGAAAAAAAGAGGTCTTAAACGTCTGGAGATACCTGCCGTCTTTTCGATGGGATATGCTGGTAAAGATGGATACAGCGGAAGTATTCTCATCCGCGGAGAAGCTTAGAAATATATTGTTGCGGATAAGCCTCCTGCTTCTGGTGGTAGTAGTTATAGTAGCTATCATAATAGCCAATTCCATATCAAGCCCTATCAGACAGCTTACAGAGGTTTCAACTACCATTGCGGGCGGTGACCTATCAGCACGCGCGGCAATAAATACAAAAGATGAGATAGGTATATTGGCTCAGTCTTTCAACCAGATGACAGATAATCTCCTAAAGGCAAAAGCGAATGTCGAGCAGAAGAAGAATGAGCTTGAAGAGCAGAAGAAACTGCTTGAGAAGGCCAACAAGGAGCTTGACAGTTTTGTATATACCGCAAGCCATGATTTAAGGGCACCGCTTAGAGGCATATCATCTTTTGCTAACTTTCTTGAGGAAGATTATAAGAATAAGCTTGATGATGAGGGCAAGGATTACCTTAGAGAGATAAGGGAGGGCGCGGGCAGGATGAACAGCCTTATAGAGGACCTGCTTACACTTTCCCGTATTTCAAGGATAGAGAATCCGTATGAGAATGTTAATATGCGTGAACTTATAGATTCGGTAATAAAGCGCATAGAATTTGACATAAAAAATAATAAGGTAGAACTTATAATCCAGGAAAAACTCCCTACTATATACTGTGACAGGATCAAGATAAGCGAGGTGATCCTTAACCTGGTCAATAATGCTATAAAATTTTCCTCCAAAAACAAAAAAGAAAAACCTAGAGTTGAGATAGGCTATATTGATGACCGAGACTCTCATGAATTTTTTGTAAAAGATAACGGTATAGGCATAGATCCAAAATATCATAGCCAGGTATTCGGTATATTTAAACGTTTGCATACAACAAAGGAGTATGAAGGTACGGGAGCGGGCTTAAGCATTGTAAAGCGCGTAATAGATGACCACGAAGGAAAGATCTGGATAGAATCCGAAGCCGGCAAAGGAGCCGTGTTTAATTTTACTATACCTAAGCATCTTAAGAAAGAAGAAAAGCCGGAAAGAATAGTTATTGGCGGTGACATCGCGGCAAACAGAGGATCAAGCAAGGAGCAGAATACATGAGGCCTGAAGCATCCAAGGAAAACAAAAAAAGTGATCCTATAGACATCCTTATCATAGAAGATAATGAGACAGATGTGAAAATAGCGTTAAGAGCGTTTAAAAAGATAAAGCAGAAGAGCAATGTATATATTGTCAACAACGGTGAAGAGGCGTTGAATTTTATCCACAACGAAGGAGAATATAAAGATAGGGATAAGTTTCCGACGCCGGATATTATACTTCTGGATATAAACATGCCCAAAATGGACGGTTTTCAATTCCTTCAGATCATCAAAAAGGATACCGAATATAGTAATATACCGGTTATCATGCTGACGACTTCCAGAAACGAGGACGATATAGCAAAGAGCTATGAATACGGCGCGGCAAGCTATATACAGAAGCCCGTCAGCTATGAAAATTTTGTAGAGTTTGTAGATGGATTTAATTATTACTGGCACAAGATCAAGAAGACGCCAAAGCATAAAAAAGATTGACCCCCACACCAACTTCAACTATAACAATTACCATGAAGTTGGTGTGGGGGTAAAGGGGTGATGATACAATGAATAAGAAGATATTGATCATAGATGATAATGAGCAGGACAGAAAGATCATGGAGAGGTTTCTGAAAAAGGCAGGCTATGAGGATATAATAACAGCTGAAACAGGTGAAGAGGGTGTAGGAAAGGCCCAATCAGATAGCCCTGACCTTGCCGTGATAGATACTATACTTCCGGGCATAAACGGATTTGAGGTATGCCAGCAGATAAGAGAAAGATGCGGTTTGGAAAAACCAAAGATAATAGTCATGACAGGCTCGGTAGATGCCATAGACGCGGTAAAGGCGAAAAAAGCTGGGGCGGATGATTATTGCGTAAAGACGAGCGATTGCGCGCCTTTACTCGAAGCTGCCAATAATATTTTTATGGTATAGGAAAGTATAAAATACTTTCCTAACCACTGAAAATCGGATGAAGTTATCGCCGAAGGCGATTTTCTTGAAACGGAGTAAAATGGAAAAGGCAAGATACAGTGTAGTTATAATAGGCGCGGGCAAGGAAGGCACCTCGCTTATCCATGCTCTTAAGGATAGTAAATTGCTTAAGATACATGGGGTTGTGGATAAGAATTTAAAAGCCCCTGGCATAAAGCTTGCCAGAGAGCTTAAGATACCTACAAGCAGGGACTGGAGAGATTTCAAAGATGATAAGTCTTTGGATCTTATTATTAATGTTACGGGAAAAGAAGAGGTCTGCAAGGAGCTTATAAAAGAAAAGCCCGCTCATATCGGCGCGGTAGGCGGACTCGCTACCAAGGTAGTGAGCCTGCTGCTTACCGGGCATAAGATAGCGGAAGATGGGTTGAAGGAATCAGAAGAAAAATTTAAGGTGATAATAGAGAATGTAAGCGATATTATTTTTCAGCTTACACCCACAGGCATTATACAGTATGTTAACCCAAAGGTGGAAGAACTTTACGGCTATAAGCCCGAAGGCCTTATAGGCAAGCATCTAAGTAAAACAACACCGATTAGTGAAATACCAAAAGCCATCAGCATGCTGAAACGCGCCCTGGCAGGAGAGGTGATCAAGAAGTTTATAGTGAATCAGTTAGATAGTAAAGGAAAGCTCATTCCCGTAGAAGTTGATATTGTGCCTGTTAAAAGATATGGCAAAATTACAGCGATTCAGGGGCTTATGAAGAATGTGAGCGATCGAAAAAAGACAGAGCAGATGCTGAAGGAAGCGCAGGAAGAACTGGAATTACAGGCCTGGGGCCTTAAGAAGACTAACGAAGGCATTAAGCTTCTGTATAAAGAACTGGACGCTAAAAATAAAGAGCTTCAGAAACTGGATCAGCTGAAAGATGATTTTATCTCTACGGTATCACACGAATTACGTACCCCTCTCGCTATTACAAAAGAAGGGCTTAGCCTTATCCTGGATAGGATACCCGGTGAAATAACTCAAAAGCAGGAGAAGATACTCACTGCCGCGAAAGATAACATAGAAAGATTAGCCAGGCTTATAAACAACCTGCTTGATATATCAAAGATAGAATCCGGGAAAACAATATTAAAGAGGAAGATGATAAATATAAATGATATTGTAAAAAATGCCGCTTTCTCCTTTGATTCCAAGGCAAAGGCAAAGGGCCTGCAGGTGCACGCGGTATTTCCTGATAAAGGCCTGTATGCATATGCTGATTCCGATAAACTTATTCAGGCCCTTACCAATCTTATAGGCAACGCTATGAAATTTACGGAAAAGGGGAATATAACAATTTCGGTGGATGATAAAGGAAAAGAGCTTGAATGCGTAGTAGCGGATACGGGCAAGGGTATCTCAAAGGAGGACCTGCCTAAGGTTTTTAGCAAATTCCAGCAATTTGGGCGTACGGCAGGAGCAGGCGAAAAAGGCACAGGCCTTGGACTTTCTATCTCAAAGGGTATTGTGGAATTGCACAAGGGGAGAATATGGGTAGATAGCGAGCTTGATAAGGGCACGCAATTCATTTTCACGCTTCCAAAATATACGCCCGAATCTTTGCTAAAAGAGTTCATAGATTATGGCTTAGAAAGGTCAAAGAAGACCGGCTCTGATATGACACTGGCTATGATATCTATTTTAGATATTGACAATATAAGAGAAAAGCTCGATGCCGGCAAGATAGATCCTATCTTAGATGGCATGGAAGATATTATTGAAAGCACTCTTCGCCATGCCGGGGATCTATCATTAAAAAGCGGTGAAGAGTTTAGCGCCATTCTGATGGATTGCGATAAGAAAAGCGCGATAAAGGTGGGTAAGAGGCTTGAAGCGGCGCTTGAAAACTATTTGTATGAAAATGATTTAGATGATGATATAAAGCTTAGATTAGGTTATGCTTCTTATCCGCTTGAAGGAAAGGAAGCAGAGGAGCTTATCGAGAAGGCAAGAAGTCTTTGAAGGTGATCCCTTTTTTAATAATAATAATTCTAGGTTTTTCCGTATATGCCAATTCCCTTGGCGGTGAATTTCTATGGGATGACGATTGGTTAGTTGAAAATAATATCCATATAAGAAATTTTTCTCAGCCTTTAAGTATCTTTACGGAAAATAAGTGGACCGATACGGCGCGAAGGTTCCATTTTTACAGGCCGCTTCAGATATTTAGCTATATGCTGGATTATTCTATCTGGAAGTTTGATGTAAGAGGTTACCATCTTACAAATATCCTTTTACACACCCTCGCGGCGTTACTCATATATTTTCTTATAAACCTTCTCTACAGAGATCCCTTGTTAGCTTCTCTCGCAAGTATCTTTTTTGTGGTACATCCTATCCACACAGAAGCGGTCGCTTATATATCCGGAAGGGCAGACCCCCTGGCCGCGGTATTTATACTCCTTGCTCTTATATCTTATATCAAGTCTATCCAACCGGGTAGTAAGAGGCTATATTTGCTTGCGCTATTATCTTATACGGCAGCACTCTTTTCAAGGGAGAGCGCTCTTATCTTTCCTCTGATCCTTCTTCTTTACCATTATACCTTTGGCAAAGAGATAAGAGCTAAGAAGCTTCTGCCGATAGCGGTTATTACCCTGTTCTATATTCTATGTAGATACACGGTTTCAAAGGATCTTCTACCTACGTATCCTGAGTCCTCAGTTACTTTGCTCCATAGGCTGCCCGGATTTTTCGCTGCTATAACAGAATATACAAGGCTATTATTTCTACCCTTTGGCCTGCACATGGAATATGGCAATAAGTTGTTTAAGATAGTAGATTTTAAAGCAGCGTCTGGGATAGTTATAACAACCTGTCTTTTGGTATATATCTTTAAGCATAGGAGAAGTAAGGGGGTAGCTTTTTTTTCAGTATCATGGTTTTTTATTACACTAATACCACATACCAACATATACCCTATCAGGGCTTATATGGCTGAGCACTGGTTATATCTACCTTCTGTGGGATTCTTTCTGTTGTTGGCAAAGGGTTTTTCTTATCTATGCGGTAAAAAGGGATTTAAGATACCTGTTTTACTCTTATCAGCACTGCTAGTATTTTTTTATTCTTATCTGACGATAAGGCAGAATGCTTATTGGCAAAACGCTGTTAATTTTTATAAAAATACACTTCAATACGCTCCGGATAGCGCGTTACTCCATTATAACCTTGCTAATGAATACAGGGCTATGGGTAATAAGAAAGAAGCGGTAAATCTTTATGAAAAAGCCCTGGAGCTAGATCCGGACAATGCTGAAAGCTATAATAATCTTGGAACAATATATTTTGACCTAAACAGAAAAGATGAAGCTATAGCGTGCTATAAAAGAGCTATAAAGATCAACCCTGATTTTAGTTATCCTTATTGCAACCTGGCTAATACATATAGCGCGATCGGCAGGATAGAAGATGCTATATACACATATAAAAGAGCTATAGATATCGAACCTGGCAACGCGTTGGCGCACGCGAACCTGTCTATACTATATTATAAGCAGAAACATTATGAGGATGCCTATAAACATTATTATATAGCGAAGGAGCTGGGCTACAAGATCGACGATGGCTTTTTAAAACTACTTGAGTCATATAGGAGGAAAACACCTTTATGAAGGAGCGTGACGAAAGGTATGTATTAGAGAATAGGGATAAAAAAAGCGTAAGAGAGATATCGCAGGAGCTTAATATCCCTGAAAAAAGAATAAGGAAGCTATTGAAAAAAGTTAGAGAAAAAAAAGAGATAGGCACGCCTTCTGATCATAAGCCGGCTTTAACTAAAAGGCGGCTTATATTTGTCCCTCTATTATTGATAATCATACTCGGCTGTTTGGTATATATGAATTCTCTTAAAGGTGAATTTGTATGGGATGACGGAAGCCTGATAGTAAAGAACGCTTATGTGAGAGACCCGGGTAACGCGGTAAAGATCTTTACGAGAAATATAAGAGCAGGTGCAGCTAAGGGAGGCACGTTCTACAGGCCTATGCAGATATTCAGCTATATGATAGATTACGCGTTTTGGAAGCTTGATGTAAGAGGATACCATATAACAAATACAATATTGCATGTAGCGGTCGCCCTCCTTATATATTGGCTTATATGCCTTTTGTATAATGACCGACTCTTGTCTTTTTTAGCAAGCGCGTTTTATGTCGTGCATCCGGTACACACGGAAGCGGTCGCTTATATATCCGGACGCGCTGATTCGCTGGTCGCGATGTTTATGATCTTAGCTTTTATATTTTATATAAGATATAACCAGGTGAGGAACCCGCTTTTATATATTTGTATGATATTATCATACGCGGCAGCGTTGACATCCAGAGAGAACAGCCTCATCCTGCCGCTGGCACTGCTTCTTTACCATTACAGCTTCAAGAAGAGAGTCAAGTTGGATAGTTTTTTAGCTGTCGGCTTTTTAGCGTTAGGATATATAGCATTGAGGATGACTCTGTTAAAGTCTCTGCTTCCTCCATATCAATACTGCCCTACCACATTTATCCAGAGGCTGCCCGGATTTTTTGTGGCGATGACTAACTATGTGCGTGTCTTACTGTTTCCTTTTAATCTCCATATGGAATATGGCGAAAAGGTGTTCAACATAACCGACCCCAGGGCATTGCTAGGCATACTTATCGCCGTTGCCTTGCTGACTCTGGGATTCATAAATAGAAGAAGAAGGCCTATTCTTTCTTTCTCTATATTCTGGTTCTTTCTGTTGCTTATACCAAGCTCCAATCTTCTGCCTATAAACGCTTATATGGCAGAGCACTGGTTGTATATACCTTCGATAGGCTTTTTTCTTGTTGTGTCAAAGCCATTGAGTAATATGTACAGGAAAGAGAACCTGCGCAATGGTGCTGTTGCAATTATTATACTGCTGATAGGTTTCTATTCTTTTTTTACAATAAAACACAATGCTTTTTGGAGAGATCCTATAACTTTTTATGAGCGGACACTGGAATATGCTCCGGATAGCGCGATGGTGAGCAACAACCTGGGTGAATTTTACCACCGTGTCGGCAGGGATGACGACGCTATAAAATTATTCAAGAGGGCGATTGAGATAGACCCGCTTTACGCGGGAGCATACAGCAATCTTGCCAATTCATATAAACTTAAAGGCGATATAGAAGGTGCTATAAGGTTATACCAGAAAGCGTTAGAATTGCGCCCGGATGCTGAGTTTATATATTATAATCTTGGGCTTATGTATAATAAGACCGGCAGAAAACAGGAGGCTATCTCTCTGTTTAATAAAGCTATTGAGTTAAACCCTGAATACTCATTGGGATACAATGGTTTGGGTGTTGCCTATTTCGATGTTAGCAGGGGAGAAGAAGCAGTTTCTCTATTTAAGAAAGCTATAAGCTTAGATCCAGGGAACCCTGAGTTATATCATAATCTCGGAGTTACATATATTCACATCGGGAAACTGCAGGAAGGCATAGATGCTCTTAAAAGAACAATAGAAATAGACCCTACATTCGCTAAGGCATATAAGGATCTTTCAGTTGTATATATAAACAAAGATGATTATGGATCAGCAAGGAAATATTACGAGATGGCTAAAAAATATGGTTTAAGCAACCCCGCTATAGAAGAAGAACTAAAAAACCCTAAACAAAGATAGCGTACAGGCATAACCGCCATTTTTAAAAATGCAAAATATATCAAGAAAAGATATCTTGGCCTTGATCTTTATAGCTGTATTAGGCGCTATTGTATATGCAAATTCTGTTACTGATACATTTATCTGGGATGATGAGCCGCTGGTAAAGAATAATGTCTATATAAAGAGTCTCTCTCATACGCAGAATATATTTACCTCAGATATAGGCAAGGGCGCGAGCAGAAAGAGCAACTCTTATAGGCCGCTGCAGATTTTGACCTATGCCCTCGATTATTCTTTTTGGAGGCTGGACGCGAGGGGCTATCATATAACCAACATACTTCTTCATATAATATCCGCGCTATCTCTATACTGGCTCATTAGCCTGCTTTTCAAGAGGAAGCTTCTTTCATTTCTTGTAAGTATTTTTTTCGTTATCCATCCTATACACACAGAAGCTGTTAGCTATATATCAGGCAGGGCAGATCCATTGGCGCTATTATTTATTATCATATCATTTATCTTTTATATAAAATCCGATAAAAAGCTATTCTGTATACTTGTAATGTTAAGTTATATATGCGCGCTTCTATCGCGCGAAAACAGCCTTATATTTCCTGTCCTGGTGCTGCTCTATCATTATAGCTTTAAAAAGAAGCTAAGCCTCTATGCGTTTCTACCGGTTGCCGGAGTCAGCCTTATATATGTGATCATCAGGGCAGTAATGCTTGAGCATATAGTCCCTTATCAGTTAGCTGTTACAACATTAGCGCAGAGGGCGCCGGGTTTTTTTGTTGCCATAACTAATTATATGAGGCTTTTAATCCTGCCTCTGGGCCTACATATGGAATACGGGGATGAGCTGTTTAAGATCACCGACCCAAAAGCCATAGCGGGCATTCTAATATTCTCTGTCGCTCTATACTATGCGTTCAGGAATCGGAATAATAGCTTAGCCTTTTTTTCGATATCATGGGTCTTTATAGCGCTTCTGCCTTTGTCTAACCTTTACCCTATAAACGCTTATATGGCGGAACACTGGCTCTATCTTCCGTCAATAGGGTTTTTTATTATAGTATCCGATATCCTCAGCCGCTTCTACGAAAAGAGAGAGTGGCGTATTATCATTGCGGTCATTGCAGCTCTTATTATTGCCGCATGCTCTTTTCTTACCATAAAGCAGAATAATTTTTGGAGAGACGCAATAGTCTTCTATGAGAGGACTCTTGAATACGCGCCTGACAGCGCAAGGGTATATTATAATCTCGCGAATTCATATAAGGATATAGGCAGGCATGATAAAGCGGCCCAGCTCTACAAAAAGGCGATAGAGATGAAGCCTGATTATGAATACGCGTATAATAATTTTGGCATGTTATTTTACGATATGGGCCAATATGACAAGTCCATAGAACTTTATAGAAGAGCCATAGAGATAAATCCAGATTTCGCGGAGGTCCATAATAATCTTGGCAACGCCTTAAGCGCTCTCGGAAAATATCAGGAGGCGATAAGCTCATATAACAGGTCTATGCGGATAGATCCGGCTTATGCCTATGCTTACAATAACCTTGGCCTGGCATATTATGAACTGAATGAATACAAAAAGGCAATGGCGCTTTATGAGAAGGCGCTTGAGCTTAATCCGGATTATGCGTATGCGTATAACAACATCGGAATGCTGCACTATAAAGAGAAAAGGTATAACGATGCCGCAAGATTTTTTAAAAAAGCGATAGACATAGATCCTGATTATCCGATAGCTTACTATAACATGTCGCTGGCCTATTATGCCGGTGAGCAGTATGAGCTTTCTATCGAAAGCTGCGACAAGGCGATCGAGCTTGGCCTTAAGGTCGATCCTAATCTGCTAAAGCTCCTCGAACCTTACCGCAGGAGAGAATAATAATGGAGCCTGAGAACAGCAAGAGTGCAGATAGGCTTTGTGGCAATTCTCGTGAAGATTGCTACAAAACCCGATTGCATACCTTTATTTCGTTAATCCTTATAGTGGTTTTAGGTTTTGTGGTGTACGCTAACTCGCTGAACGGTGAGTTCCTCTGGGATGACGATAATTTAGTAAAAGAGAACGTGTATATAAGAGATTTCTCTAACGTAAGAGCCTTATTTACAAAGAATATAAGGGGAGGTTTACAAGAAAAGATAAGCATGCCCTACCGCCCCATGCAGATGCTTACCTATATGCTTGATCACTCCATATGGAAGCTTGATGTAAGAGGCTATCATATAACAAATACCATACTCCATATTTTGGCCGCGTTATCTATCTATTGGCTTATCAATATACTCTACGACAACAGGTTCTTATCTTTAGCTACAGCCATGCTCTTTGTGGCCCACCCCATACACACAGAGGCTGTTAGCTATATATCAGGAAGGGCAGACCCCTTAGCAGCTCTCTTTATTATATTAAGCCTCATCTTTTACATAAAGCATACAAACAGAGAGGACTTTAAGATATATATACTCTCTTTGCTAAGCTATATACTCGCGCTCTTATCAAGAGAGAATGCCATAATACTGCCTGCCCTTATACTCTTATACCACTACATTTCAAAAACCAAGATAAGGCTCAAGTACTTTATACCGCTATTATCTATAACAATAGCTTATATAGCGTTAAGGCTTACAGCCTTAAGCTATCTATTGCCGCATATATCTTCAAATTCAACACTCTTTGAAAGGATACCGGGACTATTCGTTGCTATAGTAGAGTATATAAGGCTTCTGTTTATTCCAACAGGCCTTCATATGGAATACGGCAACAAGGTGTTCGCCATGACCTATCCTAAGATATGGCTTGGTATAGTCATCACGCTTATTCTTTTAGCATACTGCGTAAAGAAGAAGAGGAGCATAGAGTTTTTTGGTATATCATGGTTTTTTATAACACTCATACCTTCAGCCAATATATATCCTGTAAACGCCTACATGGCAGAGCACTGGCTCTATATCCCGTCAATAGGCTTCTTTCTTATTATATCCGCCATGATAAACAGATTATATAAGAGTAAGAACCTAAAGATAGCCGCGTTACTGGTAATAATATTCATAACAGCCATATATTCATCACTTACCATAAGTCAGAATAGATATTGGCAGAAGCCCTTGAGGTTTTACGAGAG
>JBDRAM010000010.1:0-28251 GCA_043823785.1 Candidatus Omnitrophota bacterium
GCCATCATAATAGCCATAACAAACCCTGAGACCAGGCCGCCGACAAGAAGGCCTACTGTAGCATCTAAGCCCATGATAAGGCCTACTACTATTGGCGCAAGAAGTGCCAGGAGCGAGGGCATAATCATCTCCTTCTGGGCAGCTGCGGTCGCGATAGTAACACATTTAGCATAGTCCGGCTTAGCCTTTCCTTCCATCAGCCCTACTATCTCTTTAAATTGACGTCGTACCTCTATGACGATTTTTCCGGCTGCCTTCCATACAGCCTGAAGAAGCATTGAGCTAAAAAGAAAAGGGAGCATGCCGCCTATAAAGAGTCCTACCAGAAGTCGGGGATTAAGAAGTGATAGATCCAGATGGCCTCCCAGAAGCTCTATCTGGTCCTTATAAGCAACTATCAAAGCAAGGGCTGTCAACGCGGCAGAGCCTATGGCAAAACCTTTGCCGGTCGCGGCGGTAGTATTTCCCAAGGAATCCAAGGCATCTGTCCTCTTTCTTACCTCTTCTCCTAAGCCCGCCATTTCCGCGTTTCCGCCCGCATTATCAGCTACCGGGCCATAAGCATCTGCTGCAAGGGTAATACCTAATGTAGATAGCATTCCTACTGCTGATATACCAACTCCGTAAAGGCCGGCACTATAACTTGCGGCACCACCCGATAGATAGAAAGCCGCTATTATTACAGCACATACCGCCATTACCGGGATTGCCGTAGAAAGCATGCCTACTGAAAGGCCGGCGATAACAGCTGTGGCAGGCCCTGTCTCCGCGGATTCAGCTACCCTCCTGGTAGGCGCGTAACGGGCAGATGTATAATACTCTGTGGAAAAACCTATAACAATACCGCAAATTAGGCCCGAAAGCACAGAATAGAAAACACCAATATGCTCCATACCAAGGCAATGTCTTATCACAAAAAAAGAGCTTATAGCTACTAGCACCGCGGACACAATCACACCTTTGCGCAATGCCAGCAGTAATGCGCTCTGTGAAGCATCTTCCTTGCTTCTGACAAAAAAGGTACCGATAATAGAACATATTACTCCCACAGCAGCTATGATCATAGGCACAGTCACGCCGTTCATGCCTAAGCCAGCTGCCGCACCTAAAGCCGCTGTTGCTACCATAGAGCCTACATAAGACTCATAAAGATCAGCTCCCATACCAGCTACATCCCCTACGTTATCTCCTACGTTATCAGCTATAACCGCGGGATTTCGCGGGTCATCTTCAGGTATTCCAGCCTCTACCTTACCGACAAGGTCAGCACCAACATCTGCCGCCTTGGTGAAGATGCCTCCTCCTACCCTCGCAAATAATGCCTGGGCTGAAGCTCCCAGCCCAAATGTAAGCATAGTAGATGCAATAGCTGATATCTTATCAAATCCTGCCGGTAAAGCATGGGTGGAATAGTACCAGTTTAATACCATAAACCATATACTTAGATATAATAACCCCAGCCCTACTACCGTAAAACCCGTTACAGTGCCTGCTGAAAATGCTATTTTTAAGCCGCTATTTAAGCTGGTTCGCGCGGCATTAGTGGTACGGGAAGAGGCATTAGTAGCTACCCTCATGCCTATGTATCCGGAAAGTCCTGAAAAGAATCCTCCGGTTATAAACGCGAAAGGAACAAACATTACAAGGTATCCGCGATAAGAAAGATAGAGCAGTATGAAAAATACGGCAAGAAAGAATATACCGACTACTGAATACTGCCTCTTCATGTATGCCTTCGCGCCTTCTTTCACAGCCTGCGCGATCTCCTTCATCTTTTCAGTTCCCTCATCTTCCCGCATTATTCTAAATGTTAAAAAAGCGGAAAACAATAATGCGATAATCGAACTGACCGGTGCAAGAAAAAATAGGTCGAACATGAAATTACACTCCTTTGTTAGTGTCCTATCACATAGCGTATAAAAAATTAAAACTAAACGCTATGTGCTATTCGGTAGTTTTGTTTATGAATTATACGTTATCTTGTTAAAAGATGCAAGAGTTTTTAATCCTTTACTATTATATCTATACCGGGATAAGATTCTTGTATCTCTTTTTTTACATTTTTACCTCCGGCTAATACTGCTGTTGCTATCCCATCTGCAATCATGCAGGCAGAAGCTATAACAGTAACTGACGAAAACCTTACCTCCTTAGGATAGCCGGTTTTTGTGTTTATTATGTGCGTATACTCTTTTCCTTCATAGGTAAAATGCTGCTCATATCCGCCTGAAGTAGCCGCTGCTTTATCCGTAAGATACAGTATTGATTCGATCCTTTTATTATCCGCGGGATCCATAATACCTATTTTCCACTTCATTAAAAAATATTTTCTGCCTAAGCAATAAAGGTCTCCGCCGGCATTCACTACGGCTGACTTAAATCCGCATTTTTCTAACTCAACGATCGCCCTATCCGCCGCAAAACCTTTGGCAATGGCTGAAAGATCTAATGCTAACCCTTTTTTCCCAAAAAATACTGTTTTTTGGGACTCATCCAGTTTAATAAACTTATACCCAACAAAAGAAAGGGCCTTGTCAATTTCATCTGTTGAGGGTGCCTGGCCACCATTCTGATATCTTTTCCACAACTCAACTAAAGGAAAGGCTGTTGCATCAAATATACCGTCTGTTTCATCGCTTAATTTGAGTGAATAATCAATAAGTGCGAATAGTTCATTGCTTACCGCGATCGGCTCAACGCAGGCCTTCTGATTAAGCCTGCTTAGTTCGCTATCTGGATCGTAAACGTTTGCGGTCTTATCTATCTTATCTATAGCGTCAAATGCTTTTTTGAAAGCATTATCAAAATCCAGCCAGCGCTCACCATGCAGAACTATCCTGACAAATGTACCCATCTTAAGCTTTGTCTGTTCCCTGGTCTCAAAGAGCAGGACTCCTGCTATGATCAGGGTCAGGATCACCAATAACGCTATGGGTATGATTTTTCTTCGCATAATAATAGCAGGGACGGTTCTTGAGCAAATAGCTGCGCTCTAGCAACGTCCCTGAAGTTAGCCGTCCCGAGCAAAAGCGAGGGAGAGGCGGCTCCTACAATTTAAACTAAGGAGTTGAGTTTGCCTTCGCGGAAGGCCTTTATATAATTCATAGAATACGCGTCTTCACCAAGTATGGCGCTCTTTGCTAAGGCGAATGGCTCCTGTGGCAGTTGGATATTATCTAATACAGACTTGATAAGGGGGTCTGTCGGATCTATTATAACAGCGTCAATTCCTGAGTCGATTGCCAGTTTTAAAAACGCGGCATTTAGAAGGCCGCGTACCGGCAGCCCAAAGGATACGTTACTCAATCCTCCGACCACATTTATACCTTTATCTTTAAGCATCTTGATAGCCTGGAGAAAATAGTATGCCTGTTTCGGTTCTGTGCTTACAGGCTTGACCAATGGATCTATATAAATATTCTGCTTATCTACCCCGTCTTTTACGGCGGTATCTATTACAGTATCCGCTATCTTTAGCCTGCCTTCAGCATCTTGGGGCATACCGTTCTCATCCATAGCAAGCACAACGACATTGGCCTTATTGCCCTTTGTCAAAAATGGCAGCGCTTTCAATTTCTCCTTCTCCGCTGTTATGGAGTTTATAAAAGCCGCGCCCTTATGGATCTCAAGCGCCTTGCTTATAACGGATATGTTAGGGCTGTCAATGCTGACTGGGCATCTAAGCTGCCGCTGAATCTCTTTGATAAGCCATATAAGATCGTCGGTCTCCCTTTCCATGCTGGTCGCGCAGTTTATATCAATGAACTTCGCGCCGTTAGAGATCTGGCTTTTCGCCTCCTGGACTAGGGTAGCGATATCTTTCTTGCCTATGGCTTCTTTAATCCTCTTTCGCGAGGAATTTATTCTTTCTCCTATAATTATCATTGTTTTTACCTCTTCTTTTAAACTTTTTAACTTCTAAACCTTTTAACTTTTTAGCTAAAATCATACCTGCTTTTTATAACTTGCCTCTACACTTTTTATAAGCTGAGTCAAAATCTCATTTACAGGCGTTTTTACCCCTGAACTCTTTCCCTGGCGGATAATCGCACCGTTTATAAAATCTATCTCTGTAGGTTGTGAGCGCATAATATCCTGCAGCATGCTGCATATATTATCAGATGTCTCAGAACATATAGATTCTACTTTTTGCAGCGGGTCGTCATAGATAAGTTTGATTCTTTTTCTCTTCGCGACTTTAGTCGCCTCGACTACGGCCTGGCGCATTAGTTCCCTGGCACCCTCATATTCAAGGAGCGCGCCGTTTTTTAACCGGCATATAGAGGCTATGGCATTTATACCGACATTGATGATAAGCTTGCTCCATATGACACCGTTTATATCCTTCGATATTTTAGCGGGAATACCCGCTTCATTAAATAAGGTTGAGATATGCCGCAGTTCGCCGAATATCTTCCCGCTTAGCCGGCCGATTATTATCTCTGGCTTGCCTATCACTTTTACCTTACCGGCTCTCTCAAGTATGGCGCCGCATATGGCTATACCGCCAACAGCTCTATCTTCGCCTACAGCATCACATATAAGCTGGAGGTTTCCAAGGCCGTTTTGGAGAGATAAGACATTTGTCTTTTCGCCAAGCATAGGCTTAATAGAACTCAACGCTTTCTCTGTGTCATAAGACTTAGTAAAAATTATTACCAGGTCACAAATATCTATTTTTTTCGGGTCAGTTGTTGCGTTGATCTTCTGTGTAAAATTACTTGATCCCTCGACAATAATACCATTTGCATCTAGCTTTTTTGCCCTATCTGCGTCTTTGTCCAAAATCCATACGTCATGTTTTGCTTTTGAACGTGTCAAAAACGCCGCGAATAAAGACCCCATGGCCCCCGGGCCCACGACAGCTATTTTCATCTTAGAGTTCTCCAAATTAGCTGAACATCCTCTCTTTAGCCTTTGATGTTACCTCGGTTTTTAACCTTTTGATATCTTTGTGCAGGCTATTGCAGATATCAGACTTTTCTGTTACAAATTTCTTGTCTTTTATATATTTTAAATTTAATCTTACATTAACCAGCGCGGAATCAAAAGCAGCATCCAAAGCATACATTGCTGCATACACATCTGACACGATAGACTTATTACCGGCATAAGACAACTCTAATGATATAGTTGCTGCCTTGTGAGTATATAAACATACTTCTACCGGCGGTAGGACAGCCTTTTTAAAAACAGGCTCAAGATTTACATGCTTGGTCTTATTCATTTTTAGGGCTTTCGAGAGTTTCTCATATGCCTGTATATCCTTATCTACAAGATCAAGCAGCTTGCGCCTCAAGCCCTCAGATGACTTAAGCGCTTTTTTCGCCCTTTCCTTATATCCATTAAATCCTTCCTTTGCCATGGTAAAGTTAGCTACCATGCTTAACAAGCCACAGCCTAAGGCGCCTGTCAAAGCAGCCACGCTGCCTCCTCCCGGCACAGGAGTTTTTGCTGCTAAATTATCAAGAAAAATTTTTACGCTCTTATCAGCATATTTCATATTGTCAGCTCCTTTAACCTGCTACATAAAGCGGTTGGTTTAAAAGTACGCCGGTGTATGGGTGCAAGCCCTTTATCCTTCATTGCCATAATATGCTCTGTAGTGCCATACCCCTTGTGTTTACCAAATCCATATCCCGGGAATATAGTATCATAAAAACACAACAGCCTGTCCCTGGTAACTTTTGCCACTATGGAGGCGCATGCGATAGAAAGGCTTTTCTGGTCTCCGTGGATTATGGTAACTTGTGGATATTTAAATCTTAGCCTGGTGTTTCCATCGATAAGTAGTATATCAGGCACCTTATTCAGGTTCTGCAGAGATTCTTCCATTGCCAAGATGGTAGCGCGATATATATTTATCCTGTCAATAATCTCTTCATCAATGATACCAATACCGACAAAAGCCTTATTTATAATATGCTGGTACGCGATCTCTCTTTCCACGCGTGTCAGTCTTTTTGAATCATCTATCCTTACACTAAAATCGAAATCCTTTAAAATAATAGAGCAGGCTACTACAGGCCCTGCTAAAGGTCCTCTGCCAGCCTCATCAATCCCCGCTATATATTTAAACCCTCTGCTTAAAGCTCTGTTTTCTTCCGTAAGCAGCAAAGAATTAAGCTTTCGGTGATTCTTCTCTTTTCTTCTGCGATAGGGGCCCAATCTTCTCCTTAACGGTTGTTTTCTTGCCTATCTTTTTTCTGAGGTAATAGAGTTTTGCCCTTCTTACCTGGCCGCGCCTCACAACCTCTATTCTTTCCAAGGTAGTTGCGTTAAGCGGAAAAGTTCTTTCTACTCCCTCTCCATACGATACTCTCCTAACAATAAAAGATTTATTAACCCCTGAGCCTTTTTTGCCGATAACCATCCCCTCGAACGCCTGGAGCCTTTGCTTACCCTCTTCTATAATCCTAATGTAGACCTTCACGGTATCTCCTACCGCAAACTCGGCTCTCTTCTTTATATATTTTGCTTCTATCGCTTTTATCTTATCCATTAATTTACTCCTTCTGGTTCTAGTGATTGTTGTAGGTTTTAGGTCCTAGGGTGTAGGCAAAAAATATAAACTACTTATGACCCTGCAGCCTACAGCCTAGACCCTATAGCCTATATGTTAGTAATTTATATCAAGCTGATCAATGTGTTTGATCAAATCCGGCCTGTTGTTCAATGTTTTAAGCACGGATTGTAACTTTCTCCAGCTGCTTATAGATCTATGATTTCCGGAAACAAGCACCTGGGGCACCTTTTCATTTTTATAATCAGCTGGCCTGGTATAATGTGGGTATTCTAATAAGCCAGCTGTAAACGTCTCATCTTTCAATGAGCATTTATCACCCAAGACACCAGGCAAAAGCCTTATGAGAGCATCTATTAATACCATTGCCGGCAACTCTCCGCCGGTTAAGACATAATTCCCTATAGATATTTCATTATCTACGACTCTCTTAACCCTTTCATCAATCCCTTCATAGTGGCCCGATAATAATATAAGCGCCTTTTCCTTAGAGAGGGTATACGCTAAATCCTGATCCAGCACCCTTCCTTGCGGTGTCATTAGTATTACTTTAGCGCCTGGCAGCCTTTTCTTAGCTCTTGAAACAGCGCCCATAATAGGTTGACAGCTAAGGACCATGCCAGGCCCGCCGCCAAAGGGCCTATCGTCAACCTTTCGGTGTCTATTATCAGTAAAATCCCTGATATTATGCGTACTTATCTTAACTCTGCCCGACTTCTGAGCACGCTTAATTATAGATTCAGATGTCACAGATTTAAACATCTCTGGAAATAATGTTAAGACATCTATTTTCATTTCTACTACTGCTTATCGATGATACTTCTGACAGTATCACTTATCTCAGCGCCAACACCTACCCAATAAGCTGTCCGTTCCTTGTTGAGCTTAATTGCCGGCGGATTTTTTGTAGGGTCATAAAAACCTAATTCTTCTATAGGCCTGGTATTTCTGCCTTTCTGACGATCGCATACTATTATCTTAAAATGCGGCTTCCCTTTTGCCCCTACTTTTTTTAACCTTATTCTTGCTGCCATTGATTTATTCCTCCTTGCAGTTCTCGTATTGCGTATTGAGTATTGAGTATTGCGTGTACACGCAATACGCACGACGTACGACGCACAACGAATTATTCTTTTATCCTCTTTATCTTAGCTCCGAGCCTTGTAAGCTTTCCTTCCATATCCTTATATCCTCTATCCAGATGATATATTCTTGAAATCTCAGTTTTTCCCTGCGCAACAAGTCCGCCTATAACTAAGGCTGCTGAAGCCCTTAAGTCTGATGCCATAACCTCAGCACCGCTTAAGCTTTTTACACCTTTTACAATAGCGCTGTTGCCTTCGAGGCTTATCTGCGCGCCCATTCTGCTAAGTTCACCTATATGCATAAATCTTTCCGGGTATATCTTTTCAGTTATAGTGCTGATCCCCTGAGCTGTGCACATTAGTGCCACCATTTGGGCCTGGAGATCTGTTGGAAAGCCGGGAAATGGTAGCGTAGTAATATCCACGGTCTTTATAGTACGCGGCGTTTTCACCCTGAAGGCCCCTTCTCCCTTATCTGTTATCTCTGCTCCAGCCTCTGTGAGTACATCCGCTAAGGCACCTAGATCTTTAATGCGCGCGCCCTTTAAAGTAATATCTCCTCTTGTAGCACAGGATGCTATAATATATGTTCCGGCCTCTATTCTATCTGCTAACACAGTATGTTCGGCACCGTGCAGTTTCCTGACACCCTCTATCTCTAACGTAGAAGTTCTAAGCCCATTTATCTTAGCGCCCATCTTAATAAGAAACTCGGCCAGGTCCACAACCTCCGGCTCACATGCCGCATGCTCTATAATAGTCTTCCCATTTGCAAGAGCTGCGGCCATCATAACATTAGCTGTAGCTAAGACCGAAGAACCAAAAGCGCCGCCTAAATATATAGAGCTCCCCCTAAGAGCCTTTGCTTTGGCAATAAGATAACCATGCTCTACCTTTACATCAGCGCCAAGCGCTTTGATCCCTTTTATGTGTAAATTTATTGGCCTTGCCCCTATAACGCAGCCTCCTGGCAATGAAACCTTTGCATAGCCTAATCTCGCTAAAAGTGGGCCAAGCACACAGATAGAGGCTCTCATGGTACGCACATATTTATATGGAGCGGTATTACCTTTGTATTTTCCTGGCTCTATTTCAAGTGTTCCATCTATAAAGCTAGTCTTAACCCCTATAGCCTGGAGTATCTTTATCATTGTATAAACATCGCTTAAGGCTGGGGCATTCTTTATAATAGATTTTTCATCGGACAAAAGAGACGCAGCCATAATAGGCAAAGTTGCATTCTTTGACCCATCTATTTGAACATCGCCGCAAAGGCGAGCTGGCCCCTCGATTATTAGCTTATCCATATCAAGTTTAAAAGTTTAAAAGTTAAAAGGTTAAAAAGTTAAAAGGTTTAAAAGTTATTGTATGTGAATACCGGTAGCAACTGTATCATACCTTACTAGCTGCGATTACCCTTTCCCTTTTGTTCAAATCATTGAATGTCTGAACATTGTCAAAATATATAGATTTTTCAAAAAACTTTTTTACTTTAATTGCTGCATCATCACCTAGCTCTAAAAATAATATACCTTTGTCTTTTAAAAAACCGGGTGACTCTTTCACAATGCGTTGATAAAAGTCCATGCCATCCCTGCCCCCATACAGCGCCGCATGAGGCTCATTTTTAACATCAACAGGTAGATCATTCATCATATCAGACGCGACATAGGGAGGATTCGAAACTATTGCATCAAACCTCTCTTTATATATCACCGGTATTTTGAATAAGTCAGCCTTTATAAAATCTATTCTTTCTGAAACGCCATTATAAGCAGCGTTCTTCCTGGCCAATCTTATGGCAGCATCCGATATATCAGAAGCAAGTATTTTACAGCCGGCTAGTCTTTTTGTCAATGATATAGCTATATTGCCGCTGCCAGTGCATAAATCAAGAACCAATGGTTCGCATATCGCATATCGCATATCGTATATCGTAAACTGCTTTATGACAGTTTCGACTAAGATTTCGGTTTCGGAGCGTGGGATAAATACACCCGGCTCAATTAATAGTTCATTACCGTAAAAGTTTACCTTACCGGTTATATACTGCAGCGGCTCACCGCTTATTCTACGCTCAACCATATCTTCCAACTGCTTTAGCTGGCCCGGACCTAACTCTACGTCCTCGACATAGAGATCTACAACGCGGCAGCCTAAGATACTGGTAAGAATAGTTTCAGCATTTATTCTGCTAGATTCAACACCGTGCTCTTTAAGCTTTGATTCTATCTCTGTTATTGTTTTCATGCTTTTTTCTCTATCTATAAGACTAAATATTTCCCAACTTAGCTTTTCTGTCAGCTAAAATAAGTTCTGATATTATCTCATCCAGGTCACCTTGCAATATATTTTCCAATTTATGTAATGTAAGACCGATCCTATGGTCAGTAACTCTTCTATCCGGAAAATTATAGGTCCTTATCTTTTCACTTCTATCGCCCGAGCCTACCTGGCTCTTTCTATCTTTAGAGATCCTGCTCATCTGTTTTTGTCGCATTCTGTCAAGAAGCCTTGACCTTAAGACCTTCATAGCTTTTATCTTATTTTTAAGCTGCGAACGCTCATCCTGGCAAGATACAACAATGTCTTCAGGTATATATGTGATGCGGACTGCTGAGTCTGCGGTATTTACGCTCTGTCCTCCTGGCCCGCTTGAACGGAATACATCTACCCTTATGTCCTTTGGGTCTATCTTGATATCGACCTCTTCGGCTTCAGGAAGAACTGCTACAGTAACCGCAGAGGTATGTATCCTGCCTGAAGCTTCAGTAGCGGGCACACGCTGGACTCTATGCGCTCCGCTTTCAAATTTAAATTTCTTATAAACACCATGCCCTTCGACAGAGAAGATCACCTCTTTTATCCCTCCGGAGTCTGAAGCAGATGTATTAATCACGTCAACCTTATATCCATTTTTTTGCGCATACTTGAAATACATCCTGAATAGGTCTGCCGCGAACAAAGATGCCTCAAGTCCGCCCGTTCCCGCTCGTATCTCAACTATAATATTCTTATCTGCGTCAGGATCCTCATCTATCAGAATCTCCTCTATGTCAGCCTTAAGCTCTGATAGCTTCACATTTAACTCATTTACCTCAGCCCTAGCAAGATCTATGAACTCTCTTTCATGCTTCTCTTTAATCATGGCCTCGAGGCTGTCCTTCTCTTTCTCGGCAGACAAATATTCGTCATACTTCTTAAGTATAGACGTAAGCCTTGACAGCTCTTTGGCATACTTTTGAGTAGTAGCTCTATTCTGTAAAACTTCCGTATCTGAAAGCAACGCTTCAAGCTCTTTTGCTCTCTTTTTCTTCTTCTCCAGAGATTCTATCATATCTTACTTTTTTCCGTATTTCCTCATAAACTTCTCTACCCTGCCTGCCGAATCAATAAATTTCTGCTTCCCGGTAAAAAATGGGTGGCATTTAGAGCATATCTCTATCTTTATATTCTGTTTCGTATCTCTTGTGTGTATAACTTCTCCGCAAGCGCATGTTATAGTTGTCTCTTTATACTGTGGGTGTATCTTCTCTTTCATTTTATACTCCTTCTTGTTCTCGTGCTTAGGTTACTGAGGTTACGAAAGTTACGGAGGTTAGGAAAGTTATTTAGGACTTTAAAAGTAACATCTGTAACATTCGCAACATTTGTAACATCCGTAACCTATGCGTTAACCTATCGTGTTATTGATTCATACTCATTAAAAATTCCGGGTTTGTCTTTGTCTTGCGTAACTTCTCGATGAGAAGCTGCATAGCCTCATCTGATGGCAGATCATTCAAAACTTTACGTAATATCCATACACGCTTAAGTTCTTCGGGATCCAAAAGCAGGTCCTCTTTCCTTGTGTTTGAGCGTTTTATGTCAATGGCGGGGTAGATTCTTTTCTGAAAAAGGTTCCTGTCAAGCTGAAGTTCCATGTTGCCGGTTCCTTTAAATTCCTCGAATATAACCTCGTCCATCCTGCTGCCCGTGTCAACAAGTGCGGTAGCTATTATAGTAAGCGAACCTCCTTCTTCAACGTTGCGCGCGGCACCAAGAAAACGTTTCGGTTTATGTAAAGCGTTAGAGTCAACACCGCCCGAAAGTATCTTTCCGCTATGCGGGACCACAGAATTATATGCCCGCGCAAGGCGCGTAATACTATCGAGCAATATAAGAACGTCTTTTTTATGCTCAACAAGCCTCTTGGCCTTTTCAAGAACTATCTCCGCTACCTGAACATGCCTTTCCGCGGGTTCATCAAAGGTCGAACTTATAACCTCTCCCCTGACAGAGCGCTGCATATCCGTGACCTCTTCAGGCCTTTCATCTATCAGCAATACTATCAAGATAGTCTCCGGCGCATTCTTAACAATAGCGTTTGCTATCTTCTGCATTATTATCGTCTTTCCGCTGTATGGCGCTGCTACAATCATTCCGCGCTGGCCTCTGCCAATAGGAGTTAAAAGGTCTATGACCCTGGTTGAAATATCATTAGGGTCATGCTCAAGTATAAATCTATTGTTAGGGTAAAGCGGAGTAAGGTTATCAAAAGGAATCTTATCTTTTGCTTTTTCGGGATCAGTAAAGTCTACCTGCTCCACCTTAAGCAAAGCAAAATACCTCTCACCTTCCTTCGGGGAACGTATTTTGCCATGAACAGTATCGCCAGTGGTAAGATTAAATTTTCTTATCTGGCTGGGCGATACGTATATATCGTCCGGGCATGGAAGATAATTATAGTTTGGTGAGCGCAAAAACCCAAAGCCGTCAGGCAGGACTTCCAGCACGCCACCTCCGCTCATAACTCCCTCCTGAGGCTGCGACTGGAGTATTTTAAATATAAGGTCCTGTTTTTTTAGGCCTGTCGTATCGTTTATTTTTAATTCCTTTGCTAAGTCGGCCAGTTCTGAGACCTTCTTTTTTTTAAGTTCCGCGGCATCCATTACCATTTTATCTCCTTCCTTGTTTCGTATTTCGTCTTTTCTTTCTATTTCTTAAAACCTTTAACTTCCGCGCTAATCTCTGACATTTTTGCTTTAGTTCCTTCAGGCTCAAGTCATTATCGATTACATGGTCAGCATAGCCTATTTTTTTATGCAGCGGCATCTGAAGCCTTATGCGTGCCAGAGAATCGCTTGGTTCTATTTTTTTAAAATTTCGCGCGCGTTCCACCTGAAGCACCAGCGACGATACAACGACTATTAATTGATCGCACTGCTTATACAGGCCTGATTCTATAAGAAGAGGCGCGTCGATAATAATAAAAGATGAGTTATTCTTTTTGTATATATCTTTTATAGAGCTTTCTATCTTGCTGATAGCAAACGGGTGTATTATACCGCACAATGTTTTCTGGTTTAAAGAGTTAGCAAAAGCCGACTCCGCTAACCTTTTTCTATCAATTAACGCTTTTTTACTTAAGATAGCACTACCAAACGCAGACAGTATATATTTATAGGTAGGGCTGCCTTTCTCAAGCGCCTGATGAGCAATCTCATCGGCATCTAAAAGAACTGCTTTTAAGTAATATGCTAAATACCTGGCAACGCTAGTTTTTCCGGTAGCTAAGCTTCCGGTAATACCAATTATCATATGGGTTGTAGATTGTAGGGCCTAGGCCTTAAACACTGACTGTTTGTAATTTTTTGTAGAGTCTGCTGTATTCGACTGCTGACTTATTCCATGAATAATCATAGCCGGCGATCTTTTTTATCAATTTATTCCATTTGGGCTTATCCGTATATAATACCAGGGCCCTTTTTACTGTCTTCAAAAGCTCCATTGAATCAAACTTATCAAAGACAAAACCATTGCCCTCCTGGGTCTTTTTATTAAACTCAAACACCGTATCAGCCAAGCCTCCGGTTTTCCTTACAACAGGCACTGTAGCGTATTTAAAGCATATAAGCTGGCCAAGTCCGCATGGCTCATATCTGGAAGGCATAAGAAACATATCAGAGGCGGCATAGATCTTTTGAGCAAGAGACGCGTCGAAACGTAAATTAATAGAGACTTTTTTCTTGTATTTTTTTGCTATCTGCTCAAAAGTCTTGTGTATCTTCTCTTCGCCGGTGCCAAGCAGAACAAAGCCTATATCCAGGCTGCATAGCTCATCTATTATATCTGCCAATATATTATAACCTTTTTGCCCGGCAAGCCTTCCTACCGTGCCTATCAAGGGTGAGTCTTTCTTTTGCAGTTTCATTCCCATTTCTGAGATCAGTTTTTGTTTATTGATAAGCTTACCTTCTATTGATTTAGCCGAATAATTTTTATATATCAACTTATCTACGGCCGGATCCCAGAGGCTGTAATCTATACCGTTTAAAACACCGTATAGGTCTTCGCTTCTTCTTCTAAGTATACCTTCCATGCCGCAGCCAAACTCTTCCGTTTGTATCTCTTTGGCATATGTAGGGCTTACGGTTGTTAGTATATCTGAAAAGATCAGGCCGCCTTTCAATAAGCTAAACTTACCGTAATATTCAAGGCCATCTACGCTAAAAAGACTTTCATCCAGTCCTGTCTTTTGCCATTGCTTCTTTTCGAACGAACCAGTATACGCGAGGTTATGTATTGTCAAAACCGTCTTAGTCTCTTTAAAAAATGGGTCGTCCTTATAAATTGTTTTTAGATATACGGGCATCAATCCGGTCTGCCAGTCATTTCCGTGGATAATATCAGGCTTAAAGCCCTCTCTCTTCATAAGCTCAAGCGTCTCTCTGCAATAATACGCGAAACGTTCAAGATTATCAGGGTAGTCTCCCTTCTGGTCACCATATATGCCATCACGCATATACAGCCTGTTATTTTTAATAAAATGGACTTTTATATTTTTACCGATCGTGGCTATATCTTTTTGTTCTTTGACCATCTTGTATTTAGGGATAGTTATCCTGACTTCATGGCCCTGGTTTTCTAAAGCCATGGGCAAAGCACCGGCAACATCAGCTAAGCCGCCAGTTTTCGCAAACGGCACAACCTCACTCGAACAAAACAGTATCTTCATCTCCACTCCTTGTGTAATAATCAGGTATTATACCTGATTACAGTGATTATATCAGATTACTGAGATTAAAGCATAAATCACTGTAATCTATTTTAATCTTTGCAATCAGATGTCCTCCTATTGCTCTTTACAGGACATCTATTTCATCCAGCTCTTACCATACGAGATATTGATCTTTATAGGCACGCGCAGCCTGACCACATCTTCCATGCCCTTTCTTACAACATCTGTCAGGGTTTCGAGCTCTTTTTCCGGTAGGTCAAAGACTAGTTCGTCATGCACCTGCAACACCATCTTTGAATCTAATTTCTTCTCAAGCAACTCTTTATGTATATGTATCATTGCCATTTTTATAACATCCGCGGCAGAGCCTTGTATAGGCGTATTAATAGCTGTCCTTTCCGCAAACATTCTTATATTCTGGTTATCTGAATTTATCTCCGGTATATAACGCCTTCTGTTTAACATAGTCAGTACATAGCCATTCTCCTTTGCGAAAGCCACCTGTGATCTTATATAATCATCCACTTTAGGATATCTCGCAAAATACGCGTCAATAAAACTCTTAGCGACTTCGGGAGTTATCTTAAGCTCCTTTGCCAGCCCGTACGGGCTCATACCATAGACTATCCCAAAATTTACCGTTTTGGCCTGAGTGCGCATCTGCTCATCGATCTTATCGTCTGCGCAATTAAATATAAGCGATGCTGTATAGTTATGTATATCCACATCCCGCTTAAAAGCATCCGTAAGATTATCATCACCTGATAAGTGAGCCAATATGCGCAGCTCTATCTGTGAATAGTCCGCAGATAGTATTATGCCGTTATTAGAAGATGATACAAATGCCTTTCTTATCCTTCTTCCTATATCTGTCTTAATAGGTATATTCTGCAGGTTTGGCTCAGATGAACTCAATCTCCCTGTAGCTGTTACTGTCTGGTTAAACGATGTGTGGACCTTGCCTGTAGAAGGATTTATAAGCTCAGGAAGCGCGTCAGCGTATGTTGACTTAAGCTTAGAAAGCTCTCTGTATTCAAGAAGTACTTTTGGTAACTCGTGTTCCATGGCTAATCTGCTAAGGACTTCAACGTCTGTCGATATGCCTGTCTTTGTCCTTTTTATAATAGGCAGTTTCAGCCTGTTAAACAGCACGTCACTTAACTGCTTAGGCGAATTTATATTAAACTCACAACCTGCTAAATGCAATATATGCTTACTTAAAATATCCAGCTGCTCTGATATCTTTTTCGACATACCGTTAAGGAACTTCTTATCTATCGCTACGCCTTCATGCTCCATGTCAGAAAGCACATCAATCAAGGGTACCTCTATATCTTTAAAGAGATCGTAAAGCCCCTTCTCCTTGAGATTCTTCTGTAAAATTGACTTCAGCCTAAAAGTAACGTCGCTATCCTGGCAGCAATATCTAGATATGGCCGGGATAGGGACATCGGCCATCGTTATGGCCTTCTTACCTTTACCAATAAGGTCAGTTATAGGAGTCATCTTAAAGCCTAAATGTTCAAAGCTGATATCCGAAAGATTATGGTTTAGCTTTGAAGGATTCAAAAGATAAGAAGCGACCATAGTGTCAAAAGATATGCCATTAAGCTCTATACCTAAATTTTTAAGCAATACTTTTTCATATTTGATATTCTGCCCTATTTTTTTTATCTTATCATTTTCAAATATAGGCTTTAAGTGCTTGATCATATAGGCCTTATCTGAAAAAACAGATTCTGAATCAATGAAGCTTATATAATGGGCTTCGGCTTTTTTATTGCAAAAAGAAAGCCCCACCGCCTCGCAGCTCATAGGGTCTGTTCCTGTTGTCTCGAAATCGAATGCCCATTCATCATGTTTCTTCAAATCCGCGCACAGGCTATCAAACTCCTCTTTTGTTTCTATAACCTTATATTTACCCTCGACCTCTTTCTGAGGCGTAAGCTGCTCTATGAGTTTTCTAAACTCAAGCTCTTTAAAAATCTCTAAGAGCTTATCATTGTCGGGAGGTATTAGCTTCATCTTATCAAAATCCACGGCAATATCGACTTCCGTATCTATTGTCACCAGTTCCCTGCTTAAGGTGGCAAGCTCGATATTCTCTCTTATCATCTTTTTTTTAGCTTCGCTTTTCAACTGATCTATATTTTGAATAAGGTTTTCGAATGTTTTGAATTTTTCTATAAGCTCTATAGCAGTTTTTTCTCCTATGCCTGGAACGCCTGGTACATTATCGCTCGAGTCACCCATAAGAGCCATTATATCCACTACGCGCTTCGGCTCGACGCCATACCTTTTCTTTACAGCCGTCTCGTCATATATGAGCCCTTCCTTGTTGGTTGAGTATACCTTTGTGTGTGAAGATACAAGCTGTAAGGCATCCTTATCCCCCGTTACGATAAGCGTCTCTATGCCGCTTTTCGTTGCTCTTTTAGCAATAGTTCCTATTATATCATCGGCTTCAAAACCTTCTTTTTCATATATAGGCATATTAAATGCCTCTAAAACTTTTTTTATTACCGGCAGCTGAACAACCAGGTCGTCCGGCATGGGCTTGCGGTGGACTTTATATTCAGCGTATTTCTTATGCCTGAAAGTCGGGCCTTTTAAGTCAAATGAGACAGCTAGATAATCGGGCTTCTCCGACTCTATTATCTTATTCAGCATAGTCACAAACCCATAGACGGCATTTGTCGGAAAGCCCTTTGAGTTCGTAAGGCCTTTTATGGCATAATACGCTCTGTAGCAAAATGAATTGCCGTCTATTAAAAAAAGCCTTTTGCTCATACACAACTACCTATATATATTTCCATTTTTTGAATTTTTAAGCTTTGGGCAAGAATACAACAAAGGTAAAGATATACCCTAAGGCAAGATATTAGGATTTGCTAAACGCGCTACGGCTCAAAAACAGCCAGGTCCTCTATCCTCCTCGCATGTTCGTCCAGCTTATCATTGAGCTTGACAAGGTCATGTGTAGCTTTAATAAACCACTCTATCTTATCCTTGCTATAAGGATTTATCTTGTAGCAAAGATTATAATACTCTTCTGTTCCTTTATAATCACCGCCTTGGCACTTCTGCTGGGCTTTCTCAAGAAAATAATTCATAGCCAAATTGCCCATCAGTTCGCGGCGTCTCTCAAATTCAAAGATGATGTCAGCCATCTTCATCTTTATCTTATTTATCTCTTCCTGCTCTTTTATTATCTCAATATATATCAGAGCACTTTCTATATAAAGCTTTGCGGGCTCGTAAGTGGGGTCGACAACCAATATATCTTCAAAATATCCCATCGCCTCTTTGTAATTACCAGACCTAAACAGGTCTTTTCCTCTAAGAAAGTTTTTATTGATGGCATTTGCTTTCTTCTGTGCCTCTTTCTGTTTTTCATCCGCGATACCAATAGCCTTTTTAACAGAGTACTCTGCTTCCTGCGTTGTCTCAGGCAATGAAACAGCAGTTGGTAAATAACTGAATAGTGTTAAACTTACTAAAAGTATATATATATAATATTTATATATCATATATTTCATTTTGATATAATATACACAAAAATGATAACATTGTCAAGGATTTAAGTTAGAAACATATCTAAAAAAGATATATCAGCTATTGGTTATCTACTCTTGTGCCTCTCCTGTAAATACTTAAGCTCAGTAGAAAAATCCTGTATCTTTGAAATTAAAAGCTTCGTCTTCATGGTATCTATATGATCACGGTTAAGCTCTTCCGAAAGCGACCTTACCGCATCATTCAATAGATTTATATATTTTATGCTATCCTGGCTCATAGACCTTAAATTTTTTGTGACTTCATTTATAGCAGTGGCTAAACTTTGAAGCTCATCACCTTTTCTTAGTTTTACTTCCGGGCTTAGAATACCGGAAGCCATCTCATCCAATATATTCTCAAGCCTATGCCAGGGGCCCGCAAAGCTGTGCGACAAAATAATGCCAAACCACGCGGCTATCGGTAATAGCCAGGCAATATAGCCTATAGCCTTTACATTAGCTTGATTTATTACTGTAAGCAGCCTGCCCTGAGGATAGACATTCGCGAGTTTTTCTGACAAATAGGGGAAGATGGCGAGGTACGTTATCGCGCAGGATATTATAGCTGTTAAAAATATGAAAAACAATATTAAAGCAGTATATTTTATCTGGAAGGCCCTTTTAATAAAATATCTTCTTCTTTTCTTTATTATACCCATATCAGATTATTCCTCCTTCCACAAAACAATATCTCTCAATATGCACAGCTCCACCTTTCCTGCCTTAGCAGACCTGTTTACAAATGTTACCGCGTCCTTAAGCGGCATATAACGTGTATTTTCAGAGTTGATATCAGTGACTATATCATTTACATACAGGCCGCTCTTTGCAGCAAGTGAACGTTCCTTGACTTCAGAAACATATAAGCCGTCTTCTTTTATACCCAACGAAAAGCCTAGCTCATCTATTGCGCTCGCCTCGCTGTTTCCTGCCGCAATCAAGATCTTTCTCCTTGCAGTAAATGCTACTTCACGCGAAGGGCTCTCCAGTATCATGCTGATTATGTTTTCCAAGCTAAAATAGCCTGTCAGCCTCCCCCATACAGAGTAGATAATATCTCCTTTCATAAATCCGGCCTTATCTCCCGCTGAAGCCGCAACAACCATTGTTACTTTTGGCATGTAATTATCAGGTTCCAGAACAAGTCCCACAGCTTTCCTAAACTGCCACTCTAGCGTCTTAGATATTTTGGCTGTATCCTGAGGCTCATAAAGCCTTCCGGATTTCATGAATATGCTGCGTCTCCTGTCAACATCAGACTTTATCTTCTCTTCAGGACGCTTCTGTAAAACCGACCGCATGTGCAGAAATTTATCCTTAGCCTCTTTATAATCAGGGTTGATATAATAAGCTTTTTCATAATATTCAAATGCCTTTATAATATTATCCTTCTGATAAGAAAGATCTCCCATTGCTACAAGGTTCTGCTCAAGCCTGTCATATTCTAAATCTTTTATATCGCGCTTTTTCACTTCTTTTTCGCCATCTATTGTACTTAAGATTAATCTATCGTGGTAATTCTCAACAACAATACCTTTCTCTACGGTATTGTCTTTTAACTGTATGGTATCTGCATGGGAAAAACACGGGCAACAAATAATTATAACTATCATATATACGGATTGCTTAAGGATATTATTCATTTTCACCTTATAGAGTTTATTATGATAAAAAGGAGCGCTGCGATCATGGCCGAGGCAATTATATAAAAATCATTAAAATAAAAAAAATCTCTAATTTTCAATACTAAAGAATCTTTTTCAGGTGAGTCATTTCTTTCTGCGGAAGAAGTGGTTTTTGAAAATTCCTTAGGTTGTCTGGACTTAAGCTGCAAGACCTGCTCTTCTTTAAACCTGAGATATTTCCCACCTATCTGATATGCCGGTACAGCCCCTTGCTCAGCAAGCCGCTGTACCTCAGCTTCAGTAAGGCCAAGTACCTCAGATGCCTCTTTAAGAGTAAGTAATTTTTCAGCCATAATATATTAGCATGTAGCTTGCAGCATGTGGCATATAGTTTGCCATCCTCCCAAGCCTTGGAAAAAAAGGTTAACCATAAACTATCAACCGTCAACTGTCAACTGCGCACTGTCAACTGTGAACTAGTATCAACGGCTTATTTTCTCTTTTGATACCCATGTATCTATATCTTCTTTATAAAATCTCCAGCTGTTATCAGTTCTGATAGCTGGTATTTTTTTCTGCGCAGCCCATTCCTCCAAAAGTGAATTTTCTACTTCAAGATACCGGGCAACCTCATCAAGCTCCATAACCTTGCTCTTTCCTGATAAAGAGGCCCATTCCGATGTCGCAGACATCTGGCATCTGCCATTAAGAACGGCTCCATCCGTAACATTAAGGATAGGAGTTTTAATATCTCCGGTAACAATGCCAGGCGAAATAATGCTTAGCCTTGCTGTAGCGACTATATTACCGTTAACCTTTCCTGCTACAGTAATATCTTCACCGCTTATATCTGCCTCGACCTCTGCGCTCTCACCAATAGTAAGCGTACCCTTCGTGTCCAACTTTCCTTCAAAATTACCGTTTATTCGCAGATTTACAGGATCTTTGAATACCATCGTGCCCTGCATATTCGCATCCACATCTAGTATCTTTTCTGCGTGCTCATCCTTCCTGTTTCTTTTAATAATCGACATATCGCTTACCTCCCTCTCTTTTTAGAAATAGGGCGTCACAAAAGTGCCGCCCTTGATTACAAAGATTACTAAATAACAGATTACAAAGATTATTTTTCGACCAGATAATCGCTGTAATCTTTTTGAAAATCACTGTAATCATAGGCTAAAATTAGTTTCATAACAGCCTATTTTTAGAAATGCTTAATTAACAGCACCTCTATATTCAAGCTTTACTCTTAACCCTGGCTGTTATTTTCTTCTCGAATTTATTCAAAACTATTAGTATGGCCAGCATCAAAGCAGCGGTAAAAGATGCAACAAAATATAGGCCGGAACCGACAGATAAACCAATACCAGCTATTGCCCATAGGCTGGCGGCTGTAGTCAGCCCAACAATAGATGTGCGAGATCTTAAAATAGTGCCTGCGCCAAGAAAACCTATTCCACTCACGACTTGAGCTGCTATTCTTCCCGGGTCAACATTTGCTATACCATTATAGATCTCGAACATATGTATAGACGTCAACATTATAATACAAGATCCCAGGCAGACAAGTATATGAGTCCTGAAACCAGCCGCCTTCTCGTGCAATTCTCTCTCAAAGCCGACAGCGCCCCCAAGCACGGCTGACAGCAATAGCCTCATTATCATCTGCATTTCGCTAAGCATCTATTAAACCTCTCTTTGTCATAAGATATACTATGATAATATTATACCACAAAAATTAAAACTGCACTCTATTTTTTTAAAAAATTCATATTTGGCTCAGCGCTTAGTGCATAGTCATTGAATACTCCTTTTTTATAAAGATGATAACCTAGGCCCGCCACCATGGCGGCGTTATCCATATACATACCTTTGGGAGGGAAAAAGACCTTTATAGATAAAGACTCGGCCATCTGCTTAAGCCTTTCCCTTAAAAAACCATTGGCGCTTACTCCTCCCCCTATAAGTAACGTCTTGACATCCCTTCCCATGCAGGCTCTCTCCGCCTTCTTTGTAAGCATATCCACCATCGCTTCCTGAAAGCCCGCGCATATATCAGAGACCTGTATCTTGATCTTTCTCTTTTTTAGATCCTGCACAAAATAAAGCACAGATGTCTTTATTCCGCTGAAACTAAAATCTAATGAATTTTTTTCTAAAAAAGTGCGTGGAAATCTTATTTTTTTAGGGTCTCCTTCTCTTGCTTTTTTTTCTACTACAGGGCCGCCGGGAAAACCTAGATTCAATATCTTAGCAACCTTGTCAAAGGCTTCGCCGCATGCATCATCCCTTGTCTGGCCCAGCAGTTTCGTATTGCCTGATGTACTTATATAAACAAGGCTGCTATGCCCGCCTGATACAATAAGGCCTACAGCCGGAAGCTCTGGAGCCTGCTCATTCATCATGGGTGAATAGAGGTGTGCCTGGAGATGGTTTATGCCAATAAGTGGGATATCAAGAGCATAGCTTAATGATTTAGCAAGAGAAATACCTATAAGCAAGGCGCCTACAAGCCCGGGGCCCTGGGTCACGCTTACAGCATCTATATCATCGAGAGATATCTTGGCTTTCTTTAGCGCCTTATCCAATACTATGTTAATAAGTTCCGTGTGATGACGGCATGCTATCTCAGGAACTACTCCGCCATACTTCTTGTGAAGATGAAGGCTTGAACTTATAACATTTGAGAGTATCTTTTTCCCATCAGCTACTACCGAGACTGAGGTCTCATCGCATGATGTCTCAATACCAAGGATTAGAGTATCTGGCATAGTTACCTTTTAACTAATTCTGAAAGCAAAACAAACTTAATGCCTCTGGGAGGATTCATAGATAAATCTTTTAGAGCATCAAGGGTAAGCCTTCTGTCATGGCCTATGCCGATTGCGTAACCATTTTTAGACGCAACCGCCATAAGTTTGTTTAGCTGAGAAACTATATATGCTTTATCCGATTTATTATCTAAAAAAATATCTCTTTTCGCGAATCTGACTCCGGCTTTACGCGCCTCGATTTCGCATACAGTATCAGGAGTAGCCAGGCTGTCTAAAAAATAAAGGTCCTTTACTACCATCTCATCCATAACCATCTTTATTAGCCTGCTATCCTTTGTAGCTTTGGAACCCATATGATTAGATATGCCGTTTGCTGAAGGCACTGTCTTTAAGGCTGTATCAAATATATCAGAGACTTCTCTCTTGCCCATTGAGACCATAAGCGTATTCTTCTCAAGGCTGACATCATCGCTTTCCGGCTCCATCGGCATATGCAAAATTACTTCTCGGTTACCGCGAGGATTCTGGGTATGGGCTATCTTGTACGAATATCTTAGATTTGGTAAAACAGATATGGTGAGAGGGATCTCTATAGAATCCAAAATAGCTATGTTATTCATATTATAACCCCAGTCATCCAATACAATTGCCACTTTTTTAAGATCTGCTTTATCAGTTATGATCTTTTTCTTATCTGGCTCATTTTTCCCGCTCATCGGAGGGATCTTTATACCAGTAAGCCTAAGGCTGTACAAGCTGGCATCATCAGTGCCTATGCTAAAGGTGCGTGAACTTCTTCTACCTTCATATCTTATATCATCACCTAAAAGTTTGAGGCCGCATCTGCTAATAAGCTCTCTTAAGCTCTTATTAAATTTGTCTATATCAAATAGATCAGTAACAACATATTCCTTGCTTATTACAGGCCTGGACTCCTTAACCTGATACTCATTAAATATAGACGATATGCCCTTGTCAAGGTTACGCAGCCTTTTTCCATCATCAAAACTGGACCTTGAATAACAATAGGCACCTGCAAGTAAGATAATCAGCAACAGGGCTATCCAGGTTCTTTTAATCATTTACTTATTAATAAGAGACTCATATCTCTCCCTGTCTTTAATCAACTCGATCGCCTGTTGTACCTGATTGTCATTCTCAAGCCTCTCAAGCGTAAGCTTCTTCTCCTGTTCTGGAGTATAATCTTTAACTTTCTGATCGGATTCTTCCTTCTCTTCTTCTAAGGATTCTCCATCCTCTTCCTCTTTATGCTTTTGGCTGATAAACTTTACTTCTAAATCAGGCGTTAGACCTTTTTCATGTATTACCTTGCCTGAAGGCGTGTAGTAATAGCTTGTTGTCAACCTTAATGCTGATTTGTCCTTCATGGGTATAACTGTCTGGACAGAGCCCTTACCAAAACTCGTCTCACCAACAATAACAGCCCTCTTATTATCCCTTAGGGCTGCCGCGACTATCTCAGATGCGCTGGCAGAACCTTTATTGATCAGTACGGCCATCGGAAATGCTGCGTAAGGTTTAAGGGCATTTGATTTAAAATCCATATTCTGCTGCTCTATTCTTCCGCGCGTGGACACAATAGGCGAATCTTTTTCCAGAAACTTCTCGGATACGGAAACTGCCGAGGTTAATAGGCCGCCGGGGTTACTCCTTACGTCGAGTATGAGAAATTTGATCTTTTTCTTTAATAGGGCCTTCATGGCCCTGTTGAGATCAAGTGAGGTATATTGCTGGAATTCCACTATCCTCAGATACCCCACGTCATCATTAAGAACAAGCGGCGGCTTGACTGATTTGATCTTGATCATAGCGCGTTTTATTAGAAAGTTCATAAGTTTATCTTCGCCTTCGCGCAATATGGTAAGTGTGACTTCTGTGCCGGGCGCGCCTCTTAGTTTATTTACAACATCATCAAGAGTGAAATCTTTGGTAGATTTATCATCTATCTTTATGATCTTATCTCCGGGTTTTACACCGGCCTTGCATGCGGGTGTCCCTTCCAGGGGGCTGACGATAGTAAGTACCTTATCGCGCATGGTAACCTTTATGCCGATTCCGCCAAATTCTCCGCGCGTCTCTGTCTGTATCTCATTTAGCTCATCAGGTGTCAGAAAACTACTGTGGGAATCTAACGATGAGAGCATGCCCTCCAACGCACCGTAGATCATATCATTGGAGCTTACCTCATCCACATAGTTGGCGTTTATCAAAGTAAGGGCGTCGGCAAATATTTCCAGTTCGTCAAATATATCTTCCTTTGTTAAAGGTTTTGGGGAGATATTCTCTTCCGGCTGTTTCGCGAAAGAAGCCTCCTGAAGAATGGAAAAAGATAGGATCAGCAGCAGCGCGAAAATCCATAGATATTTTTTTATTCTCATCCGTTCTCCCTTTTTAGCTTTTTTTTCAGAATATCATTTGCCAGCTGCGGGTTTGCCTTGCCTTTTGTCTTCTTCATAAGCGCTCCCACAAGAAACCCTAAGGCCTTATCCTTTCCGGCAATGTAATCATCTGCTACTTTCTGATTCTCAGTAATGACTTCCTCGGCAAACTGCTCCACTTCTGCCTGGTCTGTTATCTGCGTCAATCCTTTGGACTTTACAATATCTTCTGCTGATTTTCCCGTTGAAAGCATCTCAGGAAGTATATCCTTGGCAATTTTGCCGCTTATGGTTCCTTTATCTATAAGCCTAAGCATGTGAAAAAGGTTTTTAGGAGACGTGATCTCCCGCAACGCCTTGAATTCAAGGTTTTTCGAGTTAAGATACCTGGATATATCTCCCATAAGCCAGTTGGCTACAATCTTTGCGTTATCATTTTTTTGATTATCACCAAACAGCGCGAGGCATTCCTCAAAATATTCTGCCATAGCCTTATCTGAAACTAAGCATGAGGAATCATATTCGGATATATAGTAATCCTTGATAAATCTACGGCGCTTTTCATCCGGCATCTCGGGCAAGTCTCTTTCTATACCTCTGATAAGCTCTCTGTCTATATTAAATCGCGGCAGGTCAGGCTCGGGAAAATAACGATAATCATGGGCTTCTTCCTTTGCGCGCATAGGCTCAGTCGCCTTTCTGTCCGCATCCCAAAGGCGTGTCTCTTGTATAGTGCTTTTGCCTGAGGAAAAGAGCTTCATCTGCCGTGCCTCTTCATACTCAAGCGCCTGCCTTACTCCTTTAAAAGTATTCATGTTCTTAAGCTCTACCTTGGGGTTTAGTTCTTTCTGATCCGGCGGCCTAATAGAGATATTCGCGTCACAGCGAAGGCTTCCCTCCTGCATATTGCAGTCTGAAATACCCAAATACTCAAGAATGGCCTTAAGCGTCGTAAGGTAAGCGTATGCTTCATCCGGTGAGACAATATCCGGCTCGCTCACTATCTCGAGGAGCGGTGTTCCGCATCTGTTGAAATCGATATAACTAAAAGGCTTATTTTCATCGTGAATAAGCTTGCCTGCATCCTCTTCCATATGAACACGCGTTATGCCGATTCTTTTCACGCTATCGGATACGGCAACCTCAACATAGCCTCCCAAAGATAAAGGCATATCGAATTGGGATATCTGGTAGTTTTTGGGCAGGTCAGGATAAAAATAATTTTTCCTGTCAAACTTCATGACTTCCGCGATATCGCAGTTCAGCGCAAGAGCAGCTCTTATCGCGTATTTTAGATATTCGATGTTTAATGCAGGTAGTGAGCCCGGAAGGCCAAGGCATACAGGGCAAACATTAGTATTAGGCTCTCTGCCAAACTCATTGGCACACCCGCAGAATGCCTTTGTTTTAGTATTAAGCTGAAGATGAATCTCCAGCCCTATTGTTGTTATATAATTCGTGTTTTTCATGTGCTAGTATGTCGTATATCGTATATCGTATGTCGTATGTCGTATGTCGTATGTCGTAAAATTGCCAGGTATCACCCTGTTATATCTTGGGCTTTACCTTCTGCCAATCCGCGTTCTGCTCATAGGTGTATGCTGCCCGTATAAGCAGTTCTTCGTCAAAAGGCTTTGCGATAAACTGCATTCCGATCGGCAGGTCTTGCTGGCTATAGCCGCAAGGAATAGATACAGCAGGTATGCCCGCAAGGTTTGCCGGAATGGTAAATATATCCGATAGATACATCTTCAAGGGTTCTTTGGTCTTTTCTCCAAGCTTAAATGCCGGCGTAGGTGAAGTGGGAGTAAGTAATATATCGCACTCCTTAAACGCCCTTTCAAAGTCTTTCTTAATAAGCGTTCTGACCTTCTGGGCCTTGAGATAGTATGCGTCGTAATAGCCGCTGCTTAATGTATAGGTACCTAAGATTATCCTTCTTCTTGCTTCAAGCCCAAAACCCTCGCCCCTTGTATTCTTATACATATCGATCAGAGAGTCTCCATCACTTCGCAAGCCATACTGCACGCCGTCAAAGCGCGCGAGGTTGGACGACGCCTCGGAACAACCCACTATATAATATACGCTTACCGCATGATCAGTATGAGGCAAAGATATCTCCTTAAATTCGGCTCCGAGTCCTTCAAGCACCTTTTTAGCAATATCTAATTTCTGCCTTACCTCACTATCCAATCCTTCGATAAAATACTCTTTAGGAAGGCCGATTCTCAAACCTTTCACATCTTTCTTCAAAGATTTTGTATAATCAGGAACCGGTATATTTACAGACGTTGAATCCATGGGATCGTATCCGGCTATTACATTCATCAGAAGCGCGCAGTCTTGGACATCTTTTGTAATAGGCCCTATCTGGTCAAGGCTTGAGCCAAAAGCAATAAGTCCATATCTAGAAACACGCCCGTATGTTGGCTTAAAACCTACTACTCCACATAATGCGGCAGGCTGCCTTATTGAACCTCCTGTGTCAGAACCGAGCGCAAGAACAGTCTCATCACAAGCGATGAGCGCGGCAGAACCGCCGCTTGAACCACCGGGTATTCTCTCCAAATCATACGGGTTCTTTGTCGGGCCATAGCAGGATGTTTCACACGATGAGCCAAAAGCAAATTCATCCATGTTAGACTTGCCTATTAGCAGCGCCTGCGCCTCTTTCAGCTTTTTAACTACAGTAGCGTCGTAAGGCGGCTTAAATCCTTCCAATATTTTTGATGAGCAGGTAGTAAGCTCATCCTTAACGCAAATGTTGTCTTTTATAACTACAGGTATCTTATAAAGGCTCCCTTTAGCATCAACCTTATCAAGCTCGTCTGCCCTCTTAATCAAAACCTGCTTATCGAAGTGGGCAAAGCCATTGACCTTATCTTCAATAGAATCATAGCGCTTGATTAAAGAAGAGGCTATATCAGAGGCCTTTACATTTTTATCTCTTATCTCTTCTTTTAGCTGGTGAGCAGATAATCTGTATAATTCCTGCATATTATTCTATTACCTTAGGGACTTTGAAGAATTTGCCTTCTTTGCTGGGTGCGTTTTTTAATGCCTCGCTGTTCGGCAATGAGTCTTTTACCTTATCTTCGCGAAAGACATTGCCCAGAGATGCCGCGTGGCTCATAGGTTCAACATCTTTGGTGTCTAGCTTATTGAGCTTATCCATATATTTTAGAATATCATTAAGCTGGCTGGCAAAGAGCTCTTCTTCCTCGGGCTTTAACTTAAGCCTTGCCAGCTCTGCTACGTATTTTATTGTATCTTTTTTTATAGTCA
>JBDRAM010000011.1:0-9835 GCA_043823785.1 Candidatus Omnitrophota bacterium
ATGGGGCGATTTCTGATGAGCCCGTTGATATCGATACTATTGTTGAAACACATTCTCTGAATACTAAGCAGGCAAAAACAGCGCTTCTGAGCCTAGAGGTCAGAGGAGTTATTAAGCAGTTGCCTGGGAAATTGTATGTAAAAGCGAAATGATCTGTGGAGGTTACGAATGTTACGTATGTTACGAATGTTGCGAATGTTACAGAGGTTACAGCAATTACATGGATTTAAAAGTAACTTCCGTAACCTCCGTAACTTCCGTAACCTCCGTAACCTAAACATCTCATAACCAGGAGAGATATGTGCGTATAAAAATAACATTTATATTTTTTTCCATAATACTTGCTTGCTCACTGATTTGCAGCAACAGTTTACTCTACGCAGGCAAGCAAGAGGATATAGAAAAGGCTGTTAAGGCACTCGATACGATAAATAAGGATGATAAGAATGAAGCGATGCAGGAGCTTGTTGGCTATGGAAAAGATGCGGTAGCTCCTCTTTTAGCAGTTGCCAAAGATAAGAGCAATATAGCCAGCTGGAGATCAAAGTGTATAAATGCCCTGGGTGAGATAAAAGATACTAAGGTGTCAGGGGATATTATTGCTATTATTATAGATGAAGAGAACCCGGGCAGGGTAAGAAAAGAGGCTATAAGGGCTATAGGAAAGATGAGTGATAAGAGCGCGGTACCGCACCTTTTAAAGCTGCTTGGCTCGGAAGACGAAGGATACAGGTTCTACAGCTTGGAGGCGCTTGGAAAACTCGGTGATGAGAATATAGGATACCATATATCAGAGATACTATCAACTGATCCAAACGCAAGGGTAAGGGTAGAAGCTATAAGGACGCTCGATGTTTTGAATGCAAGGTCTGAAAGCAGCGCTGTTATGGGTGCTCTATCGGATTCAGACCCTTTCCTTAGAGCTTATGCTGTCCAGCTGTCTGGTTTATGGAATATAAAAAACACGTTGGCTAAGATAATACAGATGCTGAAATACGATAATGATGATATTGTCAAGATCTCCTGCGCGCAGTCGCTCGCGCTTTATGAAGATATGTCCGCGGTCCCTGATCTGATAAATACACTTGTCGCTGTGAATACAGATTTAAGGATTTCCGCGGCAGATTCACTCAAGAAGATCTCAGGAAAAGATTTTGGTTTTAAACGTGAAGAATGGCAAAAGTGGTATGATGAAGCAAGAACACGATAGGTGATGATAAAAAATGTCAAAATCTCTGGTAATAGTTGAATCTCCCGCGAAATGCAAGACACTCGCTAAATTTTTAGGCAGCGGATTTAAGGTGGCCTCATCTATGGGTCATTTGATAGATCTTCCTTCAGGCAGCATGGGAGTGGATGTAGAGAAAGATTTTAAGCCAAAATATGTAGTAATCTCATCGAGGAAGAAGATGCTGGCTCAATTGAAGCAGAAGGTAAAGGATGCCTCCATCCTATACCTTGCCACAGATCCCGACCGTGAAGGAGAGGCTATTAGCTGGCATCTGGCACGAGAGCTGGTTTCTGACGGAAAAAAGAGCCTGAGGGTGGAATTTCATGAGATAACCAAGCAGGCTATAGACGCGGCGTTTAAAAATCCGCGCGATATTGATATAAATAAAGTAAACGCGCAGCAGGCCAGAAGGATATTAGACAGGATAGTCGGGTATAACCTGTCGCCTCTTTTATGGGAGAAAGTCGGCAGAGGCCTAAGTGCCGGCAGGGTCCAGTCTGTAGCCTTAAGGATCATAGTAGAAAGAGAAAAGAAGATCAACGCGTTCACGCCGCAGGAGTATTGGGAGCTTGAGGCTGATCTTAAAAAGCTGATTGAAGGATCTTCGATATTTTCCGCGAAACTTGTTAAATTGGATGGGAAAAAACCGGTTGTAGAAACGAAGGAACAAGCTGAGAAAATAGTAGCCGAATTAAAAGAGAGAGAGTTTTCTGTAGCTGACCTAAAAGAGCAGAAAAAGATAAAAACACCTCCTCCCCCCTATACTACGAGTACAATGCAGCAGGACGCTTTTAATAAATTACGTTTTTCCGCGAGCAAGACTATGAGGTTCGCGCAGCAGTTATATGAAGGCCTGGAACTTGGAGAAGAAGGGAGTACGGGCCTTATAACATATATGAGGACCGACTCTACAAAAATCGCGAAAGAGGCAAAGGATCAGGCCGCGGATTACATTAATAAGAATTTTGGCAAAGAATACATATCTAAACATACCCATAAAGTAAAAAAGGCAAAGCAGAAGACTCAGGAAGCCCATGAGGCGATAAGGCCCACATCTGCTTACAAGAGGCCGTCAGAGATAAAGGAGTATTTAACGCTGGATCAGTATAAGCTTTATGATCTTATATGGAGGAGATTTTTGCAGAGCCAGATGTCTTCGGCTGTATTTAAAGTGAAAACCATTGATATAAGCGCGGATGAGATATCCAAAAAAGATAATAAATACATATTTCGCACATCAGGCACCGAGATACTATTTGATGGGTTTTTAAGATTAAATGAAAAGGACAAGGCGGAGGGTGATACCGAAATGCCGGCATTGGAGATAAACGAGAAGCTTGATCTGATAGAGCTTAAGCCTTCTCAGCATTTTACCAAGCCTCCCGCAAGATTTTCAGATGCCTCGCTTGTAAAGGAGCTTGAGGAGAAAGGAATAGGGCGGCCAAGTACCTACGCGCCTATCATCTCTACTATTGTCCAACGCCAGTACGTAGAGAGAAAAGCCGGATATTTTTATCCTACAGAGGTAGGTATAGTAGTTACGGAACTTCTAGTAAAACACTTTCCCGATATTCTTAATGTAAGCTTTACGGCAGAGATGGAAGATGAGCTGGATAAGGTTGAAGAGGGCGAAATGGACTGGGTGACGGTGTTGAGGAGTTTCTATTCGCCTTTTGCCAAGAGCCTCTCCAGCGCTCAGGTTAAGATGGAGGATATCAAGAAGCGTAAGATTCCCTCGGAGTATAAATGTGAATTATGCTCAAAGCCCATGATCTTTCGCTGGTCAAAAAGAGGTACTTTCTTAGGCTGCTCAGGTTTTCCTAAATGTAAAAATTCGAAACCCGCAAAGACGACTGAAGATGGCAAGATAGAATTGATAGAAGTCGAAGAGACAAACCAGGTATGTGATAAGTGCCAGAAACCCATGATAATAAAATATTCACGAGGAGGAAGATTTCTGGCGTGCTCCGGTTATCCGCAGTGTAAAAATACAAAATGCTTTCCCACAGGCGTTAAATGTCAGCAGGCTGATTGCGCCGGCGAACTTATAGAGCGGTATTCTAAGCATGGCCCATTCTATGGCTGTTCAAATTATCCCACATGTAGATATACTACCAGAAAATTACCCAGCAAGTAAATGAAAAGATATGTTGATAAGTTTATCAGATATCTTGAGATAGAAAGAGAGGCCTCGAAACATACCATATTGAATTATAAGGTAGACCTTAAGACATTCTCATCTTTTTTAGGCAATAAAGAATTAGAAATGGTAGACTATCTTACAATAAGGCAGTTTTTGGCCTATCTCAAGCAGAAGAAACTTGCGCGCGCTTCTATAGCAAGGAGCTTATCTGTCTTGAGAAGTTTTTTTAAGTTTCTTGTCCGCGAAGGCCTGTTTAAAAATAACCCGTTGTCCGGGATAACTACTCCCAAAAGAGAGAAAAGGCTTCCTGTTTTTCTACAGGAGAATGAAGTTGCGAAACTATTGGAAGCTCCCCCTGACAACTTGATGGGCCAAAGAGACAGAGCGATATTGGAGACTCTTTACAGCACGGGCATGAGGGTCTCAGAATTAGTTAATATGGATGTAGATAATTGTGATTTTATAGGAGGAGTGGTAAAGGTATACGGTAAAGGAAAGAAAGAGAGATTTACCCCAATAGGCAATGTGGCTATCAAGGCCATAAGGAGATATTTAAAGGCATCAGGCCACCTCCGCCTTCAAGGCGCAGGAGCAATTTTCTTAAATAAAAGCGGAAAACGTATAACCGAAAGGTCTATAAGGCGCATTCTGGACCGCTATATACGCGATGTAAGCTTAAATGAGAATATCTCACCTCATTCATTGCGCCATTCTTTCGCAACGCACCTATTGAATAGAGGGGCAGACTTAAGGGTGGTTCAGGAGCTTTTAGGGCACGCAAGCCTATCAACCACTCAGATATATACTCATGTAAGCACTGAGAAATTAAAAGATACTTATCAGAAGGCTCATCCTCGTGCATAAAATATATAAGTCAGTACCAACTATGAAAACAGTACCAAAGAATGAAAGGGGACTGTCCTAAGCATCATGGGCATCATATACAACATAATATTTATAATATTTTCTTTTTTTTATATACCTGTTTTTCTTATTAAGAAAAAAAAGAGGCATGGTATAGGCCTGCGCTTTGGTATCTACCCTGAAGATCTCATATCCAAGCTCAGAGAACGAAAAAATATATGGATACATGCTGTCAGCGTCGGTGAGACTATGGCTGTTTCTTCACTTATCACTAAATTGAGAAGCCGTTTCCCAGGATATAGGCTGGTAATAACTACTGTTACAGAGACTGGTAATTCCGTAGCAAGAAAGCTCGCGGCAGAGGATGATATAGTACTCTTTTTACCTTTTGACGTAACGTTTATAATAAGAAAAGCTATGCGGTATATAAGGCCGTCACTACTTATAATCGTGGAGACCGAACTATGGCCCAATCTTATAAGGGAGGCAAGCCGGAATCAAGTTGCGACAATACTTATAAATGGCAGGATATCAGAGGGCTCGTTTAAGGGTTATGCCTGTGTTAGATTTATGATAGCCCCTGTTCTCAGGGGAATAGATCTGCTTTTGA
Source organism: Candidatus Omnitrophota bacterium (assembly GCA_043823785.1). Taxonomy (GTDB): domain Bacteria; phylum Omnitrophota; class Gorgyraeia; order JABMRG01; family JABMRG01; genus JBDRAM01. The sequence goes on from JBDRAM010000011.1 coordinate 4,849, forward strand.
TGCAGACAGATGTGGATAGAGACAGGATAATATTTTTAGGTGCTGATGAGTCGAGAGTTAAAATATCCGGCAATCTTAAATTTGACAGCATTTCTTCAGCAGGCCTATCTGAACAGAAGAAAAAAGAGTTAAACTCGCTTTTAAATATAAAAGAAGGCGAGGAGCTTTTAGTTGCCGGCAGTACGCATGCAGGTGAAGAAGAAGCTGTAATAAAGGCTTTTAAAAATCTTAAGGACCAGTTTGACAGCTTAAGACTTCTTATAGCACCTCGCCATATCGAACGCATACCGGATATAGAGAAATTAATAGAAAATTACGGCTGTAAACCAGTCAGGATCTCCAAACTTTCAACTTCTACGATATGCGATATGCGAAATGCGAAATACGAGATATTCATCCTCGACACTATAGGCCAACTGAAGGATTTTTACAGTATCGCGAAAGTCGTCTTTGTGGGTGGAAGCCTGGTAAAGAAGGGCGGGCAAAATTTTATTGAGCCTGCTCTATTTTCAAAACCTATAGTTTTTGGCCCTTATACCTTTAACTTTAGGGATATCACTGAGATGTTTTTAAAAAACGAAGCTGCTTTAATGGCCAATGATGGCTTATCTCTCAAGAAGGCGCTGGAGAGGCTCCTGCTAAATCCCGGCCTATGTAAAGATATGGGTGAAAGGGCAAAAAATATAGTTGAAGCTAATAAAGGTGCCACAGATATCACGCTTGGGGCTATTGAGGGAATGCTGAAGTAGTTTATAGGGTGTAGGCCGTAGGGTGTAGGGTGCAGGCTGTAGGGTGTAGGAATCTTTTAATGTATTACCCTTGACCCTAGACCCTAAACCCTAGACCATGTACGCTACACGCTAAACCTTTATATCAAGGTAAGAATGAAAAATTACATTTATAAGATAATAACACAAGGGCCTAAAGATCCCATGGGGTTTGCTATAAAGATTATATTATATCTTTTCTCCTTTCTGTATCTGGCGGCAGTTAAGTTAAGATATATTATGTATAAAGCAAAGCTATTCAAATCAGAAAGATTAAAGGCTCCGGTAGTCAGCATAGGTAATATAACATGGGGAGGTACGGGAAAGACTCCGTTGGTTGAGGCTATTTGTGGATATTTTCAATCAAAGGGCAAGCGGTGCGTGCTTTTAACAAGAGGATATGGCATGGATGAAGATAAGGCCCTTGCTCAGAATCTGCCGGACGCTTTAGTGCTTATTGGTGAAGATAGGGTAAAGAACGCGAGGTCTGAAGAAACAAAAGGGCCTGTTGACATTTTCCTGTTAGATGATGGCTTTCAGCATATGAAGATAGAGAGAGATATAGATATAGTTACCATAAACGCGACAGATCCTTTTGGCAATGGGTGCCTGATCCCAGCAGGCATATTGAGAGAGCCTCCCGCGCATCTAAACCGCGCGGAGATAGTGGTTATAACGAAGAGCGGCCTCATAGGCCGCGCCCAACTTGATTGCTTAAAGAATAAAATAATAAAACTAAATCCGAACGCGGAGATATTTGAATCCGCGCATAAGCTGTTATACTTTCAGACTGCCGCAGGCGAAGAAAAAGATACCATATACATAAAGGGGAAAAATGTCTGCATTGTATCCGCCCTTGGGGACAATAGTTCATTTGCCAAATCAGTTGAAAGTCTTTGTGATAGCATAAAGCTTCATTTTTTTTATATGGATCACCATCAATACAGCAGCAAGGATATTGATATTATTATTAAAGAATGCAGAGGGCGAGGCATCAACACAATAGTTACTACACAGAAGGACTGGGTAAAGTTAAAGGATATATTAAAAAGTGTTAAGAGTGCGGATGGTGTCGAGTTTTTAATATTAAAAATCAAAGTCAGCGTATCTTATGAAAAAAATTTCTATACTAGATTATCTTCTATTGTTTCTGGCTAAGGGGCTTTCTTTTTTATTCAGGGCCATGCCTGTTAGCTTAGCGCTTTTTATAGCAAGGCGCGTAGGTGAGCTCTCCATGTTCTTTAATACCAAGCGCAGAAGAATAGCCTACGCAAACTTAAGATCTGTCTTTGCGGATAGGTACAGCCCCGGTGAACTTAAGAATATACTAAAAAGAACATACGCGAACCTGGGACAGGGCCTGGTCGATGTCTTACTATTGCCTAAGATGGGTAAGAAGTATGTAGAGCGCTATATAAAGTTTGAAAATTTCCATTATCCGGAAGAAGTGCTTAAGGAAGGCAATGGCCTGATATTTCTTACGGGACATTTTGGAAGCTGGGAGTCCCCCAATGCGGGGCTTCCCTATAAGGGTGTTGCGTGCAAAGCCATCGCGAAAGAGCAGAAACCCTTTTTGATCAATGAGCTTCTAAATAGCTACAGAGAATCGCAAGGAGACAAGATAATATCAAAGGGCCCCGCGGTGAGAGAAGCCATAAGGGCATTAAGGGCAAACGGTATAGTGGGTATGCTGGTCGATCAGGACGCTGGGAAAAATGGTATATTTGTCGAACTTTTCGGGCGTAAGGCTTCCTGGCATCGTGGTGTTATGGAGATGGCTATAAAGACTGGCGCTTCTATAATACCGGGATTTGCGATAAGGGAAAAAGGGCCTCATCTGATATTCAGACTCACAAAGCCAATAAGGTTTGCCGCGCACGGCAACAAGGATGAGATGATAAAAGAGGGGTTTAGGCAGTATGTAGCTTCTCTTGAGGCTGTAATAAGGGAATATCCGGAGCAATGGTTATGGCAGCACAGGCGGTGGAAGTCGACTCCGGTAAGAAGCGTACTTATTTTAAATGATGGCAGGACAGGCCACCTGCGGCAGTCGGAAGCGGTCGCGAATAAATTAATAGAGTTATTTGTCAGGAAAGGCCACGATCCCGGTGATTTAAGTATTAAGATAGTAGATGTAGGATTCAAGAAAGGCCTTTTAAAGGAGCTTTTGGCTTTAGGTTCTAATCTATCTTGCGGTTATTGCCAGGGCTGTATGAGTTGCGTGCGTTTTTGTCTCGACAGAAGATCCTATGATGATATTATGAAGCATTACGCGGATTTTGTTATATCATGCGGTTCTTCCACAGCATCCGTTAATCTTATGTTGTCTCGCGAGAATAACGCGAAGTCCATTGTTATTATGAAGCCTTCTCTTGTGAGTTTAAAAAAGTTTGACTTGCTTATCATGCCTTGGCATGATAAGCCCCCAGAGCTTAAGAATTCAGTTATTACTGATGGAGCGGTCAATCTCATAAATGAAGGATCTTTAAGGCATAACAGCAAAAAGGTACTTGAGATAACAGGCAGCCTCAAGGAGAGAGTCATAGGAGTGCTGCTTGGGGGCGAGACAAAGGATTTTATCATGGATAAGCGGTCCATAGATACATTATTGAATAATATTATAAAAGCGTCACACGAATATGATGCTGATATATTATTGACTACATCAAGGCGTACCCCGAAAGATATCGAGGAGATGATAAAGCGAAAGTTTAAACACGAATCAAGATGCAAGCTTTCGGTATACGCTAATGAATCTAATATCGAGGGTGCGGTAGAGGGGATCCTGGGCTTATCATCTGTTGTTTTGGTTTCACAGGATAGTATATCTATGATATCGGAATCAGCTTCATCAGGCAAATATACGATAGTTTTCAGGCAGAAACCTTCAAGAAACCGGAGGCATGAGATTTTTTTAAAAAATATGAAAAAGAATAATTTTATAGATATTGTCAGCGAACAAGAATCCTTTTCGGCTATTTCGAATTACTTCAAAAATAAACCAGAGCAGAAGATTTTAGACGATTCAAGCAAGATAGAAAGGGCTCTTGAGGGATTATTGTAACAGAAAGCAGAAACAGAGGATTAGCGTAGAGAAGGTTACTTAAAGTTACGTATGTTACGTATGTTGCGTAAGTTGCAGTTAATGCCATGGATTTTAAAAGTAACTTTTGTAACTATTGTAACTTCCGTAACCTACGTAACCTAAACGCTACACGCTATCCGCTAAACAAAAATAACAAGTCATGAACATATTACAAATATTACCGGAACTAAATAGCGGTGGCGTAGAAACAGGCACAGTAGACCTGGCAAGAGAACTTATAAAGCAAGGCCATAAAGCAGTTGTAATTTCTAACGGCGGCAAGCTCATAAAGGAGCTTGAGGCTTTTGGCGCAATACACTATAAGCTGCCCGTGCATGAGAAATACCCTTTAACGATTATCAGCATGATCGGTAAAATAAGAGATATTATAAAGCAGGAAGAGATAGACCTTGTGCATGCCAGGAGCAGGGCCCCTGCTTTTTCCGCGTTTTTTGCCTCTTATTTTACGAAAATACCATGTATTACAACATGCCATGGCTATTACTCAACGCATTTTTTAAGCAGGGTAATGGGCTGGGGCAGATTTGTCATAGTTGCAAGCAATCTGGTAGCCCGCCACATGATAAATGATTTTGGGGTCCCGCGTGAGAGAATAAAACTTATTCCAAGGGGAGTAGATCTTGAGCAATTTTCCTATAAGTTGCCTTCTGCCTATAAAACCAAAAAAGATTATATTATAGGTGTGGTTGGCCGCATTACGCCTATAAAGGGGCACGTCTATCTTATAAGGGCTATCTCCAAAGTAGCAAGGTTGATGCCCAACATAAAGGTTCTTATTATAGGAGAGGCCCCTGCTTCAAAGCCAAAATATCGCAACGAATTAGAACTGCTGGTAAGGAGATTATCCTTATCTGAATATATACATTTTTTGGGAGAACGAAACGATATACCTAAACAACTTGAGAAGATGGACCTGCTTATAATGCCTTCTTCCGGAGAGGAAGCCTTTGGAAGAGCAATAATAGAGGCTCAGGCCTGCGGCGTACCTGTGATCGCGACAAGGGTGGGAGGAATAGTAGATATAATAGAAGATAATGAGAGCGGGATACTCGTTCCGCCAAAAGACTGGAATAGCTTATCTGATGCTATAATAAGACTGCTTAAAGATAAGGAT
>JBDRAM010000012.1:0-7966 GCA_043823785.1 Candidatus Omnitrophota bacterium
GTATTGAGTCTGTTGCAAAGCTCATAGAACACCAATTTAGCTTAAATGATGTAAAGATAAAGAAAGACTTAAAGCACGGCCTTCCTGCCATACTAATAGATGAAAAGCAGATTCAGGAAGTGCTTATGAACCTGCTCAACAACGCGCGCGATGCCATCTCAGGCGGAGGAACTATCGATATAAGCACATCAAAAGAAGGAGATTTCATCAGAATAGATCTTAAAGATTCAGGCATGGGTATGGATGAAAAGACTCTTTCTGAGATATTCGAGCCGTTCTTTACCACAAAGGAGAAAGGGACAGGCTTAGGCCTTCCTGTATGTCAGGGAATCATAAAGGCTCATAATGGAGAATTAAGGTTTGAAAGCCAGCTTGGGAAGGGCACCACTGCTGTGGTGCTGTTACCTGTTGGGGGGGTAAGACATGACATATAAAATTTTAGTGGTAGATGATGAACCGGATATAATAAAGATATTAAAAACCTTTCTTACCAAAATGGGATTTGAGGTTATAGATGCTTTGGGCGGGGAGAGAGCCTTGGAGATACTTGATTCCAACATTGATTTTGATATGCTCATAGTAGACATGAAAATGCCCAAAGTGAAAGGAATAGACGTATTGAGGAGGATGAAAGACTTAAATAAGCAGAAACCGGTTATTATCCTGAGCGGCTCAATTGATATCGCGAAACATGAAGATAAGTTAAGAGACTTAGGATATGGCCACAGTGAATACCTGATCAAGCCCATTGACCTTGAGGTTCTTTTGGAGAAGATAAAGCAGGCATTAGGTATAGACTCTGAATGAAGTAGGGTTGTAAATTCCGGAATTCTTGATAAATTTATATAAAGGGACAAATGCCAGAGAGAGACTATAGCGATATTGGCCGGCCTGCACTGGATGATGAAGGGGCTGTTAAGTTACTCATAGAGCAGTATCAGCAGAGAGCCTTTGCCCTGGTATTATATCTGATCGGAGATGACCGCGATAAGGCATACGAGATCACAGCCTCAAGTTTTGTTGAAGCGTTTAGATCAGCTTCTTCATTCGAAGATAAAAGCTCTTTTCTTATCAGGCTTATTCGCATGGCTATTGAAAAAAGCCGGAATGCGGAAATAATCCCTTTTTCTGACGAGACTGATTTTGAGGATTTTTCTCCCGAACGAAGAAATTCTCTTCTTGTGGTAAAAAAGGCTCTTGGAGCGCTTACTTTTAATGAGAAAGCCCTTCTTCTTTTACGAGACCAGCTTCGCCTTTCCTATGGAGAAATTGGCGCTATTTTTCGCGTGCCTGAAGGTGAGGCGCGGACTCAAGTGGTACGCGCGCGGGTCCAAATAAGAAAGAAGGTCGAGGAGGTTTTAAAGTAGTGAAGGATAATCTTAGCGTGGCTTGCGGCGATATCAGAAAAAAACTAAAAGCCTTCTTAGACGATCTACTCGCGGAAGATGAGCGCCAGGCTTTTGTTGCTCATCTCGACGGCTGCGGGGAGTGCAAGGATTATGTAAGAAAGATAGGTTCTGTCTCCAATCAGCTGTGGGAATTGGGCGGCGTTAATGCCCCGTCGGATTTGAGTTCTACGATACTTTTTAGGCTAAAACAAGCTGAGCAAGAAATTAGAAAACCTAGGTTTGTTATCTCTAAAAAATTAGGCATAGGAATTCTCGTTGTAACTCTCGCGATTCCTTTAATTTTTCTTTTAGCCTCTCGACTTAAATCCCGTAAACAGCCTCAGGAGGCGGATAGAACCCCGGTTGTTGAAGTATATGTCGAACGAAAGTCCGCGGTAAATGATAGTGAGGCGGAATCGCTGTTCGGGAAATTGAAAGATGCAGCCGCGCAATTGGGGGTATCAGAAAAAGCTGCTGAGGAGGCCACCGACCTGAAAGAAGAGGCTATTAAGGAAGCTGCCGGAGAGATAACCCTGATCAAGGAGGAAGCCTTTGTCACCGGGCCAAAACCGCTTCACTGGCACTTTTTATATGCTGATAAAACAAAAGAACAAAATTTAAAGAAAGAGAAACAGGTGGAGGAGCTAAGGCTAGAGAAGAAAACAGAAGAATCAGAACAGTTAGACGTTGAAATAGAGCGCTTAGAAAGAGAGAAAAGCAGAATTGACTATGAATCGCAGTCGTTCGGAACCATTAAAAAGGCAGGATTAGAGGAGCAGAGAGAGGCGCTTGTACTTAAAATAGCGGAAAAAGTCGGGAAAAAAGAAGAAAATAGCGCAACGATAAACCTCCTAGAAAATAATATTCTTGAGGCTGAACGCAGTTTACAGCAATATAAGCGCGATGAAGCGCAATGTAAGGCAGATCTAATAAACGCGGTCAATTCATCAGGCTTGATACTTGATTATCAGACTGACAACCTTTTCGCTTTTACCGCTAAAGGAGAAAAAATAGAAAGTGTGCTTGGGAAAATCCTTCTTATTTCTCCGGGTTCATCATCTTTGCGTGATTATACTCCTATAGTATCTGTTGATCCGGATCAGGAGTATAGAGTTTCTGTCTATCTCGAAAAGGAAACAACGTATGTCCAGCATTGGCATGTCACGCGCGCTTCTCCTGTTCAAAGAGAGCGCGTGTTAGATGTCATCCGGGAAGAAAGCGGACGAATCAGCTATGAGTCTGAAGAGCTGATAGGTTTTTCCATTTCAAAAGGCGCGATTAAAAAACTAAAAACCCGGGTTCTGGCTATGAGAATAGATCTTTCTGAGCCTGGCTATACGGAATCAGAAGAAGGCCGGCTAAGCAGCGGCCCTGTTGAGATCTCGATCTATTTTTCAGAAAGGTAAGGATACTATATAATGGCAAAGATACTGATTGTGGATGATGAAGTTCGTATAAGAGAGCTCTTGTATAAAGTTTTATCTAAAGAAGGCTGCCAGGTTATAACTACCCCGAGCGCTGAACAAACTTTCGCGTATATCACCCAAGAGCCTTTTGACCTTGTCCTTCTTGATATTAAATTAGCAGGAGAGTCCGGTATTGTTATTCTTAAGAAGATCAGAGAATTACAGAAAAAGATACCCGTAATAATTTATTCCGGAGTTATCACGGCAGATCTTGAGAAGGAAGCCCGCAGTGCCGGGGCTAACGAAGTTTTAAGTAAGACCGTTGAAATTACACAGCTTGTTCAGCAGATAAAGAAATTCATTAAAGGTAAAGATCGTTTATTCCAAGATCCTTCCGAAAGATTGAAAAAATCCATACTTATAGTAGATGATGAACCGGAGATCCGTAACTTGTTAGTTAGTTTCTTTAGGAAAAAGGGTTATAAAAATATAGAAGAAGCTGCCAGCGGTGAACAAGCGCTCCAGTTGGCCCGCTCTCAAAAGTTCTCAGTTGCTTTGCTTGATGTCAATATGCCGGGAATGGATGGCCTCGTTACTCTTGAAAAGCTATTAGAGATCGACCCCAAGCTTGGCATTGTGATGGTTACAGGAAGACAAGAGGATGAAAAAATAAATAAGGCCATAGAGATGGGCGCTTACAGCTATGTGTTGAAGCCTTTTGACCTTTTATACCTGGAGCTTGTTGTAATGTCTAAGTTAGCTATCGCGGAAGGCGATTGAAATAAGGCTAGATACCTGATATAATACTATTTTGAGAGGATTTTAGATGGAAGTGGATATACAATCAAAAGAGGACCTTATAAAGAAATACAGGCTGGCAGGCAAGATCAGGTTTATAAGTTTTTGCCTCCTCTTACTATTTCTTTTGATAATGAAGTTTGTAGGGGGATATTCTTATCTTAATACCGCTTTTATAGCGCTTATCTTTGTAGAGGCAATATTAAACCAGCCTTACAATTTTATTGTCCGCAGAGTAGATATCAGCAGGCTCCAATATTACCAGATGACAATCGATATCATCGCTATATCATGGATACTCTATTATATGGGAGGCATAGAGGCCCCTCTTGTAAGTATAGGTTATTATGTAGTTATACTTTGGGCTGGTGTTGTTTCCAGCACTCATGCAGTGCTTTTTGCAACTATAGTGTCCGCTGTTTTATTTGCGTCTGTTGTAGTTCTCGGGCATATAGAGGTTCTGCCATTGATAACATATTTTAGCAATAAGATCCCTCTACCACAAATGATAAGCCGGCTTTGCGGAAACGTATCTTTTCTCTTTGCGTTCGGTTATTTTTGTGTACACTCCTCAGGCCTTATCAAGCTTCTTGAAAGAAAAAGAAGGGAAGAGGCCCTAAGATACAGCCACAAGCTTGTCGCTACTGGTAACCTCGTAGGAAATACCGCGCATGATCTATTGAATTATTTGGCAAGTATAAAAGGATTCGCAGAGTTACTTTTGCATGAGATAAAAGACAATGAGCAGCAAGCGCAGATGTTGAAAAGTATACAGAGGTCAGAGCAGAAGGTCACGGATATATTGACTAAACTTGGCAGATTTTCGCAAAAGCCTAAGCAGGAATTTGAACCTTATGATATACACAATGTGATAGAAGACGCGCTTGGATTGACATGGCCGCTTATAAGATATTCCGACATGACTGTTGAAAAAATATTCGGTAAAGATATTCCGCTGATCATGATAGATAAAGACCAGATGCAGGAGGTTTTTGTAGCTCTGATATTCAATACGTTGGACGCTGTATCTAAAAATGGCAAGCTCTCGATAGAGACATCTTATCTTGATAAGATCAATATGGTAGAAATCAAATTTTCTGATACAGGTAAAGGCATAAAGCAGGAAGATCTAGGTAATATAGCAAAGCCTTTTTTCAGCACTAAAAGCCCTGAAAAAGGCGCAGGCATGGGGCTTACGATCGTCTATGGGGTAATAGCTCTCCACAAGGGCAGTATAGGCGTAAAAAGCAGATTGGGTGAAGGAACTACCTTTACTATCAAACTCCCTGTTACGCAATCTCACAAAGACCATGCCTAAGCTTCAAAATTTAAGATTTTACAAAGTTCAATTTAACAAGCTGATTTTACTTGATTTCTACACTAAATAATTGTATAATACAGTTCTAATAACACAAAAGACAAAATAAAACCCCCTGGCGTAAAGTTCAGGGGTTTGCTTTTTTTTAGGGATGAAAAAGATGAAGATGACAATTACATCTATCTTGCTTATTGCTGCGTTTATGGCGGATCTTATCTTGCCTGATTGCTCATTAGCTGCCGTTGATGCCTCTATGAATACGCTTAGGCCTGCCTCAACCCAGAAAACCGATGTCTCCTTAGCTTCAATCTTGCAGATCGACCCGGTATATGTGAAATTATTTAAAGCGCGCTTTAAGGGAAGAATGCATGAAAGGATAATATGCGATGGGAACGGCAATGAGATATGCAGGCTTAGCCGCATTCCGGAGAAATCATTTCTTTCAAAGTTACAGCTTAGGTACAATAGATTATTTATATGCATGCAAACCCCCGCGAGAGGAAGTATAAGATTGCCGGTATGCAAGGATAAAGAAGGTAAGAAAAAATATTTCGAAATAAACAAAGTACCGGAGGCAAAGGAGAAAGGTGCCGCTGTTTTAAAGATCGAACAAAATCTAGTGGTGACAGATATCTATATAAGACGCGGCGGAAAGATAACAATCCCTTATCTTTCAGTATTGGCTAGGCGTTCGGGAGTATTACTTGACTCCATGCTCAATCTTAGTGCGGATTATGCGCGCGAGCTATGGAAAAAACACGGTGATTTCATAGTCAGGAAGAGGGTGCGGCTGCAGCCTGATTTAAGAAAGTGCTCGCTGACCATTATATATCCATATAATATATTGGCACTTCCGCTTAGGCTTGCAGGGAAAATGGCGGAAGCTGTAATATCCGAAAATTGCGTAATGACAGAATTAAAAATAGGTGATTATACGCCAAGGAGAATAAAAAAATTATATACACCTGGCTGCAGCCTGTTCGGCTCCGCCATAGAGTTGGGCGTGAGCAAAGTGAAAAAGCTCGCGCAAAAGCATAAAGGTATTATAATAAAAGCTGGGGTAAAAGATAACGGACTGATAGATATCGAAAGATATGATTATAATCTGCCGGAGTATGTTGGCATGGATATCTCTGTGCATTACGACGAAAGCGGAGAAAGAACAAAACTGGTTTTACCGGGAATAGCGGGCCATGAACCCATCGAGATAGATTTGAGCAAAGTAAAAGGCAAATCTTTTACGTATACATCGGATAACATCAGATTGGATAAGATATTAAAAGGTAAAGGGCCAGGATACATCTATACCGGACAAAATGATAAGATAGTAGGGTTGATATTGGAGCACCTGGGTTCTAAGGATGAGAGCCGTGATCTAATCAACTCATTGATCGCAAAGGCCAGGCTGACCCCAGAGGCAACTCTTGATCTGCTTAATTTTTTAAGAGAAGCTAAAGCCGCTGCCTATAGAAGGGTCGGTGAGGCCGAGAGAGAGATACTTGAGATGGACGAAGAGATATTAGCCTTGTTCAAAAAGAGAGGGCTCTTGTTGGATGAGTCTGTAGACTTGATGCTGGATAGAGACGCAAAGTGGGAATTGACCCATTTAGTTACTCAGGGGCTTGAGGCGCAGGATGCCTTGATCTATTTCTATTCATATTTAATATTTGAAATAATCACGGGAAGTAGAGCATTAAGAGATAGATTAGAGCAGAACCCTAAGCTTTTATCTTTTTATTATAGCAAAGGCGCAATGGGGCTTAAGACTGCCGCGCTCTCTTATGCCGAAGCTGAGGGTACTTCCTGGATAATATGGGCGGCCAGAAAGATAGAGAGCTCTTTATTTACTCAGTCCGATGGAGAAGATGCAGGGTTTGAGATACCGATGCGGGAGACCAAGGGTGAGCATTTTCCTGAGGGTTATCGAAGATATTCCTGGAGTACAGAAGATGAGGCAATTGAAAATATATTTGACGCGTTAAGACTACACAGGCCGGACATTATTAACAAATATGAAGATATAGATAATTTGAGCGATGCCGAGATAATGTTACTACAGAATGACATATATAATCTTACACGCGATTATCTGGGAAGCATTCGCCTCTCCTCTATATTTGACAAAAGAAAAACGCCATATTTTAATGGAAACTTTAGAAAAGCTCTGTCGCGGGCGTTTAATAATCCAAAACTCGGGTTAAAAATAAGTGGCTTTAGGGGGTGGCGCGCTCATCTCCTTCCGCGCAGGAGTGAAAGAATAAAGCCTGTTATGGCAGATGATGTGGCAAAAAGATTCAAAACGTTTATGGCGAAGGTATCGTGCAGAAACGCGTATAGCATAGGAGCGGAAGACCCCTATATATTTCTTAGCGCATGCATGGTCGGTCTCCAGGAAACTCTTGGAAGATATCCTGCGGAACATAAGGATTTTGCAAAACTAGCAGTCAGGCGCATGGAAAAACGGATAACAGACCAGATCCGAGAGGAAAGTGCTTTGAGCCGCACAGCAATGCGTAGGATAAGTGAGCTGAATAAGGCAGAATACAAGCTACACCTGAAGGGTAATTTTAACCCTTCAGGTGCGGAACTCTCAAAAGAGTGCGGCATGGCCGAATATGAGGTCGCATGCTTACTCAGGATCAGAGAGCGGATTTTTCTTTCGGCCCTTGTAAGGGCTGATGAATACGAGTCTGAACATCCCCCTGACATAGAGGTATTTATGAAAGGAGAAAAACCAGAAGAGGCGCCGGGCGATAGAGCGAAAGAAGAGATAAGAGACATGCTCGATAGATATAAAGACGAACTTAGTGTTCAGGAAAGGCGTATTATAGAACTCCTATGTCTTGACCCTATCCGCCCTACTACAAAGGAGATAGGCTATGAGATGGATATTTCGCAATCCAGGGTAAGCCAGCTGCACAACTTAGCCGTTGGAAAGCTTAAAAAGGCCCATCAGCTAGAAAAAGAACTTAGTATATATAAGAAAATAGACGCCGCGGCATGATCCTATACTTTATCTTGACTAATACTAATAATAATGCTAAAATTACAAAATA
>JBDRAM010000013.1:0-19133 GCA_043823785.1 Candidatus Omnitrophota bacterium
GTTTACTATTGATACAAAAGGCTCTGGGGTTACGCCGCCTGATACGTTACTTGCCAGCATAGGAAGCTGTCTCGGTGTATATATACGTAAATACGCGGAAGGAGCCAAGCTCGATATAAGAGAATTTGGCATAAGGGTAGAAGCTGATTTTACTAGTGAGAAACCGGCCCGGTTTAAGGATATAACCGTCATTATCGATCTAAAAGGCTTCGAGCTGGATGAGCGCAGGAAGAGATCCTTTCTGGAATTTATCAAAAATTGCCCTGTGCACAATACCCTTAAATCTGATCCTTCTGTGCGTATAGATATAGTCTGAGTATAGTGCCTTCTGACAAATTCCGCTAAATTCCCTTTAGTGCTTGACAATTATAGTAGTAAATACTATAATATAAATACCTTTTATAATACTATAACAAAGAACCCCTGGCAACTATGCAGGGGTTTATCTTTAATGAGCACATGACTTACGCGACCGAAGAGAGCGTAAGTCATAAGTGCGAATTATCCCGAAGCCTAGCCAAAAAATATCGAAGAGATTTCTTGGCTGTTTAGGCGAGGGATAAGGTGTATCATGTATAAATTACTACTAAAAATAACACTTATTCTAACCTTGCTGATAAACAGCGCTGGGGAGGGGTATGCGCTCCAAGCAAAGCCGAGAGATACCTTAAGGCCCGCAGCAACTAAAAACTTAGGTTATATGCACCATATAAAAACTATTGACGTATATGTGGGCTGTAACTATGTTTTATTTGGAAGGTTCGGTGAGTTATCAAAAGGTATCTTGTGGGCTAAGGAGCTTTCAAGACGTTTTCCGGATAAGAAAATCAGGCTGGTTCTTCACATACCATCTCTTGATAGGGTGCAGAAGCTCACAAGTGAGGCCCTTGAAAAGTTTTGGCCTAAAGAAGAAAGGATTGAGAGATATCCAAATGTAACTATTGTCAAGATAGGCGGTAAGAAAGATCTTTATGATAAATTCTATCAGGCTGATCTAGGCATACTTATCAACTTTGCCAATGCGCGAGCTTTCAATTTCCGTCCTGCGAAGATGGAACTGCTTGTTTCACTAAACGACACGCAAAGGGGAAGGTTATATGCAGATAGTGTCGACCGAAGTAGCATGCTGAACTTCGGACTCTCGGATGGAAGATTAGGCTTATTACTGGAAGATGAACTGCTTAAGAAGTCTGAGATTGAAATGAGCAAAAAGGATATCTGCGATGGGTTTAAAAAGGCTCAGGTAAACGCGATCTTTAATGATCCGCGCTCGGTTTCACATATTATAAATACTAAATGGTCAGCTATATCAGCCCATACGCCCGCGCATTTTATACAGTTCTTGCGCTTAATGAAGAAGTATCGTTCTAAAAAAGAAGAGATAAGTGTCTTTGTATGCGGCAAGTCAGCTACAAACGAAATATTCTATGAAGAATACGATCTTTCCGCAATCGTTTCAGCTTGCTCCGGGATAAAGATTGTAGATATAGACGGCCAAACAATAGGACATAGTAATGCTAAGATAACCTTATATTTTCTTAACACAGTTCCATGGGGGTTGATGTTAGCTATTTACAAAAACTGCGAAAAACCCGTTCTTGTACGTGGGGAGAGGCCAATATGGGAAGCCGGCCTGGCGGGCGTGCCATGGCTTTATGAGATAGAGCATTGGAACCAAAACCATTTTGACGCCTTCTGTAGAGTCTTTGAGTCTTGTGGCAAGCCAAAAATCGCAACTGCTTTACGCGATTTTTCAGAAGCAGTAGATAATGGGCTTGAAGACAATAATTCCCAAGAAATAAGATCCTTGTTTGAAAATCCCGATATTGGTAAAGACTACAGGGCAGTAGCAGAGCATCTTTTTAAACATGCTAATTTTTTTGCGGGTGATAAACTTGAGCGCACTCTTAATGATAAAACATCGCGGTTTTTGAGCGATGAGAGCGTATGGCTTTCAAATATTACCCAGGTTGCGAGAGCAATAAAAGAGACTCAATTTCCATTAAAATCTACGGCGGAGGAAGCCAAAGAGCAATTAAGTCTGGTTCTTTCAGAAAATGGTATTACTTCACTGGTAGAGGGAGTAAGAGATTATCGATATAAACATATCGGTATTACAGGGGTCCGTGTCAACCGGCGCTTCAGTATAAAAGATAATAATACAGAAAAACATTTAACGATAACATTGTTTCCTGATGGCAGTATAGTATATAAGCATATGCCAGCGTTTCAGTTGCATGGGGTTGCGGGTAAAGCTAAACCGCAAATTCTAAACTCTAGCATCATTTATATCGATGCCGCTGCTTAATTTTCGAGGTTTAAATTTTGCTATGTATAAAATAATACTAAATATGACAATTATCACATCATTGCTGATAAACAGCACGGGGCAGAGTTATGTCTCCGAAGCGGGATCGCGGTATACTTTACGGCCCGCTGCAGCTAAGGTGTCTAATTTAAAACCTCCAGAGCAAAGCGCTGATGAATTAGACTATGCGGATATAGCATTTGATCTTATAGATAGATATGCCAAGCTGGCGGAAGATTACGACAGTGCGGTTGTCAGAAAAAAACTGATAGAAACTCTAGACCCGCTTTTTGAAAAAAGCAGTGCCGATGACTTTCAGAGCTTTCTCAATATGATAGAGATAGGATTAAGCGATTACCTCAAAGGATTAAAGCTGAAAGACCAGAGATTATCGCAAATAACCATGCAAAGTTTTCGGAAGATGAAAGCTTTGTTTGAAAATCGCAATATATATAAGAGCGATACATTCCTTGATGAATTCCATAAGGACCATCTCATTGTAGACACAAACGAGTTTATTAAAAATGGCTCACGAATAACTATAGAAGAGATGTTTACAAGATTTTCAAAAAAGCATCCGGATAAGCTAAAGAGCCCGGAATCTGTGTTGTTGATTATATGTGAAGATAACGGAGAGCTCATATCGAAAGAGGGTTTTAAGAAAAAGGGAAAATGCGTAATGAAGGGGCAGAAGTACTGGGTAGTCTATACATATCCGCATCATAAGGAACAGAAGTTCCCCGCTCCGGAAGCAGTCATATTGAAAGGCGCAAAGCTGACTGTTCAGGATGTTGAAAAGATGGACAATGCCATAAGCAAGTTTAACAGCCTCCTAAGAGAAGATGGGCGGAAAGATGCATGCATACTTCTGATAGAGCAATTGGTTACCAGCAGCAAGCGCTCTCATTTGGGAATGGCAAAGATCATAATGCTTTATATCTCAAAAAAAATATTAGAAGATGAGCCTATTGATATGCCGCACTATGGAATCTTCCTGCGTGGATTGCTGCTTAGGCTTATGCGTGATGAGGCTGTCGAGGCCATGATAACGCAGATTATAGTCAGGATGTATCAGGGCGGTGAGCACCATAAGAGTGATGGTGAATACAGTAAAGCATTTGATTTTCTGCTCTCACTTTTAATTGATAATGGGACGAAAGAGATATATCCAATAGCCATACACTCACTCATGGAGTTGGAGGTCTATAGCAGAGACAGAGAATTTATTATGAGCAACGACGCGTTCTCTGTCCAATGGGAGATGGTTGAGCGCCTGCCGCTTTTTGTACAGTCTATGCTATTGTCTGATGAACACGATATAAGAGAGGCTCTCATCTTAAAATCTTTAGATGTATTTGGAAAGGGCTATCTTCCACTGATGCCTGTTCGCTACGCTGAGGAAAGATATGGTGATGTGTCTGATATTGTCTTTAAAGAAATAGTGCCGTATATATCTTATATATCTTCAGCAGATAATGAAGAATCATCGTCAAGGGATGGAGCATGTGCAAATGCTGGGAAGCTTTTGTGGCAGTTCGGGCAGAGGACACTTATCGATTTTATCGATGTTATAATAAATGAGAAGAGCCCGCTTGCAAGGGAAAGGATGTTTATTTTGCTTGAGAACGCATATGGCATAAATTCCGGTCTTTATTCCAGGATAAAAATACATGACCAGTGGTATGGAAGGCAGTTCAGTGAGCGGTTTATAGATGCCATACTAAAACTGGCTATGGAGCTTAAGACGCCCTTAAGGACACGCTACCTCACGAAAGCAGTATTGGATATACATCCTGATTACAGAAGAGAGGAAGTGGCAGCCACGCTATCATCTTTGGTTAAAGACCGCGCCAGGACTGATATATCTTTCCTCCTCGATGTACTTATAGATATCAAGGCGGATAACGCTAAGGATATTGTAGCCTCGCAATTCCTAGCACTGGATTCGCCGTTGCGTGACCAGGCACTTGAGTATCTTACAGCATTAAAAGACCCGGCTATCTTTGAAAAGGTATGGCCTTATATTGTTGAGCTTGAATCTTCGGCAGATAATCTGGAATATGATGATATCCATGCTACAGGGAAGTATTTCTGCTCTGTGCTCGAGCCCAATCCGGATGCTGAACTCACACCCGAGCAGAAAGAAAGAATAGCTGCCTTCGCGCATAGAAATATTTGGGATAAGGAACCGACGGGTCTACCATGGGACGAATATCAAAATAATAGCATGATGAGCATATGGATAAGTTTAGACGGGTTTATCGGCACAAAGGAGAGGTTGAGTGATTTAGAAAGCCTTGCAAGGCATGTGAATGAGCATAAAGACTGGATAGCGCCAATTGTCCTGGCATTGATAAGGTTCCAGTCTGAAGAGGCAGAGTCAAGGCTATACAGCTTGGCAGAGGATATACTGGCGTTAGAAATGAATGGCTGGGGCCTCATGCGTGAGCTTGAGAAGGTATATGACGCGGACTTGACCAGCGAGCAAATAAGGAGAAGGAGAGAGTTCTTTAGGTGTATCTTAAAAGCGCAGCTTAATAGAAGAAGGGAGTTTTTTACGCATATTATAGACTTGTCTGTACTTAATGAGTTAAAAGATAAGTTTGAAAAGGTCTTTGAGCTTTTTGTGTTCAGAGATACTGAAGGTGCGCTCGAAGCCCTGGAGACAGAGAGGTGGTTTGATGTTGATATATCGGATGTAGACTTAAGGCACCATATGCCGGAGAAGAATAGAGCGGATATGCGTATTGAGCAGTTCCTACCTGAAAATATAAGGCCGTATTTTATGAATTGGGCCCTCGCGCACCTTAAAGATCATAAGCGTATTGACAGCTTATCATTGCTTGATAAAAAGGCAGAGGCAATAGAAAGGATAAGAAAACTTGTATATGAAGTCCTGCTGAATGACCTAAGCATGGATACGGAGTGGCTTGGCGGAAAAGGTGTTATGGATATACCCAAGACGCTCTTTGACCTTATATTTGCCAAGGACCCCAAGTACAGCAACAGAGAAGAGAAGCTTATGTCCTTAGTCATGCTAAAGCCGATTGATGACATGGTTATCTTAAGGCCGGATATATCGGAAAAGGAGGTAGTGGCCTCTGCGTGGAGTGCCCTGAAAACTCATGACCCGGCATTCTACCTTCCTCTTGAACATAGAATGAAAAAGTATCTCAGGTGGTTGTATGACAAAAAGATACTTACAAAAGATAGCTCACTTGTGCTTGATAGATTCTGTGCTTATTTTTTAAAGGGCAAGGCGAATTACTTTACGCGTTCAAACCTTGCAAGCGTAAAGGATATATACAAAAATATAGATAAAGCAGGTGACTTCTATAGAAAAAACGTGCTATCATTCTTCTACCCCAGCGGCGTTCCGCCAGAGCTATATCCAGAGCACTGGAGCCACCCAGGGATAATAAATAGCAAACTGAATGATTTTAGAGGCGTATTTTTGCGCGGTACAATATCATTGCTGCTTAAACATCTTGGAGAAGAAAGGTACGCAGGCCTTGGCAAAGCTAAAATATCCCCCTGGGCGATGTTTGATAACAAGAAAGCCGGGGCAGATAAGCTTATTATTGCAAATGATAAAGCTGTGCCGGTTTTGCCAGAGCTTAAAGACGCCAATATTATTATATCTATTAGCTCAAGCGCGTAATCGGGGACGGTCCTTAAAGGGACCCCGAACCACTCGGCAGAAACGTTAAATATGGCCTCGGGTACGGGGCAGGCACGCCTGAGCATCCCCCTTCGCTCTTATTACACGGATATCACAGTAGAGCTACGGAGGACAGGCAAAAATTGTTAAAATTTAGAGCTTTTTAGGAAAATAGAAAAATGAAAGAAAAAATTATAAGAATAGCGATAGCGCTCATTTTTTCATTAAACTGCATAGGGCAGGGGCATTTCTATCATTTAGAGATGAGGAATAGCTTAAGGCCGCCTGCGAGCAGGATGAATATTTTTGCGTCCGATAAAGATGACAGCAAAAAAAATGTGCTTGATATAGCCGAAGAACAGCTAGAACATATCTCAAGAATATTAGGGATTTCGCAAACAGCCGTAGACCTAATACTTGAACCTGAAAAAAGTTTCAGATTAGCTACAAAGATTATACTGGATGACGGAGTGACTCCTTATCGCTCTGAATTTATCAGAGTAAGGCAATCTACTCTTTTAGGCCCGGCAAAAGGAGGCATACGATATGCATTGGAGATTAACCCCGCGGTGACGCAAGGCTTAGCATTTCTTATGTTCATAAAGACAGCTGGTTCGGAGCTGCCTTTAGGCGGAGGGAAGGGGGAGGCTGTTGTTGATATAGAGAGGCTAAATTTGAATGAGATAGCCAGAGACGCAAAAGAGAAGATCTGGCAAGCTATGAAACAGTATGAAGCCTTTGGCGAGGAAGTAGATATACCCGCTCCTGATCAGAAAACAGGACCGACCATAATGGCTTATATGACAGATGCCCTGCTTGCGTGGAAGCTGGCAACCGGGACATTAAAGAACAAGGACGCGCAGGAGATTCTATTAAGCATATCTGCTGTGCAGGATGCTCTTGAAAATTGTAAAAATGATTACAAGAGGATAAGGAAAAAGGAAACCTCAGATACCGAATGCGTAATACTTGATGAGGCAGTGCGGCTTGTAAATGAAGAGGGCTTTGTTATATCAGAATTAGCCTCTTTTACAGGTAAGCCTGTTGACAGGGGAGGGTCATCCGGGAGGGTAGAAGCGACCGGGCTGGGTGGTTTTTACGCGGAGATAGCGGTACTTGAGTATTATGCGCTCAGCAGCGATATCTTCAAAGGCAAGACAACTGTTAATGGATTAACCCATGTTCTGCGGGGCTTAGGAAACGTAGCAACAGAATACGCGAAGATATGCAGCGAGAACGGCGGTAAGTTCAACGCGATCGCTAATTCAGTAAGCGCGATTAAATATACCGGAAATGATGGTGAGGGTATAAAAATTGATAAACTGCTTGAATTCGTTAAGCGAAAAAGGTACGAGATATTCACAACCAAACTAGCGCAGACACCGGATATAAGTAAAAAGGCCAGGTCAGACCTATGGGAGCTTATTAAAAAAATTGACATAGACCTGACTGGATACGAACAGAAAGGCGTTATCCCGCTAATTGAGGGTGAGGATATAATAGATATTCAAGCGGATATACTTGTCGAGGCCGCTACACATTGTACTATACACGGTAACAATGCCCATAGAGTAAGACAAAAGATGATCCTTGAGCTAGGGAATGCCCCTACTACAAGGCAGGCTGACGTAAATCTTGCAAAGAAAGGCATAATAATCATTCCTGATGTGCTTGCTAACACGGGAGGCGCTATTGTCTCTATGTATGAAGCAAAGCAGAACATGACAGGAGTAGTCTGGCCCATTGAGCTTACCTACGCGCGCCTCGAAGAGAGAATTAGAAAAGCGGTCGATAATATGTTTAATTTTATTAAGGAGCATCCGTTTGAGAAGTTTTCAAACAGAGATGCCCATTGGGCGCTGTCGCTTAAAAGGATAACGGACGCCATGGAGGCAAGGATGTGGAGACAGCAGGATGAGCGTTTAAGCGATTTTTCCGCGCAGACAGGGTCTTTCCTTAAAGGCATGAGGTCTATCGTAGAAACAGATGATCAGCTTTGGAAACTATACGCCTCAGGCCCGCTGGCGATGCAAAGAGCGATAGACGAGGAAGCTGCGGCAAGAGGAAGCCGCCTTTTGCGTATGGCAAACAAGATAGCCTTTGAACTAGATGAACAAGACCCCAAGAGAGAGCGTGTCAGGTTATGTCTCATCGGAGGCCCGACAACGTATAAGGTCCAGACCGTAAAACAGATCATAGATATCTTAGATAGAAATTATGGGTTAAGGGGCGTATATTTTGACCTTGATTTTAGCAGTAATATTAAAACCCTCTTGCCGCTTTTGAATGGAGAGAGCGTCAGTGTCGCGGGCCCCTTTAGCTCCGGCGATATGCAGGATGCAGGACAGGTCCAGTTAAAGCCCGGAGATGTTATCATTGCTGAAGGCTCCTACGCTATTGCTAACGAAACATTGGATATGCTGCCTAAGGGAACCCCCAGGATAGCTATCGCCACTGATATCTGCCCATCGATGAAGGTCACCGCGAAGGGAGGCAGGCACCTTATGCTTACTAATGATGACTATACACTGCTTCGCGAAATGCTGGTAAGTAAATACATGAGGATAGGAAAACCAACACCCTACGTCTCAGTCTTAAACGCAGTAAGGCACAGGCGCGAGGCGATAAGCACCATATATACGACTTTTCACAATAGGGCAGATGTGATTTATAATACCTATGATCCATTTGAGCTTCTTTTTATAAGAAATCTCGCGCTGCCTATACTTGAAGGCGCGCTTGAGGCATCGCAGGGTATGCTTATGAAAAAGAATGAGGAAACCGAAAATCGCACAGAATCAAGGCATGTGCGCCGCGTGGCAAGGCATCTTATACGGATATTGCTTTCACTTCCTGATATAGATTCAGCCAATATGCAGCTTGAGCTTCCTCCCGCAGTGGGCTTCAGGCAGATTCTACCTCAAGATGCGTATACAAAACGCCCAATCCTGACTTTACCGTGTGAAATTCTTGGACAGGAGTCCGCAGGTAGAAATCTTTTAAACACAGCGCACCTTGCGGATATAACCTCTGAAGCAAGGTTATATGCTTATCCGTGGAGCGATGTATCATTCCGCATATCCAGGAGCACCTATTGGAATGATACCAGGACTAAGCGAATTATACAACATATTGAGAATTCAGGCCTGGATCTAATGGGTAAGAGAGTATTTGTCCCGGGCGCCGGATGTGGAATATTAGCCGTATACGCAGCATCGAAAGGCGCATATGTGGTTGCTTCGGAGATCCAGCATGTATGCTGTGAAGACATGCGATTTAATGTGAGACAGGCAGGCCTTGAAGGCATGGTGGAGATAAGAGAAGGCCATTTCCTGGAAACATTATCTGATTCGGATAAGTTTGACCTGGTATTATGCCACCCTCCGGTATTTAATAGATACTATTCAAGGCAAAGTGCGAATATAGTCGACAGGAATTTTAATTTTATCAAAAGCTTTATCGCGGAGGTGCCACAGCGCCTTAATCCGGAAGGTAGTATCGTGCTCCTATACACGAGCGCCCAATCAGCGATTGATTTAACTTCCCCGGAAGACGATATATATCTTTTTAATATGCTAAGCGTAAAGACAGACCTTAAGGAAAGTGGTTTTAACCTTACTGACGCTTATCCTGAAAACCAGGTAGAAGAATCGACCATATGGGAGATAACGAGAATAAACGGGCCGGCAGCAGTACAATTGAGCTCGGACTTTATTTTAAGAAAGGCTGTGAATTCATCCGCATAGGCGAGATAACTATGTATAGCAAATTCATAAAATTAACCATTATCATATCCCTGTCGATAAACAGCGCGGTGCAGAGCCATGCTTTAAGGCCGATGGCAACTGCTGAAACCTCCGCAAAGATACTGGAAGATATATCTCAACAGCTACTTCCAGGAGCGCAGCAAGCGCTAAAGTTATCGGAAGAACCTCTTCAGGCAATCGAATTAATAGCAGAGAACGAAAAAAAAGCTCGTCTTTTAATCTCAACGATAGGGCTGGAGATAGAAGTGCCTTTGGGTAGGAGCGTTACCAGCGTATTGGAGTCTAAGCAAAACACCATACTATTAAATAAAAATGGCGAAGAGAGTGATGACCTTGTTTTCTCTTCGGAGTACACACACCTTGAATACCTCACAAGGCCTTCCTGGAGCATGTTTGCTCAGTCAAGTATCATTGACGCGTTAAGGCGTAATGGTTTAAATGATAGTGATATAATTTCTGTCCAAGTAAATGTAGGCGTACCTGATAAATCTCTCTATAGTCTTAAAAAGAAAAGCATCATAGATGATGCCCGGCGCCTTATGCTTATGGTTGTATTGGCTTATGTAAGCAAAGAAAGGATACTAAGCAAAAAAACGGAAAAAAACGCATCATTTCCTATTACTGATACTGATAGAATAATGAAAAAATGCGAAGACATAGAAGGGCAACCATACGTACGCCTGGAATATGCTTTTGGTGATATTAAAAATGTAGATAAAATAATAAAAACTATTCAATACTTGCACGCTATGATCTGCACTTACCGCAGCGGCTTGATAAAAAACACTCAAATCGCGCAGCCTTTAAAAGATCTATACTCATCTAAATTCCAACGTCTTCTTAAAAGCCTAGAAGATCTAAACCTTGCTGATGAGATAGGCCTTGATTTAAAAAACGCGTTGACATTCAAGTCAATACCCAAATGGCGAGAAGATCATACATTAGAAACAGATGATATTAGGGAACAGCTAGAGAGCATGGTCACCGCTATAGATAAGATCCTCGATAGCGTGTTTGCGGCGGATACGTCCGGATCAATGCAAAAATCCTCATCAGCCGGCATGAGCTTGCTTGATGAGGTAGATGAGGATGTAGAGACTATAAACGACCGCATAGACCAGGTAATGATCGCGAAGGGCTGGGTAACCAGTGATCTTGTAAAAGCGCTGCACAAAGCCGCGAAATCATTGGGGAATAAGCCGGAGACGACTCCAAAAGCGGTTAATGCCTGGCTGGAAGGGCTAACTCATCCGGATATCAAGATAATACCCACCTTAGCAAAGGCGCTTGGCAGGACGCCTTGCTGGCTTGTTACCGGCAAAACTTACCTGGAGGCCATGCGCGAACCT
The DNA here is from genome assembly GCA_043823785.1 of Candidatus Omnitrophota bacterium. GTDB lineage: Bacteria > Omnitrophota > Gorgyraeia > JABMRG01 > JABMRG01 > JBDRAM01. The sequence continues at coordinate 11,086 of JBDRAM010000013.1, forward strand.
GCAGCATTGCCGGGTGAGCACAAAAAGAAGAAACCCTGTTTTGGCAGGCGCGTGCTTATCCATAGATGGATAAGGTATCTGGATCCGGACCACAGGCAAGGTGTAACACCTGAGGCCTTATGCAAAAAGGCAAATATAGGCAGCGGAACATTGAGCCATATGGAGCAAGAGCTTTTTACGCATCCGCAGCCGAAACATATTGCTTCTATCACAAGGGCGTTTTCTAAAAAAACATCTACCTTTTTAACCGCCCGTAGTAAAAAGTATATGATTGACCATCTGAAGTACCCAAAAGATAAGTTCCTATACTTAAGATTGCACGAGGGCCTTACCCAGGAGCAGGTCTGGGAATTGCTGGTTGATGAGTATGACGCTGATATAAAGGGGAGGCCTACGGTAGCGCAATGGGAGAGGGGCGTGGTGCCAACGGATAAAAAGACCCAGGCCGGACTTTCTATGCTGTACAACGTATCCTGGAGTAAGCTCTCATCTGTCAATCCTCAAGGCAAAAGGTTGAGTGAGTTTATGGAACTCGAAGCTGTCAGTAAGATAAGATTGCACCTTAAGAACTCCTTTAAACCTTATGCCCCAGAGTCCTATCTTGCTTCACATTTTCCCTCCATTGTAGATGATGTGATAATGGCTTATGACGACCGGTATGATATCAATGCTGTCGTTGATGTACTCTTCGATTTTATTACTGACCCTGATGCTAACGCCATAGGTGAGAGGCGGGATAAGATAATAAGCACTCTTGATACATATCAAAAGCTATTTGCTGTCAGGCCAGGCACATGGAGACTAAAGGAAGAAAGATCAAAGTATTTTGCCAGCGTTGTCCTTAAGCAGCTTATAAATAAGCTTCGTGAAAATAAGAGAGGTTCAAAGCTTGCATCCAAGATATCTAGCTCACCATACTGGTGCGATATGGCAGCGTCTTTATATAAAGAGATAATGCGTGAAGAAGCTACAAGTATACGTGACGTTCTCAGATTCATTGAACAACAAAAAAAAGATAAAGTTCCGTTTGTAAAGAGAGAGAGGCTAAAAGAGGTTTTAGGTATAGGAGAGGATCAGAGCAAGGAATACGGTTTTCTTAATATTGCTCTTCGCCTTGGCTATCCTGTGCCGCGCGGCCTAACGGATTCGCACGAGTTCTTTGATAATGCGCAGGGTTTTAAAGACAGGGTTTGGGCGCTATATAAAAAACAGAACAGATTTCCTCGTGTAAAGAAAGGGGAATTAAAAAAGACCGATATATGGGCGATAGAGATGCTTAAAGGCCCCTTGCGCGGGACACTCTGGAACTTCCGGTTGATGTTTTTCAGAGAGAATGCCCAAGAGATGAAAGAGCTTATGGCAGAGAGGCTGGCTGCCGGCAAGCGCAAGGAATATAAACAGATGTACCGGGAGCTGTTAAGCGTGCTCCCCTTCGATACCGATGCCATCAATTTTAGTAAGAAAGACAAAAAGGCGCGCAAGAAAGATGATGAGAGGATGAGAAATATTATTATAGACTACGACGATGTCCGCATAATGAAAGGTTACACTTGGGGCGATTACAGCTTTAGAGGAAAAGACATACCTGATGAGATATTTGGCGCGGATGCCGTACAAAGTTATAGCTATTTTGGTGCTCTGGACAGCGAAACACTTTTAGCTTTGTGGATGGAGATGAGGAGGGGCAATGAGATTGCCCGCAATTTTATTATTACATCAAACATCGGGCAAATTTTTGAGGTGGTAAAGAAGGTCAAGAAGTGGCGCTTTGCTAAAAATATTCGCTTTTGCGATATGATAAGTGAAGGCGTGGTAGGTCTCGAGGAAGCTGCGGTCAGATTTGACCCTGCCACAAAACTAAAGTTCTCAACATATGCTACATGGTGGATTAATAACATGGTTGTAAGGTTCACTCTCAATCAGGGTACTACTGTAAGGGCAAACGAAGCTCTCTGGTACAGGTTTTTTAAGCTTAAGAAGAGCTATAATGAGTTAAAGCACGGGGCTGCGCCGCAGGATAAAAGGAAGAAAAGCTACAATATGAAATTAATAAAAAACCAAAAAGAGCTTGAACAGGTAGTGAAAAAACTTAGGTCTATACTTGGTACAAGCGATCTGAATCAACTAATAAGCGGCTCTGATGAAGATGAATTGATAGATTTTATAGCTGATAACGCAGCAAGCGCGCCTGCTGAAATAGCAGAGGTAACTGATGAGAGGCAGCTCATACGAGATTGCCTGGATAAGATAAAGGATGATAGGCGCAGAAAGGTTCTGGAGCTGCGCTTTGGCATAACGCCTCTTACTGATGAAGAGTGGGATATCCTGATCAGGTATGAAGATTTTAAAAACTTGAGGATGGGCCCAAGCGGCTGGCCTTTTGGACAGAATAGCCTTACGCTTAGGCAGGTGGGAGCAATATATGATATTAGTCACCAGATGGTACGAATCATTGAAGACGATGGGAAGAAAGAGTTAGAGAGGATACTTCGAAGAAGCGGAGACCTGGCAGATATTTATGAAGAGGGGAAGAGGACCGAAAGGACAGGCACTCATAAGATCGACCTCGCCATCCTCTCCTCCGCATAGGGGGAAGAGACTCCTTTCCTATGCAGAGAATACAAAGAATTGGAAACTGTCTCTAGGAAGTGAATATGTATAAATTACTAATAAAAATAACTATTATCGCATCATTGCTTATAAGTAGCGCAGGGGAAGGGTATATGTCCTCCGTAGCTCTTCAGTATTTCACAAATGACAGAGCGAAGGAGGATGCCCTGAGGCCTATGGCTTCAAAAATATCTTTACCCCACCCACGTTATTTTATTTCAACAGAGCCTGATTCAATGTTGATGATAGCAGATAAGATAGATAATTTAGGCAAAAACCAACATATATTTTCTATTGGTCCTGGAAAGTTAGAGCTTGAAAAAGAACTTTTAGAAAGGGGGCATACTGTATTTTGTGCAGATGTAACTAATGAGTATCTTAGCGGATCAGGCCTGCCTTATATTTTAGCTGATATAAATCGCCTGGAGCTTCAGGGTAGGCGATTCCACACTATACTCCTGTGTGAATCAATAGGCTACCTTAGCAGCTTGAGTAAGGGGATAGAAGAGATAGGTAATCTTTTATTGCCCGGGGGACACATTGTTGTTGTGCAGCCCCGCCCGACAGCAAAAAAGATTCTGGAATTATACATTTCTAGATTCGAGGAGGATGGGACTGGTAGGAAATTTTTCCCACATTACAAAATCCAAAGCCCTACAGGCACGGATTATAATTTTTATCCGGCTAAAAAAATAAAGGGAACACTGGAAGGATTTGGATTTATGAATATATCCCACCTGGCGTTATTTCCAAACACTATGCTGGGTTTACGAGACCTTATAATTGCAAGAAAACCTCAAGCAAATTCAAAATCCTCTTCAAAGGGCGCCATAAAAGCTATACGTGAATTCTTAAAACTACCCAAATATACAGAAAAAGTAGTAAAGGCGCTGGAAGATGCCCATGGTAACATAGAGCGCGCAGCAGGGATTCTTAAGGTTAGCAAATCTGCTCTAACGAGCAGAATAAAGCTGATCAGAGTAATAGCAATCGCAAGAGAAGAAAATGATATCCTTAACAGACTCAACCAGGTACTCCTATATAAAGATAACACCGGCCGAGGAGGCAGCTTATCTTTACCTGTATTTACAGAGCCTACCATAAACGCATTGGAGGAGACAGGTGGTAAAAAATCAGATGCCCGAGCAATTCTAGGTGTTACTGATGGCACGCTCTAATATAGGGTGGCCAGAATATTTGCAAGCGCAAGAGTATTTGGCAGAATAAGTGTCCGTAACAGGCTTATCAGGGCAATAAAGGGCAAAAGAGCGGGCAAGAGCACCTCAGGAGCATTTGATAGCCTGCGTAAGGGTCCATCAAAACTGCCAGAGTCTACGCTAAAGACAATAGAAGCAGTGGAAAAAGCTAAAGGTAATCTGAGAGTAGCAGCCAGTATTATACAAATAACACCTGGAGGTTTTGCGAAAAGAATAGAGACAATAAGGGCAGCAGAGCCAAACCTTAAGGACAGGAAGTCGAAGGCCCTTGTTGCCAGGCTTAACAATGCCTTAAAAGGTGAGTGGGCAGGTAAATGGTTGCATGGTAAACTACCGGGAGAAGCTGCGCCTTCTATGAACCTCTCAACTCTAAATCGCATAGACGCCGCAGCTTAATTTCCCCTTACCTCAACTTAACTATTCCTCAGATTGCATAATACCTCGATAGAAGCGTGTGCTTAGTACACTTACATACGCCCCACTCTTATTGAGACATTACTTATTTAATTTGTCTTAAGAATTAACATTGAACTTTCCCTTTCTATGCTGTAATATAGTTTAGCGATTTATATGTAAACTAATGGAGATAATATGAATAAGATCACTATCCCAAGGATAAGAAAGAAGGCAAAAAGAATAGCCTATTTTTCCATGGAAATTGGAATAGACCCAAATATCCCTACTTATAGCGGAGGCTTGGGCATATTAGCGGGTGACACAATAAAATCATTCGCTGACCTTAGCGTCCCCGTTGTTGCTGTCACTCTTATGTATAAAAAAGGTTATTTTTTTCAAAAGCTGAATGAACATGGCGAGCAGCAGGAAATACCCTATAATTGGGATCCCAAAAATCGTATGAGGCTTTTGTCTAAGAAAATTACCGTTGCCATTGAAGGCCGAACCGTCTTTATACAGCCCTGGCTTTATATAGTTAAAGGGGCAACAGGATACAACATACCTGTTATTTTTCTGGATACAGACTTTCCACTGAATGCCGACTATGATCGTGGCCTGACTCATTATCTTTATGGAGGAGATGACAAATATAGATTAGCTCAAGAGATTATTCTTGGTGTTGGCGGAGTAAGGATGATAAAAGAACTAGGCTATCACCAGATAAACAGGTACCATTTAAACGAGGGGCATGCCAGCCTTCTTACACTTGAACTACTGAATCAAAGGAAAAAAGACCAGGAGCCTGTTTGGGATATCGAAGAGGTAAGGGGTATGTGTGTGTTTACAACTCATACGCCCGTACCCGCAGGGCATGATAAATTTGATTATGGCTTAGTTCATCATTTACTAGGGGAGTTTGTGCCAATGGATCTTTTAAAGCAGCTTGCCGGGCAAGACATGCTTCATATGACTCTTCTTGCGCTTAATCTTAGCAATTATGTCAACGGAGTCGCAAAAAAGCACGGAAAGATATCCCGGGAGATGTTTCCGGGCTATCATATTGAATCCATAACAAATGGCGTGCATTCTTCTACCTGGGTTAGCTCAAATTTTAAAGAACTTTTCGATGAGCATATTCCCGGCTGGGATAACGACCCCTTCAGCTTACGCTATGCCCTAAGTATCCCCAGAGAAAATATATGGAATGCCCATCAAGAATCAAAAAAACACCTTATAGATTTTGTTAATAAAAATACAAACCTTGGTATGGATTATAATACCTTCACAATCGGCTTTGCCCGTAGGGCCACTGCGTACAAAAGAGCGGATCTATTATTTTTTGACAATAGTAGGCTTATTAACATAGCAAATAATTTAGGTAAGATACAGATTATTTTCTCAGGCAAGGCCCACCCAAAGGACGAGCCCGGTAAAGACCTTATCAAGAGAATATTTTCTATATCAAATCAGCTAAGAGATCAGATTAAAATAGCATATCTGGAAAATTACGATATAGAGTTGGCTAAGATGCTGGTTTCAGGTGTTGACGTATGGCTAAATACACCGCGTAAACCTAAGGAAGCATCCGGCACATCAGGAATGAAGGCCGCTCATAACGGAATCCCCAGTCTGAGCATTTTAGACGGATGGTGGATCGAAGGATGCATAGAGGGGGTTACCGGATGGGCAATAGGTTCAGCCCAAGACACAGAAACTCCCGACGCGGATAGTGCAAATTTCTTATATGATAAGCTTGAAAAGATGATAATACCCTTATTCTATAATGATCGACAGGCGTGGATTGATATCATGCGTAGCGCGATCGCTATAAATGGTTCATTTTTTAATACCCATCGTATGGTTCAGCAATATGTTATAAAAGCTTACTTAAGATAACAAGACTATATATCCATAAAACACAACAGAAACAACAACTGAAGCAAGGCGCTTTATATAACTCACGACTTCACAGCAAATTTCAAAACAAATAAGGAGAGAGTTGTTGACTGTTAACATAGGAGAAAAAATGATAAAAATATGCGTTCTTTTAGGTTTAGGTCTTTTCGCGGGCTTTCTAAGTGATTCCCAAGGCTATGCTGAAGATGTCACCCCTGATATAAAGTTTTCACCCATTAACCATGCTACCATGGTAATCCAGGCATATGGGACAACCATATATCTTGATCCCGTTGGCAGTGTAGATGCCTTTAAAGACTTCCCAAGGCCGGATATCATCCTTATTACGGACATCCATTTTGACCACCTGGCCCCGGATATAGTCAAAGCTTTGAAGCAGGAGGAGACTACCGTTATAGGCCCAAAAGCTGTGGTAGAAGAGCTCGGATCTGGTGAAATACTCAATAGTGGTGAAAATAAGACATATGGTAAGGTTGGCATTGAGGCTATCCCTGCTTACAACCTGACTCCTGAAAGAATGCAATATCATGAGAAAGGCAGGGGTAACGGCTATGTTCTGACACTCAATAATAAGAGAGTCTATATTTCAGGGGATACGGAAGATATTCCAGATATGAGGGGACTTGAAAATATTGATTATGCCTTTATCTGTATGAATCTGCCGTATACAATGACTGTTGAACAGGCGGCTTCTGCTGTTTTGGAGTTCAAGCCTAAGGTTGCATTTCCGTACCACCATAGAGGCAGTGATGTTGAGAAGTTTAAGCAATCGGTCAGTGAAAATAAGGAGATAGAGGTTCGACTGTTGAAATGGTATTAAGCGGAGGCAGATATAAGCTTTATTCTTGACAAAATAGAGGTAGAGTAGTAGGATATTATGCATATTAAGCCAAGAAGGAAGGGGGGAAGAAGCATGGAGAAGTTGATTATAAGCAAAAGGCTCTTTATCGGAGTCTTAGCAATAGCATTCATGGCAGCTTATGCTGTATGCGGCTTTGCTCAGGAAGCAGAGAACGCGGGAGAGAAGCTTGCTGATGGCGTAAAGGATACAGCTACCGGCTGGACAGAGGTTCCTAAGGAGATGGTTGAGACCTCCGAAGAGACTAATGTTGTTGAGGGAGTAACAGTAGGCACGATTAAAGGTGCTGGTAAAGCAGTGGTAAAGACTGCAAAGGGAGTAGTCAAAGCCGCTACTTTTATAGTTCCTGATAAAGAAGGCGAAGAGGAAGAAAAAGAAGCTGAATAAGTAATTAAAGATATAGTGTAAACTAGGCACAAAAAGCCTCAGACTTAGAAACAAGAAGATCTGAGGCTTTTTTGTATAGTTTTTTTGAGAGAAAATCACTCTATTCTATGCCTATGCCGAGTGGTTCGGGGTATTCCTCAGATTGCATAATACCTCAATAGAAGCGTATACTTAGTACACTTACATACGCCCCCCTCTTATAGAGGCATTACTTAGAGTGAGGTAGGGGTAGATGGTAGGGACTGTCCCTATTTTCTTTGTGATGAAGAGGAAGGGGTTATTTTTGTAGTAGTAGATGATGTTTTGTGAAATGCTACTCGCAGGCGATGTGCTTTTATCTGAGCCAGCCCCAAGTAAACCTCCCTACGTAGATTCTATTTCTGAGAGGGGAGGGGCAAACGACATGGTTTCAGTGGGGCTGTCTCTGTCCCTCCAAACTTCAGCAAAAATTGGGGTAGCATTCACCCCAGATTTTTGCTGAAGCAATAGGGGGTGTAGCTACAAAATTATGCTTGAATTATAGTTGTGATTCAGACAGTAGAGGGGGTTTCATTAAAATTTTAAAGTCATAACTTTTTATAATCAAGGTGGTTATAGAAGTTTAATAGCTATAATTTTTCCTATAAGTTTCCTCTTGAAAAATGGGCGGATTAAATTTTTAA
>JBDRAM010000014.1:0-12401 GCA_043823785.1 Candidatus Omnitrophota bacterium
ATTAAAAATTTAATCCGCCCATTTTTCAAGAGGAAACTTATAGGAAAAATTATAGCTATTAAACTTCTATAACCACCTTGATTATAAAAAGTTATGACTTTAAAATTTTAATGAAACCCCCTCTACTGTCTGAATCACAAAGGCAGGAGGTGACATAAATATATTATGCAGGTTAGAAAGGCGTGGGGTGTCTGCTCATGGGGCCCCCGCCTTAGATTTGCATTTTTGTAATCAATGCCCACATGTTGCTGAAATATATAAAGGCCGTATTGTATTCTTGGTGGGGATATGGAACAGCATGTTGAAGATGCGAGCGGCCACGGTTCACCCGAGATAATACGTTGGTGAGAGCGAGTGAGATTCATCAAGCGAGGTTTGCCTCGGTGGGGCAAACCGAGCGGTGCTGCGAATATCCCCACCAAGCAACAGAGTTATCTTATAGTAGAGAGGGCTTCTTTTGCCCTTATCGCGTCAACGCTATCGGGATAGGACTTAAGCAGATTGCCATAATTTATCCTGGCCTGGTTTAGGTCCTTTAAATCTTTAAGATAAATAGTAGCCACAGCGCACTGAGCCAGGCTGGCAAGGGATGAATCAGGATGATTCTCAATAATATTACTAAAAACTCTTATCGCGTTTTCATAATCATGCATATAATGGTAATGCGAAGCTATAAACATCAATATCTCAACATTATACTTAGGGTCAGAGCGCTCCTGCAAAAAATGCTCTAAGTCTCTTATGGCCTCCGGAATCACTTCATAGTTATTTACCTTTATGGCATCCGCTATAAAAGATATTTTCTCAGAAATATCTTTTGGTATACCTATCCGCTCTATGCCTGATATATAAACAGGCCTTGGCCCAAGAAGCTCCTCTATTCTGTCAGGCCCAGTACCTATAAGAAGGATCACTCTCTGTTCTTGGGTTAACTGGTATAGCTCCTGCATCATGCGCCATTCTTTCTCTGAAAAAAGTTCAGGCATGCTAGGATACCCATACGGCTTTATTACTATCTTCTGGCCGGATGAGACAAACGCTGTTGTCCTGCTCATGCTTTCTGCCTTAAAGGGGTGTACTTTTGATATGACCTTTACCCTCCCCTCTAAAACACCCAGCCATGTCTCCTGGCCTAATGCCCTTACTATAAAAGCTGTACCAACGACCTCCGCATCGCAGCTGGGTGTATAGATATTCATTTTTGAACCTTTGAAGCCTTCTGCGGTATTGACCAGAAGGTTGCCATACGAGATATTAAAGTCTGTATCTATATCGCGCCACCCGCTTTTTATCTTAGCTATAACTATTATGGAATTATCTTTTACCCTTGCTTTGTATTTACCTCTGGATACAATATTAAATATCGCGCCTTTCCTTGAATGTATCTTATCTCCTGCCTTTAACCTCACATCAGCTTGCAGTGGGATCCATATTTCTTTAGCTTGGTGGTATATCTTAACATCGCCTGCCACAAATTCAACGTACGGGAGTTTACCTAAAACATGTCCTCTTGCGCCAAGAGTGACTCCTATAACCAGTATAAAAGTAGCGGCTATCCTGACAGCAACAGGTAAAGGATAAACAAAAGTATCCCTTGCTCTGGTAAGACCTTCTAAAAGTCTTTGCCAAAATCTTTGCGCAAAAAAACCACGCGCATCTAGTCTTCCCTGAAGCAGTCTATTAAACTCAAGATCAAAACCTTCCGATTCCTTTACAGGCGCAAGTCCCGCGAGTGAAGACCGTAATGCCTTAAGACTCTCTGCCTGTTCCCTGCAGTTTGAACATTCTTCCAAATGCTTCTCGAGAGCCTGCTTATTCCCTTCGCTGCATCTGCCATCAATATAAAGAGAGATATCTTTAAATTTAATAACGCATCTCATGTTTTCATACCCCATTCTTTAAATAACGTAATAATTTTTCCAGTTTTTCCCTCGCGCGCCATAGCCGTGAACCGACTGTCATTGCCTTGCACTTCATAATCCCTGCCGCCTCCTCATACGAGAAACCCTCTATATCGCACAATATAAGCGTTTCTTTCAAGTGCGAAGGAAGTTTAGATATCGCTTCCTGTATAATTTTTTCAGCTTCAGCTTTCTCGGCTGACTCATCAGGTTTTCTTGCCTTATCCTCTATATTATCAATGGCGCCTATCTCATCCTCACTGCCTTCATAGGAATTACGCTGCGCGGGAATAAACCTTTTCTCATAACTAAGATGCCTTAAGTAATTCTTGGATAAGTTTCCCGCAATGGCATAAAGCCACGAAGAAAACTTAGCCCTTGGAACAAATTTGCCTATATTCATATAAGCCCTGACAAAGGCCTCTTGCGCCAGTTCCTCAGCAGAGCTAAAGTTGCCTATAAAGCGGTATATATAATTCAGTATAGGCCTTTTGTAGTGCTGATATAATATATCAAAGGCCTCTCTTTCGCCTTTTTTAGCTCGCTGTATAAGCTCTTCTTCGTTTGGCAGATAGATCATAAGCACCCTTGATCTGCCTTCTCTACTTATGAAACCCGCAAATGCCGGAATTATTCCCAACATTTCCGAAAAGAAGGCAAAAAGTTTTAGTTACTTAAAGTTACATAAGTTACGTAATGTTACGTAATGTTACGTAATGTTACGTATGTTACGTATGTTACGTATGTTACAAAATGTAACCTATGCAACATCAAGTAACCTGCGCAACCTCAAGTAACCTTTTTATATATTATAATAATACAAAAAACAGGGTATGGCAAGTAATTAAACCTACCATACCCTTATGAAGGGGTCTTTTTATTTTTAACCCCTATCGCCTACTTAATGAGCACATCACTTAGCGAGAAACAACGAAGCTAAGTGATAAGTGCGAATTAATCCCGCCAAGTACGCTGAAATTATCAAAGAGAATTTCGGCGTATCTTACGAGGCGGGGTGCTTAACTTAAGCAATCTTTTTATTTTTCAGATCAGTTTTTTTATGAACTTCTACGCGCAATTTATGTAAAAACGTTATAGATATAACACTCCCATTTCTGACTATGTAGAAAGACCCGGTCTGCCTCCTCTCCCAGTAGCTCTCTCGTTTTTTCCGGTTAAACACTCTTAAAACTGAAAGGCCCCTAGAGATGTCTACATTCTGCATCTTATTACATATCCAGCTGTTTGCTTCGTCAATACTGTTGTAAGAAAATACTTCCCTTATTTTGAAGAAAGCCTCTCTCTCCGATTCAAAAACATAGTCGTTCTGTGTAAAGCTTTCCTGAATGGAAAGATGTCTTTTGTGCCTTCTCTTTGCTATATTATCATTAAAGATTATCTGTCTCATGTCAGAACCTTTACTTATTTAATATATTTTAAAAGTATTGAATAATTAGTTAAAAAAAATTCTCCTCTACCACTTAAATATACACTATTATATTTAAAAGTCAAGGTTTTGGGGATATATTTTTATTTTTTTGGCTGGCCTATCTTATATTCCTTTCCGCTCAAAAGTCGTCTTATGTTAGGCCTGTGGCTGTACAATATAAAAATGCAGAGCACTGCGGAAAGAAATATATATTCATTAGGTTTATTGAAAAAAACCATCAAAAAGGGAAGAACCGCTGCCATAATAATAGAACCCAAAGAGACATACCTGAAGATCAAGACCACCGCCAGCCAGACAAGAAGGCCGATAACGCTGATCATCGGCGCTAGTCCTATAAATACACCTATTGTGGTTGCTACCCCCTTACCGCCCTTGAATTTTAAAAAGAGTGTCCATATATGCCCGCATACAGCAGCCAACCCCATGGCCACTTTAAACATAGGTTCACTTACGGCGATTGTAGGCTCATAAAAAATATGCGCGAACAAGATGACAGGTACAGCGCCCTTACCGGCATCGAGCAGAAAACCTATTACTCCCGGCAGCCTCCCAACTGTTCTCATGAGGTTGGTAGCGCCAACATTACCGCTGCCATGCTCTCTTATATCTATACCTTTTAATAACTTTGCTATTATGTAACTGGTAGGTATTGATCCTAATAGATAAGAAATGCATATAGCTAATATAAAATATAACAACCTATACCTCCTAAATCAGCCCCTAAGACCTAAACCTTATATCTAAAAAGGTTACTTTTCCCTAAGTTCAAAAAATATAGGCACACCAATAAGGCCGAGGTTTTTGCGAAAATGGTTTTCAACAAATCTTAGATATTCAGGTTTTATACGTTTTGGGTTTGAGCAGAAAAATAGGAATTTTGGCGGCTGCGCCCCTATCTGGGTAGCATAATATATCCTTGGCCTTATCCTGCCTGAAGAAGGAGGGGCTTTTAGCTGCTGCGCGCTTTCGATAAGATTATTTATCCGCGGCGTATCCACAACCATCTTAGACCTTTTCAGTATCTCGCAAGCTGTATCAACCGCCTTTATTATGTTCCTCTTCTCTTTGCAGGAAGTAAATATTATATGTATCCACCCTATAGAATTAAACCTTCTAATCAATTCCTTTTTATATTGGTCTGCGTCGGTATCCTTGATAAGGTCCCTTTTGTTCACAAGCAACGCGCAGCCCTTGCCCTGTTTTAAAACGTAATCGATAACTGCCATATCATCCCTGCTAAGTCCAAGCCTTCCATCTATCATTATCAAGGCCACATCACAGCGCTTCACAGACTGCTTTGTGCGGGCCAGGCTAAACATCTCAACAGTCTCTTTTATCTTTTTCTTATGCCTCATGCCTGCTGTATCAATAAGCACTATAGTTGTGTTGTCTTTCTTAAAGAAGACATCTATCGAATCTCTGGTGGTACCCGGAACCTCATCTACCAGAAGCCTGTCTTGGTTTAATATGCAATTTATAAATGAAGATTTGCCTACATTTGGCCTGCCCACAATAGCTATTTTTATCTCTTCATCCGCAGCTTGGGCACCCTCCTTGCCTTGCTCCCGAACTCTTGCATCCGGTCCTTTGCGCGTAGATATATATTCAACTACATGCTTATATAGCTCATCCGTATTTCTACCGTGTAATGCAGATATGGCATGAGGTTGGCCTAAACCAAGCTTATAAAATATAAAACTTTCGCTTATAAGCTTATCGCTGTCAACTTTATTTACTACCAGGAATGTTTTCTTGCCGGACTTCTTTAAAATCGATGCTACATGCTCATCCTGATAGCTTATTCCTGATGTGACATCACATACAAATATAATAGCGTCCGATTCCTTTATAGCTTCACTGCTTTGCTCATATACCAACCTGGCTATCTTCTCTTTTGGCTTTGACATCAAACCGCCTGTATCTATAAGAATAAAATCAACGCCATCAAAGCATACCTTAGCATAAAGCCTGTCACGGGTAACACCCGACACCTGCTCCGTGATGGCCTTTCTGCTCTTTAGCATGCGGTTAAAAAGAGATGATTTGCCTACATTTGGCCTGCCGATGATAGCAACTTTAGGAAGATTAGTAAAATCAATGTGCTTCATTTAACACCTTAGTTCCCCGCCATACATATCCAAACCCTGAAATTATAGTAAAAAACGCGCAGACCCACCATAATACGTATATAAGATTAAAATGCAGGAGAGCCGCGATCACAGTAAGCATCTGGATAAAAGTAGTGATCTTTCCCATAATAGAAGGCTTTATCTCCATCTCTTTATTTACCACAAAAATTATAGCCAAACCAAGCAATATAATAGTGTCCCTGCTCATAACTATAATAGTAAGCCATGGAGGTATCTTGGAAGCCAGCGGTATATTCTCAAGAGTAGATAATGAGATGTAAGCCGTCAGGATAAGTATCTTATCCGCCAACGGATCGAGTATACTTCCGATCTTTGTCTTCTGATAGAATCTTCTGGCAATATAGCCATCAATGGCGTCTGTCATGCCGCACACAACAAATAATCCCAGAACCGCAAATCTTAAAGTCTCATTTCCGACTTTATAATATAAGAGGCCTATAAGAAGAACGGGTACAAGAAGTATCCTTAATATAGTTATCTTATTCGCCAATCCCATCTTAACCCCTTTTATCTCTAAACCCTCAACTCTCAACCCTAAACTCTCAACCCTAAACTCTCAACTCTAAACTCTCAACTATTTTAACATCCTCATTCTATTCAAGGGCCAATATATCAAAAATGCCTTTCCTGCCAGATATTTTTTAGGGACAAATCCCCAATACCTGCTGTCACGCGACGACGCGCTGTTGTCTCCAAGAACAAAAAAACTATCATCAGGCACCTTTATTGCATTTCCCTCCTCGCCATAAAGCGTCCCGGGCTTATTGTAATAATGTATCTGCCTTAATATCTGCGGCTCTTCTATGAGCTTTGAATCTACCCATATGTTACCGTCTTTTATCTGAAGCGTCTCTCCTCCTACAGCAATAAGCCTTTTAATAAAATCTTTTTTTGTATCTTCAGGATATTTAAAAACTATGATATCGCCGCGCTTAGGCTCTTTGAAACGATATATGAATTTATTGACAAGTATCCTGTCTCCGGCCATCAAAGTTGGTATCATGGAACCTGTGGGTATCTTGAACGCCTGCACCACAAAAGTTCTTATTATAAGCGCGAGTATAACAGCCGTCACGAAGACTTCTACGTTCTCGCGGTTAACTATAGATTTAAATATTTTATTTAGTATCATTTTTGCAGCCGATTTTTTAATCATCTCTCTCCTTCCGGTTTACTATATCTTAAGAACAGACATAAACGCCTCCTGGGGTATCTGAACCTTCCCCAGCTGCTTCATGCGCTTCTTGCCTTCTTTCTGCTTTTCCCACAATTTTCTCTTGCGAGTTATATCTCCGCCGTAACACTTGCCTGTAACATTTTTCTTAAAAGGCTTGACACTCTCCCTGGCTATTATCTGATTTCCTACCACCGCCTGTATAGCTACTTCTATCATCTGCCTGGGTATAAGCTCTTTTAATTTCTGAGCTATAGCCCTGCCCTTAAACTGGGCCTTATCTTTGCATACAATAGAAGAGAGCGCGTCATAAGGTTTACCGTTAAGTAAAATATCCAGCCTAACAAGAAGGTTCGGCTCATAGCCTTTAAATTCATAATCGAGTGAACCATAACCCCTTGTAAGCGATTTTACCTTATCATTAAAATCCACTATTATTTCGGATAACGGGAAATGATATGTCAGGTTTACCCTATCAATACTAATATATTCAGTGCTTATATAGACGCCTCTTCTCTGTTTTGACAGCTCCATAATATTTCCGAGGGAATCAGAAGGTATTATCAGCCTGGCTGAAACAAAAGGCTCCGCTATCTCAGCTATGTGCTGCTGGTCGGGGAGCTTTGTGGGGTTTTCTATCTCAAGTATCTCACCGTTAGTCTTCTTGACCCTGTAGACTACGCTCGGCGTGGTCAGAACCAGGTCAAGGTCATATTCTCTTTCAAGGCGTTCCTGCACAATCTGCATATGCAAAAGTCCTAAGAATCCGCACCTGAAACCAAATCCCATAGACGCGGAACTCTCAGGTTCAGATACAAAAGAAGCGTCAGAAAGCCTGAGTTTTTCCGTAGCGTCGCGCAGAGAATCGAAATCCTTAGTGTTGACCGGGTATATACCGCAGTATACCATAGGCCTTATCTTCTTATATCCAGGCAAAGGCCTATCTGTCGGGTTTTTAACATCAGTTATAGTGTCGCCGTTTACAACATCTTTGGGATCCCTTATATTCGCGGCAAAATAACCTACTTCGCCGCACTCAAGCGACAGCACTTTTGACATCTCAGGCCTAAACACCCCTAGCTCCAATATCTCAAACTCTTTTAAGGTCTGCATAAGCTTTAGCCTTGCCCTCGGAAGCAACCTACCGTTTGCGACTTTCAAATATACCATAACGCCCTTATATGAATCGTATTGAGAATCAAATACCAAGGCCTGCAGCGGCTTATTAGGATCGCCTTCAGGGGGCGGTACGTCTTTTATTATCCTCTCCAGAATATCTACCGTGCCTGTTCCTTCTTTCGCGCTTGCCAGCAAAATGCTATCTTCATCCACATGAAGTATCTCTTTTATCTGGGACTTTACCCTATTAATATCGGCACTGCATAGATCTATCTTATTTATTACAGGTATTATCGACAGGTTATATTCGTTAGCCATATATAGATTTGCCACTGTCTGGGCCTCTACGCCCTGAGCGGCATCGACCAGAAGTATAGCTCCTTCGCATGCCCTTATTGACTTGGAGACCTCATAAGTAAAATCCACATGTCCGGGCGTATCTATAAGATTAAGCACATATTTATGGCCATCCTTAGCTTTGTATTCCAGGCGAACCGCGGATGCTTTTATTGTAATACCGTGTTCCCGCTCAAGGTCCATATCGTCTAAAAGCTGGTCCCTAAACTGCCTCCCTGAGATAGCGCCGGTAATCTGGAGCATCCTGTCCGCAAGCGTAGATTTGCCATGGTCAATGTGGGCTATTATGCAAAAATTTCTTATTCTCTTAATGTCCATATATCAATAAGAATCAAAGATGATCCTCTTCCCCTCCTTTAGTAAGCGTTTCACAAATTCTTCCGTTGGGCCTTCAGCATATATCCTTATAAGCGGCTCTGTGCCTGAAAAACGTAGGAGAAGCCAGCTTGCGTCTTCCAGTATAAATTTTATCCCATCATATGTCTTCATCCTCTGGACTTTTTCACCCGCTATTTTTAAAGGCGGGTTTTTTTTGAGGCTTTCGGTAAGCAGCCTTGCTTTGCGCTTAGGATAGGCTATGTCAAGCCTATCGTAACAGAACTTACCAAATCTTTTGTCTATATCATTCATTATTGAGATTATTGTCTTTTTTCTTTCAGCAATCATCTCAATAAGCAGAAGCGCCGATAATATCCCGTCTCTCTCAGGCATATAATTACAAAAACCTATGCCTCCGGATTCTTCACCTCCGATAAGCACATTCTCCTTTAACATAAAATGTGATATATGTTTAAATCCAACCGGAACCTCTAATAATTTAAGATCAAACCTTTTGCATATCCTTTCTATCAACGTAGTCCCTGAAATAGTCTTTACCACATTGCCGGTCAATTTTTTAAATTCTAAAAAATGAAGAAGTATCAAAGATATTATCTGTCCGCTTGTAATAAACTTGGCATCAGGGCGAAGCGCGCCTATCCTGTCTCCATCGCCATCGATCGCGACTCCAATATCAAATTTTTTAGTCTTTATGTGCTTTAATGACGCGCCCAGATTTTTAGGTATGGGCTCGGGGTTTACTCCGCCAAACATAGGATCTATCTGATCCCTTATGATATCGATGCTGGATATTCCTTTACCCAGCACTGCTTCTATGTAGCCTGCGCCGGCACCGTGCATATAATCGATCAATATTTTGGGCTTTGCTTTTCTGATCTTGTCAATATTTACATATTTTCTTAAAAACCGTATGTAATCATCGCTTATATCTGTAAACTCTATAGTATTATCACGAATAGCGGAATCAAAATCCTTTGACCTTACTCTATTCCTGCCAACAAGCCTTTCTATATTTTCCGTAGTCAGCTCATCAGCAGGCCCCGCGAGATGCGTCTTAAACTTTATGCCATTGAATATAGGAGGGTTGTGGCTTGCGGTGATGATGATTCCGCCGTCTAATGCTCTTTTCTTTATAGCAAATGCTATAGCTGGGGTAGGGGCTGCTTCCTTAGTAAGCAAAACCTTTATATTGTTTGCGGCTAAAACTTCAGACAGGATCCTGGCATATTCTTTAGACAAAAACCGCCTATCGTATCCAACGATGACTCTTTTCCGCGGATTTTTTTTAGCTTTAGGCCGTGAACTGTCAACTGCCAACTGTGAACTTTTAATATAGTCAGCAATAGCTTGCGCGACTTTTCTTACATTATCAAAGGTAAACTCATCCGCTATCTTTGCCCGCCAACCGTCTGTTCCAAATCTTATCTGGCTCTTACCAATCTTCTCTTTCATTGCCTATCTCAAGCTCTCTATAGCTTTCTTAATATTTTTCGCGCCGAATATATAAGACCCGGCAACCAACACATTGGCTCCCGCAGCTTTTACCGCCTTTGCGGTTTCGGCATTTATACCTCCATCTACCTGAATATAGCCGCCATAACAACATCTTATAGCGCTTATCTTGGGAACAACCTCATTCATAAACTTCTGCCCTGCGAATCCAGGCTCAACAGTCATGACAAGCACCACGTCAACGAGATCCAAAACCCCTTTGATGGAACTTACTTTAGTCTTTGGCCTTATGGATACGCCCGCCATAACTCCATACGATCTTATCTTCTTTATTGCGGACCTCAATCCGGGAACAGCCTCCGCGTGGATCGTTATAAGATCGCTGCCTGCTTTTACAAAATCCTCAACATAATTTTGAGGATTTTCTATCATAAGATGGCTATCCAGCAAAAGCTTAGTTCGCTTGCGTATCGACTTTACCACAGGCGCGCCTATGGTAATATTTGGAACAAAGTGCCCATCCATGACATCTATATGTATCCAGTCAGCGCCTGCTCTTTCCGCGCGTTTTATATCTTTACTCAGATAGCTGAAATCAGCGGATAATATAGAAGGTGCTACTATGATCTTTCTCACCCCGTACCTCCACACTAAGTACCAAGTTATTTATGTATCCCAACTACTTTGCTAACCGAACATTTCCAAACACCCAACTCTATTTACACTAGAGGTTCGGGGCTTACCCCTGATTTCCTCTTGGGCCATGTGTGGGCTTTCCTCTTGTGCCATGCGTAAATTTCCCGCCAAATATAGCTTTTTTACGAAGGTCAAAGCCTTTCTTTAGTTTATTCTGAAAACCTGATATCTTTTTCTTTTCACGCTTCGATTCCTCAAGCTCCTTCCTTACCCAATCCCTGTGCTCATTGGGCTCAAGCCTTACCTTCTCTCCCTTTGCCTGGGCTGCGTTATCCCGTGCGTCTTTAGGCATATCGGAATCAAACATTTTTCCTCCTTCTCCCCTATAAATGCAATAACCCTTCTATCTTCTTTTTACCCTCTTGCTGCTGCGGGCCTATCATCGCCAACTTAAGATTTTTATCAACAAAAACCTTATTCGCGACATCCTTTATCATATCCGCATCGACCTTTTCTATATCCCCAAGGATCTCTTCTTTTGTGCGGATCTTACCTGAGCCGGCAGCCTGCTCTCCCAAAAAAAGCATGTTTGCCATGGTATCTTCAAGTGCCATGAACAGCCCGCTTCTATAATATTCTTTTGCCATGTTAAGTTCTCTTTTGGTTACAAAAGATTTCTTGGTTTTGCCAAGTTCAGATATCATAATAGAAATAGCGTCATCGACTTTCCTGTTATCAATGCCAGCATGTATAAAAAACGATCCTGTATCTGAATACTGCTTGAGTGATGAACCTATCTCGTATGCCAGTGATCGCTTTTCCCTGATCTCATTAAAAAGCCTGCTCGACATATTACCGCCCAGAATGATATTTAATAGGGAAAGCGCGTATCGCAGGGGATGGCTCCTGCTTAACGCCCTGGCGCCCAGGCAAAGGTGCGTCTGCTCTGTGTCTTTATGGTAAAAATTTGTCCGAAGTTTTAGCCTTGATGCAGATACTTTTTTAAAGGACGCGGGCTTTGCGGATCTTGATCCTTTAAACATATGTGTCATCATATCCAAAAACGCCTCATGTTTAATATTGCCGCAGGCTGTAGCAATTATATTATTTGGTACATGAAATTTATCTTTATGCCTTATGAAATCCTGACGATTGATAGAGCCTATTGTCTCATAAGTTCCTAAAAGTGACATGCCCAAAGGGTGCTGTGGCCATATAAGTTCATCCAAAAGGTCCTGCACGTGCTGCATAGGCAGATCGAGATACATCCTTATCTCTTCCGATATGACAGCTCTCTCTTTCTCGATATCTTTCGGCTTTAGAGAAGGGTTCAAAACCATATCTGATAATATGTCACTCGCGAGCCTTAGATTTTTTGATAATATCTTTACGTAATAACATACGAACTCTTCAGCAGTAAAACCATTAAAGATACCCCCCTTATCCTCTATGCCGCGTTTAAGCTGCTGGCAAGAGCGCCTCTTGGTGCCTTTAAAAAGCATATGCTCTACAAAATGAGATATGCCCTGTGTTTTGGCTGATTCATACCTTCCGCCTGTTTTTATCCACAAACCAACGGTCAGCGAATGCACATCAGCCATCCTGCTGGTAATCACCTTTAAGCCGTTATCCAAAACAGTAAGTTTATGCAACTTCTCTTCTACCTCCCTTTCTTGCTATCCATAGGCTGTCACGAAACTAATTTTAGCCTATGATTACAGTGATTTTCAAAAGATTACAGCGATTACCTAGTCGATAAACAATCTCCGTAATCTGTCATTTAGTAATCTTTGTAATCAAGGGCGGCACTTTTGTGACGCCCT
>JBDRAM010000015.1:0-10768 GCA_043823785.1 Candidatus Omnitrophota bacterium
TCGGGACCCTTCGCGAGGGATCCTGAGCGAATGCGAAGGGCCATTCACGAATACCCCACACCTTTAGCTAATCATGATAAATCGTTGATTCTATCCACAAAAGAGTTGAAAGGGGCCATTTTTTTATCTATAATATTTATAGGCTACTATGAAGCACTTTTAGCCTATGATTACAGCGATTTTTAAAAAGATTACAACGATTACATCGTCAATAAACAATCTCTGTAATCTGTAATTTAATAATCCTTGTAATCAAGGGCGGCACTTTTGTGGCGCCCTATTATAATATTTAAAAAAGGAGAATATTTCAGATGAAGAAAGAAGCTCAGTTAGTATGGATACTGACCATTCTTTTCCTGTTTATTTTTGTTGTTGCCGCGACCATGGAAGGCCCGGTAAGGAAACGGCTTAGTAAAATACCCATACTGGCGATCGGGATTAACAAGATCGCGAAGTATATGAAACCCTACCACGAAGCAATTAGGAAACTTACAAAAGAGTTTAAGATAGGCAAGAAGGGTAGTGATTCTAAGAAGAGGGGCAAGGTAAGCGCGGTTGGGGAAGCTGAAGGTGAGCGTGTGGCTATATTTTTTAAGGATGGCAATAAGATAGAAGGCGTTCTCTTGGATGAGACAAAAGATATGTATATTGTCAGCTGGAAGGGCGTAGATTTCGATATTTATAAAAGCAGGGTTAAAAAGATCCTAAGGGGCAAGGAAGCGTTAAAGACAAAGCGTATCCTTACGGATGCTGAGATAATAAGCAGTTGGCCGTATAAAAACAGCATAGTAGTAAGGTTGACAAACAGGGTAGTCCTTGACGCGAAGATAAAAAGTGTAGATAAAGATAAGCTTATACTGCTATACCGCGCAAAGGGCGGCGGTTATATAGAGCAGGATATAGCACGCGCGAAAGTAGAATACCTAATATTCAAGCCGGTTAATAATGAAAAGAGCGCGAAGATCGAGTCGACCTTAAAAGAGCTCTTGCCGGAGATGGAATTTTATAAATCTGGCGGCTTTACTATAGTGACAGATTCATACTCTGACTGGGTTAAAAAGTATGAGAAGGCACTGCGGGAAGCCTATACGGAGATATATCTGGCCTTTTTTGATATTTTTAAGGACAGGGAGCCTGATGCTCAAAATTTTGTCGTAATCTTTGATAATGTAATAGATTATTTTGAATACGCGGCTGCGGACGGAGTCCCGGGATGGGCAGTGGCTGGTTATTTTTTACCTGATAAAAAAGTACTCTATTTGTATAATGTGCTTGGTGAAAAATTCTCAGAGATACTATTTGACGCGTTTGTAGGCGAGACCGGGAAAAAGATAGATGATATAGTTGATACAATAAGCAATCAGATCGATAAGAGGTATCACATCTTTTTAGAGGGACAGGCGATGCAGATAAAGAGTAAGTTCTGGGAGGCATATGACTATTATAAGAATATCTACAGAGAAGAGACCATGAGCGTTTTGCGCCATGAGTTTACTCATGAGATATTTCATAATTGGGGGCTTCAATGGATAATCCTCTCTAAAATGAAAGATGATGACCAGGGCTTGTTTGATAAAAAGAAGAAGATGCTTCAGTCGGATGATCCGAAAGAGAAGGCAAGGCTTTTGAGAGAGTTGGCAACATGGCAAAGCGGCCCCATGGATGTGCAGGCAGCTAATTCATGGATGGCTGAAGGCGTAGCAACCTATTGCATGACATATCCCTTGGGGGTTAACAACAATATGATGCTATATTTCTACCAGGAGATGGACAGGGAGGGTGAGATATATCCGCTTGAATCTCTTACCTTCCACAAGATCGGAAGCTTCCCGGGCGTCGCGCCAAAGGCAATGCTTTACTCTTACGCGCAAAGCTGGGCGTTTGTTCACTTTCTTATGAATAAATACCCTAAAGAGTTTATGGCATACCAGGAGAAGATGGCTGGGCAGAAAGCTGAAGAGCATGAGGATATACAATGGCTGCTGGATTCTATTGGTATAAGCCTTCAGGACTTGAGAAGTGAGTTTAAGGAATATATGGATGCTTTTGATAAGGTAGATGATCCTCTTGTCGCTAATTTCGCGAAGATGTATGATATTTTTATGGATTAGGCATTGAAAAAAAGACGTTCTTTGTATATAATATAAGTGCGATGATATATAAGAGCATACCAAATACTGACTTGTCACTTTCAGTCATAGCACTCGGGACTTGGGTCTTTGGAGATGATGTCTGGGGCAACGCCCCGGAAGAAGATTGCATAAAGACAGTAGATGCCGCTCTGGAGCATGGGATAAACCTTATAGATACAGCACCTATCTATGGGCATGGCCGCTCAGAAGAAGTCGTGGGTAAGGCGATCAAGGAAAAGCGCGATAAGGTGATCCTGGCGACAAAGTGCGGATTAAAGTTGGTATCCGGAGAGATAAAAACCGATCTCTCCGCAGATTCTATAAGAGAAGAGATTGAAGGTTCTCTGAAGAGGCTTCAGGTCGAATACATTGACATATATCAATGCCACTGGCCGGACTCAAATACCGCGATCAATGAGACCATCAACGCTTTATTGAAATTAAAACGAGAAGGAAAAATACGTTATATAGGCCTCTCAAACTATAAAAAGGATCAGCTTAAAGAGGCGCTGGATTGTGCCGATATAGCAGTAGTGCAAAATCATTATTCTTTGTTGGAACGCTCTCTCGAAAAAGAACTACTGGGATTCTGTCTTAATAGAAGAATAGGTGTAATTACCTACGGTTCACTTGGCGGAGGGATACTCTCCGGCAAGTATAATATGCAGCATAAGTTTGATGCGTCAGACGCGCGCAGTTTCTTTTACAAATTTTACGATGAAAGCAATTTTAAAAAAACAGAAATCCTTATAGGCATCTTAAGGGAGATTGCGCAGAGGATAGATCGCCCTGTGAGTCAGGTTGCTATAAACTGGATATGGCAGAAAGAAGGCATAACAGGCGCCATAGTCGGTGCTAGAAATGCCGAGCAGGCAATTTCAAATGCCCTTTCCACGGAATGGGAATTGTCTCAAGAAGATATAACTAAGCTTAATAACGCGGAAGTAAAAATATCATAGAGTTATGGTAAATACAAAAATAGTTTCTACTTTAGGCCCCGCAAGCAGTAATGAAACCATGCTGAGGAAGATGTTCTTAGCAGGCGTAGATGTTGTTCGCCTGAATTTTTCTCATGGTACTCATCCAGAACACATGAGCAGGATACGCATTATCCGCACCCTTAATAAAAAGATGAGGCGTGCTATAAAAATAATGCAGGACCTGGAAGGCTATAGAATAAGGGTGGGGAGCTTGCCCAAGCCCCTTGAGCTTAAAAAAAATAGCATTATTTATATTGCTAAGGGCGATTCGCCCCGGGCAGGCGGGAATGAAGCTTCTTTTGATTATCGCGGGCCTTTAAAAGATATTAGAAACGGTACGTTAATCTATATTGATGACGGAAGGATAGTTCTTGAGGTAAGGGGGAGAGACAGCAAGCGCCTTAAGTTAAAGGTGCTTGTGGCAGGGCTATTAAAAGAGAATAAAGGTATTAACATGCCTGGCTGTAATATTACATTTCCCGCGGTTACAGATAAGGACAGGTTTGATATAAAGGTAGCCATAAGGGAAAAGCTTGATTATGTCGCGCAATCTTTTGTTCAGAAGGGAGATGACATCAGGGCGCTAAGGTCTCTGCTTGGCAGTGAACACCCTGGCTGCAGGATATTCGCAAAGGTTGAAAATGCGGCCGCGCTAAAGAATCTGGATGATATAATAGATGAATCGGACGGTATAATAGTAGCTCGCGGAGACCTGGGGGTCTGTATACCAATATACAAGGTTCCGGTCATCCAGAAGGAGATCATAAAGAAGTGTAATCGGGTGAAAAAGCCGGTTATTGTAGCTACGCAGATGCTTGAGAGCATGGTAGATGAGCCTCTGCCTACCAGAGCTGAGGTCAGTGATGTTGCCAACGCTATCCTGGATGGAGCAACGCATCTTATGCTTTCCGGGGAAACTGCCGTTGGCAGGCACCCGCATAAGGTTGTAAATATGATGAACATGGTTATTAAGAATACAGAAAGCTATCAGAGGAAATTAAAGTCATTGCTTGAATAGCAAAGGGAGCGCGCGTTGGAGATATTGGGACTGTCAATTCTAATTATTTTTAGTATCGTAGGATTTGCTGCTATCTTTTTCACTACATTCGGCACTTTGATCATCTTGATAGGCGCGATCCTGCACGCGATGCTGACAGACTTCTCAACCATAGGCCTAAGCGCCCTTTTAATCTTACTCATTCTTTATCTGTGCGGTGAGGTTTTGGAATATTTTTTCATAATAGCAGGCGCCAAAAAGTTAGGCGCTTCCAATAAGGCATGCGTAGGCGCGATAATAGGGGGTATCTTGGGCGCTATAGCCGGAGCGGGCTTTCTTGGCATAGGAATAATTGCAGGTACTTTTCTTGGAATATTCATGGGGGCTTTTCTTGTAGAGCTTATTATGCAAAGAGACCTGATAAAGTCACTTAAGGCAGGTGCCGGAGGAGTCCTTGGGAGGATCGGTTCGATAATAGCCAAGGTACTGATAGCTATAGCAATGCTGGCAATTATGATTTCTCATGTGATAAAAATATCATAAAAAAAGGGGTTAGATGTGGGAAGGATT
The DNA here is from genome assembly GCA_043823785.1 of Candidatus Omnitrophota bacterium. Classification (GTDB taxonomy): domain Bacteria; phylum Omnitrophota; class Gorgyraeia; order JABMRG01; family JABMRG01; genus JBDRAM01. The sequence continues at coordinate 4,680 of JBDRAM010000015.1, forward strand.
ATTAATTCCATATTTATCAGCATGATCGCGGTTTTGCTGATAGCGGATGCGGGGTTTTGTCTTAAGGATGGAAACTTATACAACACCTTCAGAAAAAAGAATGTGGTAAAGGTTTTTTTGCCGGATATCACTAATCTGTCTGACAGCAAAGATGTAAATATTGACGACCTGAAAGAAAAACTCAAAGATATATTAGATAACCGCGAGAGCATAAATTTTGAAGTAACAGAAAATAATGAAGAAGCGGACATTATAATAGACTGCGATGTTACAAAGTATCATTGGAAAGCAGATGACCCTATCGATATGATCGTCGGGACAGCTGCCATTGCTTATGATGCCCTCACATCAGAAAACTACGCGTATATGGAAGCTATGCTTACCGTATCAGATGTAAAAACTAAAAAGCAGCTTTGGGAAAAAAGGCTAAAGATAGACCTCACACGCAAAAATATGAGCATGGAAGAGAGCCTGCCTTTAATAAACGAGAGGGCTGTTAAGATTTTCATGCGCGACTGTTTTAGTAAAGGCCGCAGTAATAGAAGGTGAAAGGCCTGATTTCTCTGCCAAGGCGCTTTAATGTCCTTATTCTGCTATCTGCTTTGATTTTGCATATCCCGGGCTTTGTTCTTTGCCAGGAAGATTTAGGAGGCGATGAGAGCAGTTTGCCAAAGCCCGCGATAACTCAAGAGGAAGCCGAAGATATCATAGATATTATAAGTAAAAGCTTAAAGCGCGCCTTAGAAGAGATAGATATGCAAAAAGCCATGGAGAAGGCGGACAGGGAGGAGCGGATAAGCGAGAGCTTAGATGCCTTTATGCAGAACTGGATAGGCGTACAATCATCAGAAAGAGAAAAATCTAAAAATGCGATCATAAGGCAGGATTGGAATGATCTGCCTGAGACTCCGCCCCAACATCTCCAATATTATCTTAGGGATTATATTTATTCGGTGCAGGGTAAAAATGTCATTGAGACAAACTCAGTTACATATCCATTTGAAGCAGATGTCGAGTTCCTTGAGACGTTATATGTAGAGCAAGCTCCTTTGCTGGCAGAACCAAGAGCTGACTATCAGTACGCGGCCACGACTCTTACGAGGATAATACTGCAGTATGATAAAAACAGCGCGTTATGGATGACAAAAGATACTTATGCTGTCAGCGCTAACCTTAACAAGGGTTGGCCTCCCCAGATAAAAAAGAAACTCCGGCAATATTTTATACCTGCGGAATAATATTTATTAATTTTTAAAAATGGGGGTTAAGCGGTGGATGTTTACAGGGCTATACTTAAGAGAAGATCTATAAGAAGTTTTCTGCAGAAGAAGATACACATAAAACATTTAAAGCGGATGGTAAATGCCGCGCGGCTCGCGCCTTCAGCAGCCAATCTGCAGCCTCTTGAATTTTTGATTATAACCGCGGAAAACCTTTGCGAACGTGTTTTTAAGCATCTTAAATGGGCGGGTTATATAGCTCCGGATGGAAGCCCGGAGCCTGGATGCAGGCCTGTCGCGTACATAATAATAATTGTTAACAGCCGCAAGGTTTCGCACCCAGTGCTTAAAAGAGATGAGAGCGCTATAAGATACTCGTTTAAGGTAGATCAGAGAGATATCGGCGCGGCTGTTGAAAACATGCTATTGTTTGCGGAGTCAAAAGGCATCGCGAGCTGTTGGCTCGGCGCGATCAATAGTATTGGGATAAAGAAGATATTCGCTTTGCCGCGGGATCTGATTGTTGATTCTGTTATTGCTTTTGGTTATCCAAAAATGTTTTCAAAGGTTTCCAGATTTGACGGTTCGATAAAATACTACCTTGACAAAAAGGGTGTTTTGCATGTCCCCAAAAGGTCGTTAGAGGGTGTGATGCATATTAATAGTATAATATATGAAAGGAGCAAATAAAGAGATGGCTGATCAGTATTTATCACAAGAATGTTATGAAAGATTACAAAATGAACTAAACCAACTTAAGACTGTAAAACGAAGACAGATAACAAAGGAGATCGCGGTGGCGCGTGCCCATGGCGACATAAGTGAGAATGCGGAATACGAAGCCGCAAAGGAGGCGCAGGGCCTTAATGAGAAGAAGATAGCGGAGCTAGAAGAGAAGCTAAGTCGCACACAGATACTTGATGATAGCGATATACCTAAAGACGAAGCGCTCTTGGGAGCTACTGTAACCTTGAGAGACTTAGAGACAGGTGATGAGGTAGAGTATAAGCTGGTATCTGAGCTTGAGGCTGATTTTTCGCGGGGTATGATATCCGCGACATCGCCCGTCGGCAAGGCGCTTTTGGGCCATAAGAAGGATGAGATAATAAACATAGAAGTCCCGGCAGGGGTATTGAAATACAAGATACTCAATATATCAAGATAATAGAGAGGAGTCTATATGAAAAAAAGTACAGCGGTTATTAATTATTTTTTTATTACTCTATTTATGATATGTTATGGCGCTTACGCGCAAGACGTTGAAAGCCTGAAAGATGAATTTTATGATGGAATTGCCCAGATAATAGAACACCGCATGGATGAACCGGGCTTATGCGTTAAAGAGGTGAATCAATATTATGAGGATAATAGCGCTACAGTAAAGCAGATACGTGAATGGTCAGGCGTGACAAAAGCGCATGTAACAGGCTCATACAGTGAATCCAGGTCAATAAGCGATTCCCAGATGCAGGGTTATCATGATGAAGCTGAGTATGCGCATAAAATAAGCCAGACAGCTACAGACGGCATGCTAAGGTATAAGGAAGCCCTTCAGGTGTTTATGCATAATCACATGATTGAGGGCCTTCATATCCTGACAAAAGCAAAGGAGCTATCGCGCTGACACTATTTGGACGATAGCGAACTTTTTACTTGCATAGGCATCTGTTAGCCTGTACAATATTCCTACTGTATAAACAATAACCTAATATCAAACAAGGTGAAAGGCGCGGATAATGAACAATCCTGAACAAAAGAAGGATCAGCGTATTGCTTTAACAAGAAATGCCCATCTTACTAAAGAGATAGTTATTACTGTAGCAAATGAGATCGGCGTACTTGACGATTTATCAAGAATACTTTCAGAAAACAGCGTGAATATTGAGGCTATTTCAGGATACGCTGCCAGCGGCAAAGCTGTCATAATGCTTTTGACAGATAATAACCGCCGCGCTCTTAGCGTGCTGCAAAAGGAGCGTTATACATCTGCTGAGGAAAAGGAAGTTGTGGTTATTGATATTATCAACAAGCCCGGAACCTTAAGGTCTATTACAGCTAAGCTGGCAGCCGAGGGCATTGATATAAAACATAACTATGGGACAATATGCCCGAGGGGCTGTCCCGCGAGAATAATAATTTCAACGAGTGACAACGAAAGGGCATTTTTAATATTTAAGGAGTAAGTGCCACAAGAAACCAAACACCGCCATGAAACTCTACCCTGACTGGTTCCTTGCAGTCTCAGAGTTCATGGTTTAATACTGCAAGAAACCAAACACCGCCATGAAACTCTACCCTGACTGGTTCCTAGCAGTGTCAGAGTTCATGGATAAAAACTGCAAGAAAGGAGAATCATATGCCTTACGATGCAAGCTTGGATCAGTGTTTATACAAAAAAGCCCTAGAGACAGAACAGGGGCGTTTAAACGTATGTATCTATTCATACAATAATGGCCCGAAAAAACTTCAGATAGCAAGGGAAAACAGGGGCAAAGAGGGCGATTTTAAATTTTCTAAATTGGGCAGAATCACCAAGGATGAAGCTGAATCGCTAATACCCGCGATACAAGAAGCATTAACAAAAATAGATTAAAAAGCAGGCAAGAAAAATGTTTGCTGAAAGAAAAGAGATGAGAATTAAAAAGGCCGGTAACGAGAAGATGTTACCGGTCTTTTTAATTGCTCTTATCGCAGTAGTGTCTATGCCTTTTATTTCAGGCCAGCCTGTCGCGTCAGAAGAAAACCAGCAGGCCGGCCTGCCCATAGCTTCTGTTGGAGGGGAGGATATCTTAGCTGCTGATGAGGCCCCTGGGCAGGAAACGCCTATTGTAGAGGAATCTTTTCCGAAAGAGGATGCCGCTCTACAGGAATATGCTGATCCTGAGACTTCTGCTCTCCAGGAATCCGCTCGTCAACAAGCCTCTATGGAAGATGAGACGGGAAAGATGACGACCATAAAAAAGATATGGGCCAAGCCGGATATAGAAATAAGCGGCATAATGGTTACTGAAAAAGAGGCATTGGCCGTTATCAACGATGAGCTTGCCAGGGAGGGAGATGTTGTAAATGGCGTAAAGGTTATTAAGATAAGTGATTCTGAAGTGTCACTTGAATATAACGGTAATACTTTTACCAAAGGCGTAGATTCTATGCAGAAAAAAGGATCTCTTTTTGAGGCCCTGATCAATGATCATAAGAAACGCACCGGAAGCAGGACCGGGAAGGTTCTCCCGGATGGCAGGCTAAGCCCTATTAAGGATTTAAGAGATAATATATCTACCAAGATGAAATTTGCAAGTAAGACCGATGAGTTTGTAATAAAAAACGCTAAAGACCTATTGATTTTATTTGGAATTATATATACCTATTTTTCTCTGTGCCTTTTTATGATAGCCAGGAAAGCCGCGCCTGAAACCGCCTGGCTTGCCTGGCTGCCTATTATAAACATATTTTTGATGTTTAGTATAGCAGGCAGGTCCTACCTGCTATTTATACTGCTTTTTGTTCCCGTAGTAAATATATTGATATTGGCTTTGCTCTGGACGGGTATTGCGGAGGCATGCAGTAAGCCGGCCTGGGTGGGCCTGCTTATGTTTATACCTGTAGTAAACTTTTTTGTACTAGGATATTTAGCTTTTTCTAAATGATATGCTTTAAGGATTTTCGGTAGGTTTTGCGAATAGAAACCCCTGCCCGTATTTTACGCCCATATTAAGCAGTGCTTTGCATTCCTCTTGCGTTTCTATTCCTTCCGCTATAAGGCTGCACTGTAGCTTATCCCCAAGGATCACCAATGCCTGGACAATGCTCCCTTTTACTTCGTTTTTATCCACTGAGCGGACAATATCTATATCGATCTTAATAAAGTCTGGTTTTAACTCAGCAATAGACCTTAAGCTGGAATAGCCGGCGCCTACATCATCAATAGCTATCACTATACCTTTATCTTTAAGCATATTCATGACACGAGATATTTTTTCAAAGTTTGTTACAAATGTCTGCTCGCTGATCTCAAGGCATACTTGTGAAGGGGGCAAGGATGAGCCTATTAGAAATTCAAGATCCTTGAAGTGGGAAGTTTCCATGGTGATCGGGTCAGCGTTAAGGAATAATAGCTGGTCTTTTTTAAGAAACTTTTCCGCGTTTTTTGTAGATATATTTCTGCACAATACATCAAGCTCCGAAAACATATTTACATCCTTTGCCAACCCGAAAAGATTAACGGGAGCCTCGAAAAAGCTTCCCTTAGGCCCGCGCGACAAAGCTTCATAGCCAATAGGCTTTTTATCCGCCATAGAGATTATTGGCTGGTAGAGTATGCGTATATCTTTTTTGTCTATTATGCTGCGTAACTGGAGTATTTTTTCATTTTTTTCGTTATCAGCAAACGCATTCGGAAGGTCTGTTTTACGCAGGCTGGCTTTAATTCTGGCAAGTATCTCATCAAAAGGAAAATGTTTTCCGACATAATCAGCTACCCCCATATTTAATGCCTCTACCTTGTCAATGGTATCATCATTTAGTGTCAGCATTATAATAGGTATATTACGTGTTTTTTCATTTTCCTTAAGGTGTTTACATACCTCATGCCCATCCATGCCAGGCATTCGCAGGTCTGTAAGTATAAGATCAGGCATAGAGTCTGCTTTCTCAAGGCCTTCTTTTCCATTAGAAGCGGTTATAATGCGAAAGCCGGCATTCTGCAGAAAAAATCGCATGGTTTCGATAAAATCAGACTCGTCATCAATTATTAATATAAGTTGATTTGTTTTCATCATAGTCACTTTTATATAGTATATGTGAATGTAATTGCCTTTTCAATATAATTTTTATATAATGCATATAATTAAATATATAGGGCGTCACAAA
>JBDRAM010000016.1:0-2251 GCA_043823785.1 Candidatus Omnitrophota bacterium
GCGTTCCTTGAAAGCAAAGGCTGCGATGTAAGGCTGGTGGATGCGCCTTCCTATGGCCTTGGCCCTAACGAGGTAGAAGGCATATATCTTGATTATAAACCAGATTTTTTAGTCATATATACCGGCGATAAGAGCCGGGACAGCGATATAGAATTCTCAGACTTTCTGCTTTCAAGATACAAAGTACCGGCTATATTTGCAGGGCCTTATTTTTCTATAGACGGCGCATATTTTCTAAAAAAGTCTAAATCTGTCTTTTGCGGGGTTATGGGCGAATTTGAATATCCAGTCTGGGAATGGGTACAAAAAAAAGAGACTATAGATATTAAGAATCTGGTCTTTAAAAGAGAGGATGATATAGTAAGCAATGATCTAAGGCCGTATCTGTCCCAGGCGGAGCTTGACGCAATTCCTTTTGTCAGTGAATTTTTTAATCGCCATTTGGATTTCAAGTATTACCGGACCCCTTCAGAGCCCCACCCATTTATAGATATAATGACCGGCAGAGGATGTAAGTGGGGGATGTGCACCTTCTGTTTATGGGTCCATACATATGTAAAAGGCCCAACATATAATACCCGTTCTATTAATAATGTTATGGATGAGCTTGAATTTATAGAAAAGAAGATGAGGCCGATACGTTCGGTCATGATACAGGACGATACATTTACTCAAAAAAGGATTATTGAATTTTGTCAGGCCAAGATCAAGAGAGGCCTTAAGATAAGGTGGTCATGCTATTTAAGGGCAGAAATAGATCATGAGGCCCTTAAGCTTATGAAGAAAGCAGGCTGCCTAAATGTGCATGTGGGTTTTGAGTCAGCGAATAATCAGATCTTAAAAGATATAAAGAAGGGTTTAAATAAAGAGAGGATGACTAAATTCACTCTTGACGCGAAAAGGGCAGGTTTACGAATACACGGGGATTTTCTGATAGGACTTCCAGGGGACACAGAAGAGAGTATAAGAGACCTGATACAATGGGCTTGTCATATAAGGCCCTACACGGCGCAATTTCAGATATTTATACCGTTTACCGGAACCGCCATATATGATAAACTAAAACAGGACAATCTCCTGAAAGATGGAAGAGCAGCCTATCCCAATCTATCAAGTGAAAGAATAGAATATCTGTCCAAACTAGCATACAGAAGGTTCTATTTTAGCTTTCCATACGCGCTGGAGGTCATGAAGCATCCGGTAGATCTATTATTTAAAAAGCTAAAGACCATAAGAAGGGCGCTCGCATCGGTATTATGGAAGAGGATGGACATAAGATAATGGAAGCGAAAAGAATATATTATATTGCCGTTATAATATTATTCGCTGCGGTAAGCTTTGCGCAGTTTTTTACATTAAACGCCGAATGCCCGTCTATGGGATGGACCATACAGCATGACGAAAAGCTGTTTTTGCCTGACGCCCGCGCGTTCTACCTTAAGGGTGAACAGAGATTAGAGGATTACGACCCGATGGTCTCTTCGGGATTTGGTATATTAGGCCCCAGAATCGTGCAATTGGGATTTAAGATATTCGGTTTTAATAATTACGGCCTGCGCCTGCCCTTTACGCTCTTTACCGCGCTGGCTATGATTTTTCTGATTCTGTCTCTGATGAAAATAAACCCGAATTCAATGGGTTTCTTGTTATCTCTGTGGCATATTATAAGTTACAGATATTTTATGATAACCCATTACGCGGTAGCTGAAAATATACTGGTCTTATTTATGCTGGCTATAATCTGGTTTTACATAAATAAGCCTCAGACTTTACTGCGCAATCTTAACCGTATAGCCATTATTTGCGCATCCCTGCTTCTTATTAAACAGAACTTTCCGTTATACTGCTTGATCTTGCTTGGCTGCATAGCTGTAGCAGAAAAGCTTCCTCTCGGCAAAATCATTAGATTAATCTTATATTCCGTTGTCTCGCTAGTTATATTTTTCATATTGCAGGCGATAGCATTAAAAGCCCTGGGCATATTTGATGTATATATAAACGGAATAGCCAGAGGCCTTAGCATCTATGGCGGCTCCTCAACAAAATATTTCTCTACCCAGCGTTATCCGGTACCGCCGAATATCATAGAAGTAATGCCGCGCTATTTTGAGCAGCTAAGGGCCTGGTACGGACAGGGCTATGTTAATACCCTTAAGCTTTTTGGCTATACAGAGCTCACGGCCGTAGATAAGATAGCGGGTAATATGCTTTTTCTTTTGTTTTCTGCCCTGCTCTTTTGGCTCTCGAAGAA
>JBDRAM010000017.1:0-15361 GCA_043823785.1 Candidatus Omnitrophota bacterium
ATTAAATTTTAAAAAGAAAATATTTTGTAGTCGTAATAATACCAAAAAAGGGCCTGTTTGTCAATAAATAGTAAGAATTATTGGGATTTACGCGCTATACTTAGTAAATAATATAATGTGGATTTAATACAATAGGGGTATGCTGCTAGTTGTTTCTCAAAAGTGCTATTTTTAGCACTAATACGAAATCATGCGAGAGTATCTTGCAAAAATCAGCAGATAAATTCAAGGTAATTATCTTTCGTTATAACCTGGTATGTCGCGTTCTTGTATGTCTCTAACCACCCTTTCGGCGCTTTCACCTTTTTGCCTGACCACTTTATCTCGTATCCATGCAGCCGCCCTTCTCTCTCTTCAACCAGGTCTATCTCTTTTTTGTCATAGGTCCTCCAGAAATAGTTATTGGCAGGCAGGCGCAGGTATTCCTGCTTTTTTATTCTCTCTATCGCTATGTAATTTTCCCAAAGCATGCCTGTATCATTGCGCATCTGCATCGGGTTGAAGTTGTTGATCAACGCATTCCTTATGCCTAAATCATAAAAATAATAACGCGGGTTTTTTGATATCTCCTTGCGCAGGTTGCGGCTTAGGCCCTTTAGTTTAAATATAACAAATGACTTTTCCAAAAGATCGAGGTATCTTTCCGCTGTGTTCTTGCTTATGCTTAACTGGCTTCCAAGCTCATTGTACGAAACCTCTTTCCCTATCTGAAAGGCTAAAAGCTGGAGTAGTTTTACCAATTTATCGGAGTGGCGCACGCCTTCAAGCTCCAATATGTCTTTATAGAGATAGGACCCCGCAACTTCCCGTAAATACTGCGCTCGACGGGAATCGTCTCCAAGAAGAACTGCTTCCGGATAAGAACCGTATACCAAGCGCGATTCTAAAGACGCGTCTGTTTCAGATCTTGACTGGACACCGCTAAGCTCTAATTGCGCGAGGGGAAACATTGTTAATGTATACTTTCTGCCCGTAAGCGGCTCGCCGATCTGTTTAGCTAAATCGAAAGAGGATGAACCGCTGGCTATGATCTTCAGGCCTTCAATATGATCGAGCATCAACTTGAGGTTAAGGCCTATGTTTTTTATCTTCTGGGCCTCGTCTAGTACGAGTAGTTTATTGGCGCCGACAAACCTTCTAAGCTTTTCGATAGACTGGCTGCTCAAATAATCCTGAATTGTTATATCTTCGCCGTTGGCCAGTATGTACTTTTCCGCTACGCCCTCCAGCCATTTCTTTAATAAGGTGGTTTTCCCACACCTTCTTGGGCCATATATAATAATTGCCTTTTGCGGCGCTATAATATTCTGGATATTTTTGAGGTGATATTGCGGTATATACATAAAAACTCCTTATTTATATGATTACAGTCATCTAACTGACTAAATTATAGTATATTATGCCAAAACTGTCAAGGGGAATTTTGTGTTTTGCGCAGGATCTGGCGGCGAAATAGAAATAATTTTAAGCCGCCATTTATAAGTTATAGACTATAAACCATAAACAATCTTACGCGGATGCGGATATAAGCTGGAGCGTCTTTGCTGCCTGTCCCGCGGATGAGGATTTTGCTCTGGGTTTTCTGGAAGATACATTATCTTTGATAGAGGGCCTTTTTCTGCCTGATTTCAGTTCTAATCTTACGTTTCTTATGCCGCTAAAGCAGTTCTCTTCTTTTTTCGGAGACTGCGGGCCTGACGCGAGTATATTATAATTGCCATAGCTGTCTAAAACATGCAGGGTATCTTTGGAGACTCCTATCTCTTTAAATCTATATCCAAACTTACTAATGCTTCTGCCCCATATAGCTGGGTCTGCTTTCCACTCTGTTATAAACTCACCTGTCTTCTTATTATACAAATACGCACCAGAGGTTAAAGAAAGTATAAGTATGTCTTGGCATATAGCTATGCCGTTGCGGTCTGGACCAAAGCCGCTGCCAGGCAAAGTAGCTATGGGAAGTTTTAGCTTTATTTCATCGAGGCTGTTTACATTAAAAACTCTGACTTTGCAGAGATCATTGGTCTTCTCAAGCACATAGAGCCTGTTATCATCTACTGTCATGGCCTTGGACTTAACGCCTTCTATAATGCTAGACGGATTGCTTTTTCTCGTTGTGTTAAATACAAATATATCACTTTCTCTGCCTACGAAAATCCTGTTTTTATAAACTGCCACACCGCCGGCACACTTTGATCCTACAGCGTATTTGTTACTCCATTCACCTGTGCGTTTATCGAATACGCACAGACTGCCCGATATTAGATCGTGAACATAAAGCTTACTCTTATCAACAGCAATGCCGCCATCAGGATTTATGTTTTTCAAAATACTATTCGGCTTGGTGAATTCTTTCTCAGCAAACGCAGAAAGTTTTCTGACCGTCCTTCTTTGTGTATCACCTACAAAAATAGTGCCGTCTGACGGGTCGACAGCCATTCGCGTTGCTTCAGGGCCTATTCTTTCGTCATAACCCCAATTATTAGCCCATGTGCCGGAAACAACAGGTTTCATAGAAGCCTTTTTACCTGAAAGCCTTTCCAGCCTAGCAGGCGCAACCGGCTCCTCTTTAACATTAATCTTATATTTTACCACTCCGGCGGTTAAGCCGCTCTGGACAGGATAGAGTTTGTTGTCTGCTACGTATAAATACCCATCCCCTGCCGCGATAGGCGCATCGACCAATCCGGATTCAAGATCAAGGCCCACACCAACATCTATTCTTTCGAATGTATTTTTATCATACGCCTGCAACCCTGGTCTGGAAGCATTAATCCCCATAAATATAATATCTCCTTCTATCGTCAGAGGAGCAGGCGAGTAACCTACGGCTATCTCGTTTTCTGTTTCAATAGGCGCGGATGTCTCGGCATCAAACTTCTTTAGTGTCCCGGTTTCAACATCAGCAGCATATATAACTCCATCTGATAACATTATCCTGGCAACACTTATGCCTTTTATAGACCAGGGCTTTATATTGCCGCTTCCAAGATCATCAAATGGGCGTTCCTCACCTGTTTCTATATCGTATCTGGTTATGCCTATATCTTTATCAGTGCTTGATACGTAGATGTATTTGTCATCGGCCGCAATATCCGAAGCGTCTTTTGCGATAATAGGGTACTCAAAGGGGTATATGTTGAAAGTCATCCTCTGAGATCTTATAACGTCAACGCCGACAAGCATAAAGGCAAACTTGCCCTGTTGCGATGCTGCACTTTTTACTCTTTTATCTAACTCCTTGTTAAGCTCATTTAATCTGTCTGCGGCCATAAGTCTTTTTGCTATTGTGTCCAGCCATTTCAAGCCGTCTTCGGTAGAAATAAATAGCTCACCCATGCCCGGAGCCACCCGCATCATGCTTATCTCTTTTGCCAACTTGCCGTCACCAAATGCCGCTGCGCGCTCAAATGAGACTGTCTTTCTTGTGGCCGGCGCAACTTTTCTTTTGCCTTCTTCCTTCTTGCCCCGTACCCGAGCAGAGCGAGTGGTTCGGGGTTTACTTTCTACTTTACCGGCTTCAACCGGTTCATAGGCTTTGCCGGGTTTCTTCGTTCCTCCCCAGAAAGGATCTAGTGTTTTCAACAGCAGGGCACCAGGAGCATTCTCAACCTGCTCTCGCAGCTTGCCAAGAGCAGGTTTTTGAGCCACCAGTCGATACTCGACCACGCCGCCATCTACTAATACCTCTTTGTCTTCGTATTTAACGACAAAAGCCCTGGAGTTGGTAACATAGAGCCTATCGCCATAAGCCGCAAGGCCAAAAGGCTCTAAATCGCCCACGCTTTTTATAAGCTCAACCGCTTCATCTGTTTCAGTATCTATCTGGAATACACTGCCTCTGCTTACTGCAAAGATTATATTATCCGAAACTGCTATTATATTTTCGGGCTCGAAGTTTTCTATGCCTTTGAGTTCTAAGGTTTTGATTACAGCGCCTTTTTCCTTGTCTAACATCTTTATTATATTCTTTTTAGTTGTCTGGTCGCTACCAAGAACATAGATCCTGTTGCCTGCAACGCTCACGCCAACAGGATCAAAAAGCTTACCAAGTTTTTCTCTGCTGATAACTGGTTCTATCGGATCAAACGTGGCGGCATCTAAAACAACTACTGACTGGGTTGCGGAATTTGCGATATAGAGCTTGCCGTCATCCGAGGCTGCCAAGTCTGTTAGAGTAGAAATGTTGGTATAGGATGGTTCGCGTGGTTCAAGCGTCTTGGCATCGTATCTGATTATTCTCTTGTAACAATTGCCTTCGTTTAAAACATAGATATAGCTTTTGCAATATGCTATACCGCAAGGTAAGATGTTTTCTATAGAATTGACCTTTCTTCCTGTTTTAACATCAAGCATAACAACCGATTGATTAGATCTGTCGCACACGTATATATAACCGTCTTCCGGGTTGAACGCTATGTCACCAAGACCTTCGCCATTACTCAAGCTCGCGCCCTGTCCCAGTATACGCGTAACTTCCGCACTTGCGGACAGTTCGCCGGCGGAGGATGATTTGGAGCCAAGGTCTACCCCATCAAAGATAAGGTCATACTCATACAAGGCATTTGTTTCTTTCTCCACAAGCATGAGCCTGTCTCCTGTTACAAAAATATCATTCCATTTTTTCTCAGGTATAACTGTGGCAGCATCTGCCGGATCTTGGAATAATCTTATGGTCTTCTTTGTCTTCTTGTGGATAAGCTCTAAGCCTTCTGCCCGCCTGCCATTAGCCATATAGACAATATCTCCTGCTACAGATATGCTGGTCTCATCATCTATGAATATCGCATACTCAGGCAGAATCTCATATGTGGTTACAGCGTCAAAGAACCTTAAAAGCTTGGTCTTTCTATCTACAACATATATAACGCCCTCTGATACTTCGACCTGTATGGGATCAACGCCCTCTATAACCCACCTTGTAGGGGGTGCCACACGTCCAGAGCCGCCTCCTGTTCCAAAAGTCATTACCCTGGCATTAGCTTCTTCTCCGGTAGTTCTATCGTACCTTCTTATTGCCCAGGCAGTAACATCCGCAAGGTATAGATATTTCTCATCTGCCGCTATGTCAGCAAAGTCGTTTCCTTCGGGCAGAGTTCTACCAAAACATCTTGTCATATCCCTAGATGTAAATGGCACATCTTTCTGCGTAGCTATATCAATTCTGCCTATATAGTCTTTTCCTGTGGTATACGCAAAATCTCCATATACCGCCATGCCTCGTATTCCTATCAACGGTGCCGGTAGTGCGATAATTCCTGCTGTTTCTTTCTCTGCCCCATCCCTTACTAATGCTCCTATGCCGTCCCACATGGGGCCACTCATCAATGCAAAGCCTGTTTTTTCAATATAAGCAATCACCTTAATAGATTGGTAGTCTTCAAGCTGCTTTCTTACAGACCTCTGCCTGACCTGCACAGTTAATGCCAGCTCAGCAGGTATGGCTTCTGATGAAGCTCGCTCCGGCTCCTTAAACTTAAGCTTATAATGCATTATGCCAGGGCTTGTTTTAGCAACCTCAATTATTCCATCCTCTATCGCCTGCTTATCATCTATGCGCTCGGAGTCTTTGTTATATTGATAAGCCTGCTTGCCAAAGACAATAACCTCATCGCCATTTACCGCAAGTCCGGCAGCTGGCGAACCCCATAGGTTTTCCTCTAAGATAACCTCTTGCCCGGTTTCTCCATCAAAAACACGGAGTTTTCCTGTGGTCTTCTCGAGAATATACAGGTAGCCGTTTGAAAAATCGACTGCTTCTGCCGTGATATTTTTTATGGGATTGGTAAGGTTTATTTTTTTTGTCTGCAAGCCATCCATATCAACTACTGTTACTGTGTTGCCTGCCTCGGTATTGCATGCATAAAGATAACCCTTATCAGGGTCAGCGGCTAAAGGACCGATTTTGAGACTGGTTTTTGGTATTATCTTACTGCTTATCCCAAATCCACCCACTACGGCAGTGGGGCCTTTGATCGCCCAGGAAAGTTTTAAAACCCGCAAACCAGAATACCCTTCCCCGTACATATCAAGGTCATTAATAACAAGATAATCCCCGCATACGGCTATGTAGTAGGGCTTCCCCGTAATGGGTCCTGTTGCAAGAAATATCTCCTCGCCTGTCTCTTCTTTAAACAGCTTGACCTCTCCCTTGTCAAGGTAACTTATAAATACTACACCCCTTGAAATAGCTATATCTGAAGCGCCCTCAACAGGTATGTTTTCATCCACATCGTAATAAGCTGTTACGCATTTCTCCCCATCTCTTAGGACATTTTTATCGAGCATAAATATACTGCCTTCTCCAGGGTCAACCGCTATGGGGCCGCCCTCTTCGCTCATATACTGGTTGCTAAGTGTCCTGTCAGTGACACGCTCCAGAGAATACGGCACACCACTAGTTGCTTCTGTCGCAGGTTCCACAACCACCTTCTCCGGCTCCTTAGACTTAATCCTGTATTTTCTTATGCAGAAGAGAGGGTCTTTTGCTGTTTCATCGACAGGCTCTACCCGGTAGGCAACGCCGTCACCAAAACGCGTAGTCTTTGCAAGCCTAAAAAGCCTCTTTTTTGTTTCATCATCATAAGAGGCGTCGCCTGCAGTCTCTGTTTCACTTGATACATTGAACGTTCTGATACTATTACTATCGCCGCCTTCTTTTTCTTCAACAACAATAAGCCTATCTGCAGGGATGTCTGTCCATATCTTTATTGGGGTGCTAAATTCTAAATCCTTCCCGAACCTTCCTATAAGATCGCCAGGGGCAGGGGGAACCGGCGCGGGTACAGCTTCGGTTCGCGGCCGGGAGGCCGCTCCTACGTCAGAAGAGGCAACCTTCTGTGTTTTTAGCTTAAGTTTGTATTTTTTTATACAGAGGGAAGAATTTTTGCGGCCTTTATCAACAGGCTCGACGGTGTAAACGATATCATCATCAACCTGTGTCAGGGTTGCAAGGTTTAAAACTTCCTTCTCTTTATCGGCTAAGTTAGTTGAAATTTTGTACCCATCTGATAATCTAAACTCATATAAAAAGTTATCTCCGCTTCTGCTTTCTGCGACGACAAAAAGCGTTTTGTCTATTATGCTACCTGCTCCGCTTACCCACATTCTTTGCACATTAGTAAATTCTACATCCTTCCCAAACCTACCTATAAATTCCAGCGCTTTTGTGGCGTTAGGGTCGTTGGATAGATCGAATGTGACACTTGGGCTGTTTGGGGTTTGCGGGTTTGCGGGTTTTCCTGTATCCCCAACAGTATCTCCTTCACCTACTGGGGCAACAACTACTTCTTCGGTTGTCTCAGTTCGCGGCGTGGAAGCCGCTCCTACCGCGCCCGGTAAATTAAGTTCGCTGGGGTCAACCTTTATCTTAAACCAAAGAGTAAGCTTGCCATCTTCGGCCTTCTTGTAGCCTGATACAGTATCGGGTAGGTTCAAAAATTCAGCTCTTGCTTTCGCAAATGCCCTGTCTTGCTCTTCCTGAAATTTCGTATCAAATCCTCTGTCTGCTCCGGGCTGGTACGTAAAGAGGTCTATTAAGTGCTCTTCTTCTTCGAGCGAAAGCTGTTTATCAGCTTCTATCCTAACAACTATCTCGTTCTTATCTGTTAATATCTGTTTTGAAGTTATGCCAAGGCCCTCATTTGCCTTTTCTACTATTTGGCTCATGCGCTCAGCGAACTCTTCTTTCTCTGCCTCCAAAACTTGCTTCTGTTTTTCACGGGCCTCTTCGTCCTGCTTGACTTGATCGTCACCAGCCTGGCCTGTTGATTCAAGCTCAAGCTTGGCAATCTCTGATGCAACCTGTCTGAAGTCGTCCTGGAGCTCTGGAAAACTGTTTGCTTCACCTTCTATTGATCTTGCGGCTATGTTAAGGCTGTATATCTTTAAGAGATTGATGGCCTGCTTTATTATTGCTGAGAATTGTTTTGGTGTGTCCGCGCCATCGCTCTTAAATAACTCTTTAAGTTTCGCGGTTACATCTGAATGGTTCCTGTTCTTTGGATCGTTGTTATCCAGCCTGGTCTCTGGCGCGCTGACAACTCTGCCCTCAGCAACGGCTTCTTTGTTAGGTTTAAATTGATCTGTCTCTTGTAAATTTGCGGGTTCGAAATCCGCTATCTGTATCAATTGGCCATCTGTAAATCGGCCATCTGTGCCTGCCTTTGACAGTTCTGTAACCGCAGCTTCGATAGCGTTTATAATCCTTACAAATTCAGGGTCTTCATCTTCTGCTATCATCTCTGTGAGCTTAGCGTCCGGGTTAGGCTCTTCCTTGCGCTCTCCTCTTTCAAGGACCAGCCCGTCTTTCCTTCTTGAAACCTTGACCTTATCTCCTTTCCTGATCTCTCCGCTTCCATACATAAGCTCAAGCTTCTTTTTAAGCAGTCTGTTGCCTGCGCCTTCAACGCTCCGGGCACCTTCCTTAGATAAAAATCCTTCTTCCATAATAAGTTCGGCTACCGGGCTAATATTAACATCGCCAAACACCCGCACCTTTCCTGTGTCCTGTTGGCTGAGAAGCACATTGCCATTCGATAGGCTTAGTGAATAATCTCCCCTTTGATCATATGTGGATTCTTCGCTTTGCACCTTCAGGTCTTCATTAAGTAAAAAGAGGTTTCCTCTTGAGTCTGTTAATAAGTACTTCCCATTATAGTACGCAATTCCTTCAATGCTTAAGCTTCCGGCCTCATCTGCCTTTAGCCTGTCCTTTACCTTTGCCTTCTTATCTATCTCTATGAGTTCTCTTTTTTCTGTGTCATAAAGATAGATACTGTCGCCTTCGACCGAATAGATTCTCGTATTTTCAATATCCAGATCAGGTATTTCTAAGAGGTCTATTACCTTTGCTTGAGGCCTCTGGCCTGCCATCAAAGCATGTGCCGGTGCATCGACCAGAAGTTCCATCTTTTTAGTAACTGTGAATATGCACTTTGCCTGTCTGTCTAAAAGATAGACATCTCCTTTATCAGCGTCCAGGGCAAAATCTGATATGTCTTCGACATACTCTCCCAGCGCACTCGAAGAACTACCTAATGTCCCCATGGTATTATATCTTTCAAGAACATTCCTCTTTTTGTTATACAGATAAATAAGCCCGGATTTGTGTATTGCTATTCTGGCCAGGTGTGCCATCTCGTCCTTTTTGCCAAAACCAAAGTCATCTCCCTTAAACTTTATAAGCTCTTCGGGCTCTTTGGCAGGAACTTGTTTTATAACAGCGTTTCCGCTAAGATCAAACCGATATTGAGTCTTGTCTTTAGACACAACGATATCTAGAGGGGCATACCAGTTAATGATCTTATCTGCTGGAATATTCGCACCCGTGCTTGCATTATAAACTCGTACAATATTAGCTCCTACATCAGTAATGTATACCTTCTCGCCGGACACGGCTATTGCTTTTGTCTGGCCGCTTTTTAACTCAACTGCCATAATCGGCAATGCTTTATTTTGTTTTTCAAATTCTGCCTCTCTTGACAACAGGCTGCTTAATATCCTTCTTGAAGCTGACTCCTTTGCCTTAATCTGTTCTGTATGATCAAATCCTATTCTTTCTTTTTCAGCGCCTTTTGCATCAAGCGCTACAATGCTGTCTGTCCCGTCTGCTATGTATAGCGCAGAAACCGCGCTGTCTTCTTGCTTAACACAAAAAGACCTGAAATTCTTATATGCCTTCTTTGAAAACCTCTTTATGTTTTTACCGTTGAGATCACATGATTTTATAAAACCATCGTGTGTGCTGTGAAAATAGATATTGTCTCCTACAACCTCCAGGGCGTCTGTCGGTTCACCTATGGCGCCTTGTTCTTCCAGTTTTCCGTCTTCACCGAAACAGACTATTCCTGCCTGCTTGTCTGCCACCAGATATCTTATTATCTTTCCTTCTTGCTGTATCAGCTTAATCATAGCAGGCTCTGTTAGCGCGCCTTCTTCAAATAAGAATTCGTCTTTCTTCGATCTCCTAAAATCCTTCTCTGCCGCAGCTTGGCCTATAATAAATTCTTCGCCGCGCCTGGATGCAGAGAGCGTCATCTTTTCATCATCAAAACTTATAACTGTACTGTCATCTGTTACTTGCCATGGTGAGTCTACCTTTAACAAAAAATCATCTGTTTGTAAAAATTGCTCTGTGCCGCCTTCGACTTCTATCTCAATGCCAAGATCATCCAAAAAGTCTTCTCTTAAACCATTTATATAATTTTTCTGGACAATCTCCATCATCTTGGGCCTTGAAAGAAAATGGTATATAAGTATATGCCCATAACCCTTTATTCTGTCAAGCAGCTCCTTGCGAAGCTGGGGTCCGCCGTCTGCGCTCTCGCCCTCTATGTTTCTCTCTATGGTCTTTAAGATTTCGGCGGGGTCTTTGTTGTAGTCTTTGGGCTTAAGGTTGGCGTTTGAGGTAAAGAACATATAGGCCTTTGTGAAATCGACTCCCAGATGCTTGCCTTCCTGAAGCAGTGTAAGCAGAAAATCAAGCACTATAGGGTGGGCCTTGTCAACATCATCAAATACTATAATTGAACAAGGCCTGGTCTTGACTTGCTGGTGCAGGTCCGGCAGCTTTCCAGAATCTACGTAACCCATTGAAGAACCTGTAAAATTACTTGCTTTGAAAGAGTCTGCGAAGTCTGCCATGTTCAATATTATGAGTGCTTGATCGTCTCCCGGGTAAAGTTCTTCTGCAAGGGCTTTTGGGGTAAGGCTCTTTCCTACGCCGGGGGGGCCTGCACAGAAGAAAATGCCTGCGGGGTGGGTTCTCTTCTTTGTGGGCCTTGCCCTGTCAACAAGGACAGCTTCTGTAACCGCTGTTATCGCATGATCCTGTCCGCGCACCCTTCTTCTTAATTTCGCTCCCAGCCCCGCAAACCACTCCTTGCTCTCCATGGATTCGCTTCCTGCCGGAAAATCATTGGCATCAGCTATATCTTTAACAGTAACCTCATATCGAAATGTATCTTTTCTTTTAGAGAAGGCCTTTAAGAGCGCCCTGGCAAAGTTGATTATCTTGTTGGCCCTTCTATGGCGGTTTTCTATGCTATCGCTGTTGGTCTTGCCGTCTCTTCGCGATTCAATAAGCTCATTGGCAGCAGCCACTATCTCTTCTCTGTGCCCATCCATCTCTCTTTTGTTCTCCGCGCGGCGCTGTCTCATCCAGTTGAATGTCTGCCTAAGTGTCATCTTCGCATTATGAGGCCTTACAAAAGCCCTAAAGCGGTCCGCGAGCCTTATCAATGATCTTAAGAACGAGAGCTCCCTAGATTTATCAACATATATATACTCATCTTTTGACACATCCTCCGGATTGACTTCAGCTAAGAGGCTCGGCATTATCTTTTCAATAATATCGATTGTCTCATCAGGGCTTGGAACCGGCACAACTATCTTTTCAAAGCGCCTGTTTACGGCCTCGTCTTTCATGTACCTGTTACACTCGTCCTCTGTTGTTGAAATAATAATCTTCAGCTTGTTTCCGGTAAGAGCATTTTTGACATAATCTAGGAAGCTTGTCGCGCCTCTTGGCTGTTGGGTAAGTATATGGACCTCATCTATGAACAGGATGGTCTTTCCGTCTGATATATTGTCCAGCAGGGCTCCCAGCCTTTTCATGTCAATAATGTTGTCGTCCTTTAAAAAGTTTACAAGCTTTAGGTTCAACAATCTAACAGGCGGCTGGTTACGCCTTGGCCTTGCGTCAAGCCATGTCCCGGTCTTTCTTTCGGCAATCATGCGCGCAAGGTATTCTACCAATACAGTCTTGCCTACGCCTGGCTCACCAACTATAAAGACCCCCGCCTCTTTCTTCTGGGTGATCCGTCTTAGCGTTCTATTTATGCAATTTCTCTGTTTTGTGCCAACATAGAAATCATCATACTCACCGTTTCTTGCCTTCTGAAGCATGTCATCTGTAAACTTTGAGATATCGAACTCTTCCTGGCCAAGGCCTAACAGCGCGGCAAGTTCAGGAGGTATGGCAGCAGGAGGCTGCGGGGCATTGTTATTTGCGTCTTTGTCTTTTGCGAAAAAGAAAACGGGCACCCTGAATACGCCCGCGCCCGTATCAACAGCCGCGACTCTTACCCTTATTGAAAAGAGTCTTCTAATATCTTTGTGTGCCCTGTATAAGGCGCGACCTATTCTATCTACACCACCTATCAGGGCTTCCTTTATTCCTGTTCTCCAAATATAAAACTCATTGCCCAATATACTTAAAAGCCTTCGTAGGCTCAAAAGGCTAAAGTAGCTTGTGCCTGCGTATCCAGACGCGCCGCTTTCACGTTCTCTCTCGCGCTCCCCTGGCCTGGAAATAGCCTGGCCACCGGACTCTCCTTTGCGGGAACCCTTGTCGCCTTTTTCTTTTTTGACCTTCCTTATAACTTTCTCCTTGAATATATCAAGAAACTTTTTAATAGAATCTTTGTCCTTGAGCAAGGCCTTTAGTTTCGCTGGATTGATGTTTATACCGAATTTCTCAAGAATGCGAGCGGCTATCTTGCTGACAATGGAATTTAATATGCGCTCCTTGAGTTGATCATCGTCTAGTCCACCCAGCTCACCACTCAGAGCAGCTTCAAGCAGGTCACCTCCTATAACATCTTCATTCAGGTTTTGTTTAAGCTCATCTTTTATCGCCTGCTTTGTCTCGTCATCTATGTCTTCATCTTCATCCAGCAGAGCTTCTATCTTTTCTACAGCTTCATCAACAACATCTTTTTCGGTCTCCTCCCATGCTGTCCTTACCTCCTCAAAGGCTGCTCTGTCCGGCAACCTTCTGCCCCAGCAATAAGTAAAATCGCGGGTTATGAGGTGCTTAAGGTCTGTGTGAAGTCTTGCATCTTTTAGGTTTTCGATGAGAATGTTTTTGAAAAGATGCTTTTTGCCATTTGTTTTTCTCCAGCGCTTGAAATCATCCTCGAGCATCTTATTAAATCCGACATTGTTACCGAGGAGTACACCAAACTCATAGACAAAGGTGGCCTGGATATCATCGTTATCATAAACCCTTATATGCATCCTCGCGTTCTTGTCGCCGTAATTTGAAGAGTGGCCTCTGAGGGGCCACTCTTCTTTTGTGGCATAGACCGCTTTTGCCTGGCCAAGTAAGATTAGCCAGGAATATAGATTATACAAATCCATATTTGCTTTTAAGTTCAATCCTTTTGAATTAAAAAGATACTCTTCTATCTGGCTTAGCTGGTGCAGAAGGTCCTTACCGTGCTGGGTGGGCAGGTCGCTGCAATCATGTAAAGGCTTTACTTTTTCTTGTCTGTATAGTTCAGCGAGTGGCACATCTACTTTCTCCTGGTGCAGCGCGTCTCTTTCCTCAAAAGAGATTGTGCCGTCATTTAAGAGCTCTTCGAGTGCTCGGGTGTCTGTATGGAGCGTGCCTGCAGGGCGCAGGGTGTCGTGGGCAGGGCATGACCAGCATATCTGGTTAAATATGAAAATACTCAGTATTGTATAAGTAAATATCTTTTTATGCATAGGAAAACCCTGTATTTTTCTCCTTGGGAGGAGAATTTGCCAGGGTGATGGTTAAATCTTTATTAATAATAATGAAAAGTATATCACAAGTTGCTGTTTCTGTCAAATGTTTTTTTGCGCAGGAGAAAAATTTTTTAGTGCGTGCTAAAATTATTGCCGTAGCTGAAATTCGGCAGCATTCTAGAGGAAAAGGCTTTATGTTTCATGGCTAAAAGGTGTGGGGCGTTTGTGAGTGGCCCTTCACATTCGTTCAGGATCCCTCGGAAGGGTCCCGAGCAAGGGTAAGGGCGAGGGAGAGGATCCCTGCCCGCCTATGCAAGCAAGTGGCAGGCGGGCACGCCGGGCGGAGGGGCGTGCCCCGTACCCAAGGCCCTGATTTACGCCTTTGCCGAGTGGTATGGGGCCCACGAACAAACGCCCCACACCTTTTTAGTTTGCTTGAAATATTTTATAATGTTTTCTGCGCAAGAATTGTTGACACACAACAGCGTTTATAGTAAACTATTCCAGGATCAACCAAAGGAACTCTATATGGAAGTAACGCTGCGCAGTAGAATAACAGTAATAATGATAGTCTTTGTTATTGTCCTGATCGCCGCGTTCACTGCTGTCCAGCTTCAGAACCAGCTACGCGTTATTACTATATTTAATACATTGCAGGCAAAGCTGACCGCCCAGATATTAGAGCAGGCTCTTGAGAGCGCGCTAAGAGAAACTGTTGCTGAAAATCCAAAGCCCCGCATAGATAAAGCTATTGAATCCTTGCGTAATTCCGGTGTGTTAGAAACGGTTTTCGTCTATACGCCGGCAGGGAAAATAGAATCTTCGACCAGAACGCTGGCTATCGGGAAAACTGCCTCGCCCCCTGAACAGCTGAGGATAAATAACCTCTTGAAAAATGCGGGCTACGAAACAAGGCTCCATTCTTATATAGACAGAGACTCAAGAAATCTCCAATTATATATTCCCATATCAGATAATAGCAATGTTCAGTATGTAGCGCGGCTTGATATATTTTTAGGAAACATAAACGAAGCCATGGCTCAGGTCTATGCGCCCGTTACCATAATAGCCGTTATTGTTATTGTCGCTGTTGTGGTCTTCGGCCTCATGCTTTCAAGGAGGGTCATAGGCCCGATATCTTTGCTAAACACAGCCACAAAAGAGGTCTCTGCCGGCGATTTAAATTTAAGAATACACATGGACACGCATGATGAGCTTGAAGAGCTGGCAAACACTTTCAATATGATGGCTGTGGAATTAAAAAAGATGAAAGAAAAAGCGGAAAACGCGAACCCGCTGACTAAGCTGCCCGGCAACATAGTCATACAAGGGGCTGCTGAAGAACGCATAAGGAATAACAAAAAGTTCATGGTAATATACGGTGATCTTGATAATTTCAAGGCCTATAATGATAAATATGGGATATACGCCGGGGACAAGGCTATAGAACTAGCCGCCGCGATACTTAAAGAGTCTATAGCCCAAAAGGGAAACCCTGATGATTTTGTCGGGCACGAGGGCGGCGATGACTTTATCCTGCTAACCACGCCGGACAAAGCTATGGATGTGGGAAATTATATAATAGCGCAATTTGATAAACGGATCCATATTCTTTATGATAAAGAAGATCTGGACAGGGGATATATTGTAGCAAGAGCGCGCCACGGCAACGCTATGCTTAAGTTTCCCCTTCTCTCAATATCTTTGTCCGGCGTGGGCAATGAAAACAGGCCGCTGACATCATACGGAGAAATCACAAACATCGCCGCTGAGTTAAAAAAGAAGGTAAAACAGGGAGACGGAAGCAACTTCTTAATAGACCGCAGAAAAGGCCCTCGCATAGAGGAGAAAGAAAAAGAGGCGGCTG
>JBDRAM010000018.1:0-14567 GCA_043823785.1 Candidatus Omnitrophota bacterium
TCCTTAACGGGGTCAATTAAGCCCCAAGCAAATAATACAACCTATGACCTATCTACTCTCCAGACTATGGTTTTATTTATTATACCAATAACCCAGAGAATTCACCAAACTCATTTGACTGTTATCGTATCATCTCCTTAATTTTGCCTTCAGATAAAATTTATATGCTCAGGGCTTGCGGGCCTTGGTTTCTTGAGTTCGGCCTTGCCCTTTTTAAGATCCCACAGAAAATCGTTTACATTATGCTGCAGGCATAATGTACCGCACATACTCTTTGCATCGAACTTCTCTGAAGCTATAAGATCAAGCACCTCCTGGTAGCGCTTGCTCTTGTATATCTTCTTAAAAGAAGTCTCTGCTATGTTCCCAATATGATATTTTTTCTTATATCTTTTATTAAATAACATGCCGCAGGGTGCGACCAAGCCTGAACCTGAAAGCTGCATAATAAAGCCCGGGCCATAGCATTGTGAATATCTGCGCTTTCCCCCGCTTAATATCTTAGACCATTTTACCTTTACCAGATAGCTGCTTGTTGAATATGCTTCTGCCTTTTTAAGGATGTTCTTCAATTTAAAATACTTCTTATAATTTATGCCTAAGCTGCGCCTCTCATCATCACTACAATGCTTGATAATAGCATAGTCAACGCCAAGTTCCAGTCCGAGTTTTGCAAAAGGTATTATCTGATCAGCAAACTGCGGCATAAGAACCATCTGAAGGCCCAATGTCACAGAAAGCCTCTTCTTTCTCTTTATCTCAACGCTCCTTCTTATTGTATTTATTACCTTATGATATGCCTCTGCCTTACAACCCATTATCTGAGAATACCTGCGTGGCTCCGCGGCAGATATATTAAATCTAAGATACGTAAGAGCGGGTAATATATCTTCCAGCTTATCATCTCTTAGCATATAGCCGTTTGTGCCAAGTGCCATATCTAAGCCGTTGGCCTTGCCTCTAAGGATCGCATCGTATACATGCGGAGAACAGGTGCTCTCTCCGTCGCTGACAAAGCTTACGGCCTTTACGCCTATATCCGCGGCGTCATCAAGAAATCTAAATATCACCTTCTTAGTCATCTTTTTCTCATCATTTGCCTGTAATTGTCCATAGCAGTATACACATCTGTAGGTACACCTTCTTGTAAGAGAGCAATCTATGGTAATAGGAGCTATCCTCTCACCCTTGAGCCAGGCCTGGACTCTATCCTTATGCCAGTGTAATTTATGTCCATCAAGAATAAGCTCATCAGGCTTTGATTTTTTCCTGGAGGCCTTCGGCTTCTGTTTATTTACGCTAGATTCTTTTCGGCTTATCACTATATATATCTCTTTCCCTTATATAAATCCTGGAGAATAGGCCTGCCACAGTTTTGAGAACGCTAATGGCGTTCTTTATATTAAATGCCTTTGTTGTACCATATTTTCTACCCTTTAGCTCTATGCCGACCTCGGTAAAGCTGTGGCCGGATTTCAATATCTTTATTAAGGCCTCTGCCTGAAAAGCAAAGCCATAGGTAGTAAGCGTAAGATCCTTGATTATATCCGCGCGGTGGATAACCACACCATTATAATAACGAAGCCCCAATCCAAATATCGTATTAAGTGTCATGGTAAAACAACGCGATATTATGCGCCGCCAGAGCGGCCTGTCGCACGGAATATTTGTAGTATAGCTTATGATGCAATCCGCGCTGCCTATAAGTTTAACTATATCAATAATAGAGCTCTCATATAGATCATTATCCCCGGGAAATATTGTAATATAGTCGTTTTGGGCAAGCTCAACACCTTTTTTGAAATTATACCCAAACCCCATTGTCTCATCGTTATGAACAACCTTTATGTTTTTATTAGAATCTCT
The DNA here is from genome assembly GCA_043823785.1 of Candidatus Omnitrophota bacterium. Lineage (GTDB taxonomy): Bacteria > Omnitrophota > Gorgyraeia > JABMRG01 > JABMRG01 > JBDRAM01. The sequence goes on from JBDRAM010000018.1 coordinate 1,867, forward strand.
TAGCTCTTCCGCTATCAGGAGGGTAAAATCGGAACTGTTATCATCAAATATGATGATCTCAAATTTAGAAAAACTATTATTCACGGCGCTTAAGATAGTCTCTACGGTAGGCCTTAGATTCTTCTCTTCATTTAACGCCGGAACTATTATTGATATGGAAGGCTTCATGCTTGTCTTCTGCAGATCCTCCTTGCCGCATTTATTATATCTTTGCTCATAGGATAATATGCCTCTTCCAGGACCGGGCTTGCAGGCGTAGGCGCATCGGGCAGGGTAATGCGCTCAACAGGTTTTTTTAGATATTTAAAAGCGCTTTTGCCGGCTATGGCGGCAATCTCAGCGCTTAGGCCGCAGGTCTTCCATCCCGCATCCGCCACAATCAGCCTGCCTGTCTTTTTCACTGACCTTATTATGATATCCTCATCCAAAGGCCTTATACTTCTTAAATCAACTACTTCGACACTTATACCCTCACATTTAAGAAGATCTGCGGCCTTTATTGCCTCATGTACCATATAAGAGACAGCAACCACAGTAATATCACTGCCCCTTCTTTTTATCGTGCCTTTACCGAATTCTATCTTGTAAAGCTTCTTCGGCACATAGCCGAAATGTTCCGCAAGATACTTTGTCTCTATAAAGACTACCGGGCCTTCACTTTCTATGCTGGACACAAGTAATCCTTTTACATCGTAAGGGGTTGTAGGTATAACTACTTTAAGCCCCGGCACATGCATAAAATATGAGTAGAGGCTTTGTGAGTGCTGTGCGGCAGAACCCCAGCCTCTGCCTATAATGGTACGTATTACCATGGACAGCTTCACCTTCCCGCCTGACATATATCTTAATTTCGCAGCGTGGTTTACTATCTGATCCATGGCCAGCATCAGAAAATCCATGCGCATATGGACAACTATGGGTTTTAATCCGCAAAGGCCGGCCCCGACCGCAACACCTGTCATGGTATTTTCCGCTATAGGCGTATCAAAAACTCTTCTTTTACCGAATCTTTTTACAAAACCTTTTGTTGTTCCAAATATCCATCCATAATGGTCTACGCCTTCACCCATAATAAAAACTTTTGGGTCTTTCTCCATCATCTGATAAAGCGCTTCCCTGGTCGCGTCTTTATACGTAAGGCCTCTTAAGCTCTTACCTGCCAGCTTGCAGGCTCTTTCAAATTCTTTTCTTTCCGGATATGATATATCCCACATATTTTGTACACAGATTAGCACGGATTTTTAAATTAGGTTAGGGTCAGGATGCCAGTTTGGAAAATTAGGTCATGTAGTTAGCTAAATTCGGATTTAATCTTTTAGGCCAACTACTTAACCCAACTACCATACCGGCTTCCTGACCTTTACCCAACATCTGTACTAATCTGCCTCCTTATAAACCCATTGTAAGTTCCGAAGTCTTAGGATAGGGGCTTATCTTCGCGAAATGAAATGCCTTATCTATCTCTCTGCCTACTTGTTTATCTATTCTCCCTATCTCCTTGGCGCTTATTGAACTTTTTTCAGATAAAAACTTCTTAAACTTTTTTACAGGGCAGCGCTTAAGCCAGGCATCGAGTTCCTGCTTACTTCTGTAACCAAGCTTATGGTCAAAATGAGGCATGACATGGCCCATCCACCTATATGTCCTGCATTCTATAAGGCTTGGGCCCTTTCCTCTCCTTGCGTTATCTATAGCTGTTTTTGCCTTAGCAAAAACTTCTAATACGTTATTGCCATCTATCCTCGCGCCCGGCGCACCAAAAGGATATGTCCTCTTATTGATGCTATCCTTTGGCTGTCTGGCTAAAAAATGAGAATGCGTAGCGTAGAAATTATTCTCACATATAAAGACCAGCGGCAGTTTCTTTAAAAACGCGAAATTCAAGCTCTCATAGAATGTGCCTGTATCTACCGCTCCGTCGCCAAAAAATGAGACAACTACATCCCTGCTTCCTTTAAGGGTCTGCGCTAAGGCCGCGCCGCAGGCAAGCGGAAGCGTGCCTCCTACTATTGCTGATGTATAAAAGTTTATCTCATCTGATGTTGTATGCATGGAGCCGCCTTTTCCCTTGCAGCAGCCTGTTCTCTTACCATATATTTCAGCAGCCAAAGTCCTTATATCTCCTCCCTTAGCAATATAATGGCTGTGGTTTCTGTGTGTAGAAAAGACATAATCACCTTTTTTTAAGTTTAGGCAGACTCCTGTAGCTATAGCTTCCTCACCTGTGTGCAGATGTGTAGGGCATTTCATCTCTTTTTGGGGATAAAGCTCAGATATCTTTTCTTCGAACTTCCTTATCTTTATCAGTATATAATAAGCCTTCTTAAGTAAAATATTAGTCATCTTCATCTTTAGAGATCCTTCGTCGCTTCGCTCCTCTGGATGAAAAGTAGCGGAGATTTAAACCTCCGCTACTTTTCATATAAAATTGACATGTTCGGGTGGAAATTTTAAATTCCACAGGTAGCGGTTTATCTCATCCATCCTGCAATTAACGCGGCAATTCTTTATATCCCATTTCTTTTCCATCATTTTAAGGAATTTTCTTCTTCTTTTCCCATTCCAGATTTCAGAAAAGCTCTCCTTGTATATATTTCCCAGATAGAATCTCTTATCACCCAGAAAGCAGCTGCAGGCATAAACCTCACCCTTTGACGTAAGATAACTCCAAAATGAAAGCCCGTAGCATATCTCATAAGGCCTCTTTTCACCCAGCTTCTCCATAGTATGTTTTCTAAATATTACCTGAAACCCGTCTTTTGAATATTTTTTTAGCTTCTCATCCAAAAATAAGAATCTCTTATAATTGAGGTCGAGCCTGAGTTCGTTAAGGCTAAAGGGGTGATGAGAATAAGGCTTTATAATAAGATAATCTACCCCTATATCTTTTAATATCTTAGCCATTTTAGGGGCCTCATCATAATTCTGGTTAAGAAGTAAAAATTGTACGCCTATGGTTGTCTTATATTTCTTAGAGCGCTTTAACTTTACGGCGTTTTCAAGATTGGAGAGCACCTTCTTAAAGTCAGATTCTTTGCAGCGATGGATCTTGGAGTAGGTCTTTGCGGAAGCAGCGTCTACGCTCATGCGCACCCATGTAAGTTTTCCTAAAACCGAGGCGCAAAGCCTCTTGTCAAAGAGTATTCCATTTGTAGTAACAGCTGCATCTAAGCCTTTTTCCTTTGAGTGGATTATAAATTCAGCGATATCCTTATGTAAAAGAGGTTCCCCCTCTCCGCCATACATTATACTCTTTACGCCTTTTTGAGCTATTTCGCTTAAGAATCTCTTAAGAGGCGCTTTTTCAATAAAGATAGGCTTATATTTTAGGTAATCGAACGCGCAGAAGATGCACCTGTGGTTACAGCTATTGGTAGGGGTTATCTCTATGTATAGAGGATACATATTCTTACCCTTAAACCAATCATAAACTCGGTCTATATGGTAATTCAGCTTATGGGAATCTATATTAAAATCATCCATTTGCTCGCTTCGCTCGCTGTCTGTAATCATATTTATTTTGAAATTCCATACTATAAATCATCTCTTAAGAAGTGAAGCTATCTCGTTCTTTACATTAGACGGTTTTATGAAACCCATGCAATGGACTTTCTTATGGCAGTATCCTTTCAAGCACGGCAGGCACTTATAGCTTGTCTTTGGCAAGACTATGCTGCCTCTTTCGTAAAGATAGACCTCCCTGGATGAGCTTGGCCCGAATAAGGCAACTACTTTCTTCTTAAAAGCAACGGCTAGGTGCATACCCAGGCTGTCATTGGTAACGATCAACCTGCAGGAGTTTATCCAGTCCATATAATCATAAAGGTTATCAAGCCCTTTCTGCCATGTGATTGAGTATTTTTCTTTTATGAGTTTTTCTAATTTCTGCCAATGCTCCTTGGGCCAGGCCTTATTCTTCCACTTTGTACCGGTAACCCAGTTAAAACCCACGTCATGGGATAGCTTACTCTTTGGCTTATACCCTAAAATATATTCTTCACCCTTCCATCTCATTCCTATCATCTCTGCCAGGGCTTGCTGCCAATATTTTCTGTTCTCCCTCTTCTTATCAAGATGCAAGGATAAAGATAAGACATCTTCAGCTCCGTCATAACTCTGAGCCTGCCCTTCGTTCTCATCAAACCTAAAGCCGAACCTCCTCCAGGCATCAATAGAATCTGCCAAAGCGCATATTCCGGGCACTTTCTCAAGGTTTACCACCGTATCAAACCTCTCGCGCTGCAGTTGAAGCACCGTCTCTAAGTTATAGACCAGGATACGTTTTATATAAGGGTTTTTCTCAAGTAAGGGCGCTGCTTTCTTATCAACAAGCCAGCTCACATCGTCGTTTTTGAAGAAGTTCAGTATAACAGTAGTCCTTAAGACATCCCCCAATGAACTTACCGTAGATATCTCCTTGTCCAAAGTCTCAGAATAACCTAACTTTATGATCAATACCTTGCTCATATCCGCTCACCTCTCTTTTTTCTACACTTATAATATAACATTATACAAATATAAAGTCTATATTTTAGTATAAAAATAAGTAAGATTTTATCATATATTGGGTGGGTACATTGCTTGCTCGGAACCCAATCCTCGCAGCACCGCTCGGTTTGCCCCACCGCGGCAAACCTCGCTTGATGAATCTCACTCGCTCTTCCGCCTCTGCCATAGGCAGATGCGCCTACGGAGCATTCGGCGGAAACCATGCCTGCCCGCCCCTGAAATAGAGAGGCAGGCGGGCCCGCTCGCCCCGTACCAAATTCAAAATTTTGCTTATTTGTTACAACAGAATTTTTACGGCTTAATATATTAACATCTAAAAAGCTGTTTTACTAAATTTGGTACGGGGCTCGCATCTTCAACATGCTGCTTAGGATTAGGTTCAGGGCAAGCAGAAAAGGTTTTACAGAAAATACCTCTAAACTCTTTGGGGAAATTTTACATGTGGTTAGGGGATAGGGTTAGGCGGATTGGAAAATTGCAGTTAAATAGCGTTTTTATTTCAATCCCTTTATGAGGCTTCCTAAGGTATCAGCAAAATCTATAGCATTTCTATACACCTTCTCTGCGTCTTCTTGGAGAATAACTGCATCGGCCTTATATTGTGCGGTATTTCTTTTGGATTTTGTCGCCCACATTCTATTGACGTATTTTTCATCGAGTTTTTTAGCGTATTTAATTTTTTGAATATCCCTTGATTCTATAGCCTTCTCTTTTAAAACAAAATGGTATTCAAGTCCTTCGATGAGGCTTTCATGACTTTCAGTTTTTATTCCTATTGCCGCCAGCGCGGCAGTTGCCGCATGAAACATCGCGTAGTAACCACAGCTTATAACCCAATCGTACCCTATATAATCTCCGCTTATCTTTAACCGCTTCTTTGTTTCTCTGTCTTTGGAAGCTTCTATTAACAAGGAGGCGGTCTCTATATTATGCCGTGCTTTGTCAATATGATATTTCACCAAGGCTGTGATTGTAGAATCTATCCTTAAGTCACCATTTTCAAAATAACCCTTTACCTTGGTTTTCAGCAATTCTTTTTTAAAATCGCTCATTTAATTACCTCAAATACCAGTTCCCAGAACTTTTCTGCTCCAAAAAGTATTATTTTATTTTTTAATATCTCCTTTGCAACATTCTGTTCCTTCTCTCTGAGCATTGTCAATAGGCTTGTTGGCTCGGAAATTATAGGGTTTATTTCCACACCAAAGCCCTTCGATAGCGCTACACATTCCGTCTCGATGGCTTCGTCATATCTCTTCTTTGAAGGTATAATAATAAAAAGATCTATGTCGCTTTTTTTAAAATGGGTACCTTTCGCTAAAGATCCGAATAGCACAATGGAAAGTAAATTATAATCGGTTTTTTTAGGCAATATTGACAAAAGTTTTTCAACAATAAAATATATCTTATCTCTTTTTTTAAGAAAATCTTCGGCTATCTTATTTGATATTTTAACAAAGGTTGCTTTTGCTTCCGGGTTATTGTAATTCGGACTGCAGTATTTTCGGTTTGAATGTTGTTCAATTATCACAATATCATTTTTCTGCAACTCTTGGATCTGTCTGTATACATAACTGTAAGATATCCCTGTCTTTTTAGCTAACTCATTTATGGTGTATCTGGCAGATAGATCGTTATAAAACAGCTTTATTATTTTTTCTCTCATGCTATCCATATCTATTATCACCTTTAGTGATAACCTTATCACTAAAGGTGATATTTGTCAAGGAAAAACTGCTCGGGCAGAGACTTTAGCAGATTTTCCGCAGACCCCGACGAATGTGGGTAAATTATCGTAGAGAATTTACCCACATCATATGAGTCGGGGTAAAGATATAATTTCCTATACTATCAAGAATTAATTTAATAGCGCGCCACTATTTGGTAAGATTAAGCTTGCCGAATGGCTCGAAGATGCCTTCAAAGGCGGGTTTTGAGACATGGAAGACTTCAGGCCTGCCTTCAACCTGAATAAGGAACTTATCGTCTTCTCTCTTTCCATACAATTTTATAGAGCTTGCGTCCTTCTTCTTTATATCTACTATATTCTTTGCGGAACCTTTAATGCCTTTTGCATATTTCTTATCTAAGGCTACCGCCTCTATGTATAATCCCTCTATTCTTTTGATATATTTGGCGTTCTTATCTATAAGTTTCTCGTCAAGATCAGCGGTCTCCCCGGTAGATTTTATCTTTATTGATTTAAGCTCACCCTTAGATATCCTCAACGGATTATCTACGAAGAAGCTGCTGATATCTATAGCTATGTTTTTAAGGGCATTATTATCTACGACATATACAAAGCCTTCAGGGGTCCTCATATATCTGCAGCCTTTGGCTTCGTCTGCTATGCCGCCGACTATAATCTCCATAGGTTCTTTTTCACGAACGCCAAAAGTAAGAACAGCAAAAGGTTCGCCAAAGCCATAACCCTCGCCTGCCGGGTCTTTGGCTTCCCTTCCTCTCCTATTGTTCATACCTTTTATAAATCGTTTTATCTTTTGCGCGTCTATATCAAATGGCAGTTCTTTACCTGGTGAAACCCATTGATTCAGCTCTTTTTCTGGATCAACCTCTTTCTTTATATCTACCGCTGCGACATTTCCTTCATCTATAGATCTTACTACTTTTAAGCTGTCTATATCTTCCGCAAGATCATCAGATATCTTTGAAATAATCAGTTCCATCCACCATTTCGCGGACAGCTCTTCTTTTTCAGGATCTCCGTATATTCCGAAAAATTGGAATATATCCTTATTTATAAGATATACATCTTTAGAATCTCCTCGCCTTAAGAATGAGGAGTCCTCGGATGGCTTTTTCAAGCCGATAAACAGCTTCTCTTTTATCTCTCCTTCTTTATCAAAAAGAGTGATAGAGAGTGCTTTATCATCGGAAATAGCATAATCAGTAAAGAACTCTTCTGAGCTTGAGCGCTGCTCACCTAAAATCTCAGGCAGCTCACTAAAGAGCCTTTCTATTCTTGAAACTCTTGCTCTTATACTCCAGTGTGAGGTGAGAAACCAGTCGTCCTCTTTCTTTTCTATCCTTAGAACGGGCAGATCTTTCCCTTTTTTAGCCTCAATCACGTAGATATCTGACGCGTCAAAAGAGATCTGCAGTTTTTTATATTCGGCATCTTCTGTCTCAGGCCTCATGAATATCTTCTTCGCGAATAAGACTCCGAGAAGAGATACGAAAATAATTCCAAGTACTATGATCTGCTTAAGTTTCATATATATCTAAACAGCCTTTAGATAAACCCATTTCGAACGTTTTCTCATAAAAAGCCTCGTTCCCCCTATGGCAACAAGGAGTATAGGCACGAAGAATGTATTAAATATCCTCCATCCTGCTTTAGCAGCCGGAGTGAGCCTTTTTATAGTACGATCCGCTGTTTGTTTACTTCTTACATTTATAAGTTTTCCGCCAAGAGTGATGGTATCTATGGAGTTTAAGAAGAAGTTTACATGCCCGCCTTTATCGAATAGCTGCTCACTAAAGATGCCGGAGCATCCTATTAGGATAAGCTTACCGGGCTTAGGCAAAAGCTCTCCTTTCTCCTTAGGTTTTTCATAACTCTCATCTTCTGCCTCTTTAGCAGTATCATTTTTTGGCCACTCAGGCATATCCTTATCCTTAAAAGCGTCGGGGAATTGCCCTTCTACAAATACTGCCAGCGGAAAACTCTCGCGTTTATCTTTAGCAGGTACATCAAGGTCCTCGTTAGTAAGAGCTCCTTCATGAAAGGGGACTTTCCACGCGTCAGTGCTTGATGTAAAAAGCACCTCTGTCTTTAGATTTAAACTATTAAGTTTCTCATAATCAAGATCGAGAGGGCTGCCCCAAAGATAAAGTATCCTGTCGAGGTTTGAGGTTATGGAGATATCCTTATTCATCTGCTCCGCGGTAATCCTGGGTTGTATCGGAAGCTTGATAGGTGAGCTTACCGGGATTACGCCATAGAGCCTGCCGCCTGTCATAGATACAACATCACACTGTAGATCCATAAGAAAATTTTGATCGATTCCAAGGCCCCAGGCCTTAAGAAGGTTATTTACCTCAGGAAGCTTGTCATCAGCCGCTATCTGAATGCCTCCTGCTTCATACGGTAAGTATTCAAAGCCGTATTTCTGCACAGCCAGAAATAGAGATCCTCCTCCCACAAGGAACCTATTTATCTCAAACTCCTGCCTATCATTAAGCTTTCTAGGCTCAATAATGATAAGAGTATCGCAGCCTTCCGGAATAGGTTCATCTTCCGTGAGCCTGATACGCTTAACCTCATATCCTTCATATTCAAGCATTCTAGGTATAAGCTTATACCCATCTTCCCTTAACTCATCGAGCCCCTCACCGCCCATCTCTTCTATCATCTCTTTCAGCTTTGGATCTGTTGCCTTATCTTGATAAGGAGCCATGAGGGCTATAGAAGGGGCTTTAGGGATAGTCATCCTGCATATCCTGGACATTATAATATATTCTAAATTCTGCAGATTATCCGGAAGAACCCGTGGTATTATCTCCTCAGGCCTTTCTTTGTATGCCAGGCTTATCGCGGAATAGATCAGCTTTACCTCGACCTCATCCGCCTCTATGCTTCTTACGCGCAATGGCCTGACACCTTTTTTTTCAATGGACTTCTCTATCGTATCCTCTTGCTCTTTGGATACATTGGCTGCCTCAAGATGAAATACCTTATAGTTAAATTTTCCTTTCGATGATGCCTTGAATTCATCAAGCTTATCTCTTATTTCACGCTCAAGCATCTTAAGCCCGCTCGGCATCTTATCCGGAGGCGAAATAAACAGCTTCACCAATACAGGCGCCTTTAACTCCAGCAATACTTCGCGGCTCACCGAGGATATGGTATGAGTCTTTAATTCTGTAAAATCGAATCTGCCCGTCGACAAATCAGCAAAGATAAAATTAACAACAGCAAAGATGCCTACACCTATAAGGCATGCTGTGGTAAATATGATCTTTGCTCTTGGCCTTAAGCGTGACTCAAGCCAAAAACCGTTAAGCACCAGAAAAACAACTGTGCCTATTAAAAAGTATATGATATCGCCTATATCTATTACTCCTTTTTGAAAAGAATCAAAATGATAGGCCATGCCCAGAGAGTTTCTTAGGAAAAAGCCTATGCCTGGGATCCAGCCGTCTATTGAAGCAGCTGTAAAAGATGTGCCTAAGAGAAAAAATCCAAAACATGCCATCATTGACACTATAAAAGATACTATCTGATCCTTGCAAAACCCTGAAACAAAGATACCTAATGAAAGAAAAAAACTCCCCATAAGTATCGTGCCTATATACTGGCAGACAATAACGCCTGAGTCGGGCTCACCCAGAACAATTATTGTTAATGGTATTGTAATTGTAGCAAGCAATGATACTATAAAAAAAGCCAGGCTCCCCAGATATTTGCCAAGAACGAGCTCATGCGTTCTCATAGGAAAGGTAAGCAGGAGCTCCAATGTATTTCTTTTTCTGTCTTCTGCCCAAAGGCCCATTGTAATAGCCGGCAGGAATACGCAGAGTATAACAGGCAGTATATTAAAAAAACCTCTCATGCTCGCGTCTGAGATAAGAAAAAACTGCGCCATGAAGATGCCGCCCGATATAAGAAGAAACACTATTATGAATATATACGCAATAGCGGAATTAAAATAGGCTCTTATCTCACGCATAAATATTGTATATATATTCTTCATAATATTACCTATTGCTTAAATATAGGCCTATTGCCCCGGGCTAAGCCTTGCTTTCTTTGCTCTGTGTTAGAAGACGAATAAATGCCTGCTCAAGAGCAGCCTCTTCGCCTACAATCTCTCGGCGCGTCCCATCGGCAATAACCTTACCGTTATTTAGGATTACTATTCCTTCAGCTAACGCCTCTGCTTCCTGTAGTATATGCGTAGAAAATATAATGGTCTTCTCTCTTGCCAATTCTTTAATAAGCTGCCTTATCCCTATTATCTGTAAGGGATCCAACCCTGTGGCAGGCTCATCAAGTATAAGTACCTGCGGATCGTGAATAAGCGCTTGCGCAAGGCCTACTCTCTGGCGGAAACCTCTCGATATCTCAGATATAGAATGCTTCCATATAGGGCCTATATTGCAGGCATCCTTTACCCATCGCAGTCTTTCTATTAATCTGCCGCCAAAAAGCCCTCTTGCCTTTCCTATAAATATAAGGTATTCATCTACTACCATGCTATCGTATAATGGGACAGCTTCTGGCATATAGCCTATGAGGCTTCTTACAGAAAGCGGCTCTTTGGTAATATCGTGGCCTCCGATCAGGGCTGTTCCTTCTGACGGATAAAGATAGGTGGTTAATATGCGCATGAGGGTGGTCTTGCCAGCGCCGTTTGGCCCTAAAAGCCCTAAGACCTTGCCCTGCTCTACCCTAAAAGAGACTTTATCGAGCGCTAGAGTCTTATCATACCTCATGCATACGGATTTTACCTCAATCACGCCATATTCTCCTAGTATAATATGTTAACAAACCTGGTCAGGCAACCAGGTTAGGGTTAAGATGCCGGTTTGGAAAATTGGGTTTGGTAGTTGGTCATTATCGGATTTAATCTTTTCCACCAACCACTTGACCTAACTACCATCCTGGCCTCTTGACCTTTACCCAACAACATGACCTACGTCTTCAATTACCTTATAACGAAAGTGCTAATGTCTCTTCACCCAACATCAGCATAATCTTACCGGCTGATATATCAGCTATCTCTATCTCTCCTATAAACTCGCCTTTTTTTAAGAAAAGCGTCTGCCCGCTACGCTTATCTTCAACAATAGCCTGTGGTTCATCACCTGGCACAATACCTACAAGCCTAAAATCCTTAGTCATCTCTCTAAGCGTAACTGCCGTTGAAATCTCTTTCTTCTTACTGCTTGCAGCCGGGGGCGCGAATATGCTCTTTTCATTTAACATTTTTTGATAGTCTTCAAAAGGCGCCGGCACTTTTCCTGAAGATCCTTCTTCTGCATGTTCTGCCGCTTTTTTTTGTGAATCTTCTTCGGCAGCTTCCCTGGTGTTTGATTCAGATATGGAAGTAATAAGTTTCTCTAACCGTTTGAGCTCATCCTGTTCTTTACCTGTAAAGAGATTAAACATAAAAAGAATAATAATAAAAAAAACAGCGGCGCCTATTACCGCGTATAGATAGCTTATGTGTGGAATAGCAAATTTTTTATCTGCTTTTAATGTTGTAAAAAGAAGCTTCTCGCCGGCAAGTAAGGAAACCTCCTCTTTTTTAAGAGGGCCGCTTTTACCGCTTTCAGGAAGTAACGACTTATTTTTTTCTTTAATATAAAGGATGTTTTCTTTTGAGGCTTTTTCTTTTTCATACTCAGACAAAGGCATCTTCGCCTTAGGGAGCTTTATCTTCTCCTCTGGCCCGAAAGCGCTTTCGGTCTTTCCTTTCTTGATAAGGCGCAAAAGTTTCTCTTCCGGAGACAATTCCCTATCTTCCATCTATCTTACCTCATGAGCTATTAAATCTTCAACAGCACTCTCATCTACCACGCTCTTTGAATGCATTACAACATATTCTAAAGAATCATGGCAGAGCCTGGCTATCTGCCTAGGATAGCCCTGGGTATGTTCTTGTATGAGCCTTATAGCCCCATTCGTGAAGAGGGGGGTTTCTAAATTATACCCTGCCTGCCTAAGTCTAAAGTTTATCATCGCCTTTGTTTCACTTTCGTCGAGTGGGTTTATAATATATTTCAAATTTATTCTATCCATAAAATTTCTTATCTTTCTTATCCTGGGAAGCAGCTCTATCTGCGCAAGTATTACCAGCTGTAATAACTTATATTCGTTAGTCTCGTAATTGAGAAGTGTCCTTAGTATCTCAAGGTGCGTTGGAGTAAGCTTCTGACCTTCATCTATAAGCAGTATTATAGTCTTTTTTTCATCTACGCCTTTCTGGAATAAATGCTTCTCAAGGGCTTCTTTGTAATCAAGAGTAGAACGAAAAGAAGGCATAACGCCAAACATCTTTCCCAGGCTTGATAAAAACTGAAATTCTGTCTTATAGCTTGGATCCAGTATCATATGAAATACAAAATCGGATTCATCTTTAAAGAGTTGGATCAGTATCCGGCTCAATGTTGTCTTTCCCGTGCCAACATCGCCTAAAATAAGATTTAAGCCGCGGCGCAGCCTT
>JBDRAM010000019.1:0-9254 GCA_043823785.1 Candidatus Omnitrophota bacterium
TCTTATGCCTGGTAACCGCGTCCTTTAGCCTTATTTCGCCAAACTCCTCTATCTTTGTATTACGCGCCTCTGTTACTCCATCCGTATAGAGAACAAATACATCATCCTGGCACACGGTAATCTCATTCTTATGAAACTCAACCCCATCCATAATGCCTATGGCCATGCCGCCTGTAGCGGTAATAAGAATGGTCTCTTTATCCTTTCCCGCATGGACAACCGGTAAGTGTCCTGCATCCACTATGCTAAGCTTGCCCGCGTTTGCGTCTGCTACAATATAGCATAGAGTCACAAACAACCCTGACGTCGATTCTATTGAAACATGATCATTAAGCTCAGTTACAGCCTTAAGCGAATCATCCTGTGCCTTTGCGTGAAACCTGAAGTCACTTACGGTCTTTGCCATAAAAAGCGCCGCCGGCATACCTTTGCCGGATACATCACCTATCATAATCCCTAAAAGAGATTCGTTGTCAAACTCGACAAAATCATACAGGTCTCCGCCAACCGATTTCGCGGGTGTTATTATAACACCTATATCCAGGCCATTCCTTTTTGGTGAAGTCTCCTTAAGAAAGCTCCTCTGTATCCTTTGGGCAATATCAAGCTCCTTCTCCATCAGAAGCCTTTTGTTGCGCTCTGTTATAAATCTATAGAAAGTACAAAATATATATACACCTGATATGAGAATAAGCGGGTAGAAAAGGTCTATCCATATATTGAAAAATCCAAAGAGCCCAAAAGCCAAGGCAACAAACCCAAAAAATATACCCAAAGCGGCCAAAACGCCCCTTGAGGGCTTTAGCCTTAAAACAGATAGAACTACCGCGAGTGAGAGAAGCGCTAGAATAATAAGATTAATCAGGTGATGCACTCTTATAATAAAGCTTTTGGTGAGAATAGTATTTATAAGATTAGCGTGAAAGCCTACCATAGGATAGCGTTTTTGCAATGGTATAGGATCCAGATCATGGGTCGCGACCGCTGTAAGCCCTACTATACATATTTTGTTGTTAAACTCATCCAGGTCGATTATAGGGGTCCTTCCCTTTTCGACCGCGGCATAAGATTTGAGTATATCTATAAAAGAATAATGCTTAAACGCTTTGCCCCAGCGGCCGGCAAAGTTTACCATCGTGTGGCCCTCTGAATCTATAGGCACCTTAAGCCCGGGAGTAAGTTTTATAAACCTCCCCCTTTCTACATCTATATCCTGTATGGAAATATTCAGATAATCACATAGCGCGAGAAAAGATATCTGTGGTATAAGTTCTCCGTTAAGGTCTAAGAAAAGAGGCACCCTTCTTCTTTTCCCGTCTATGTCTACGCGAACATTTATGTGGCCTATGCCGCGGCATACTTTTTTTAAAGAAGGCAAAGGCTGGTTCTCATACCCTGAAGCGTCGGGAAAGATATTTTTTGGGCTTTTATCAGATAAACCTAATATTGTAGCTAAATATACCTTATTGCTGTTTCTCGCGGACTCGATAAGCAGTTCATCCGGAGAATACTCATCATCATATGCAGGGCTGCTTTGGCCAAACACTATGTCAAATACAATAGCGCCCGCGTTATGAGCTGTCAACGCGTCGATAAGATAAGAATAATAGCCTCTGTCAATAGGCCACTCGCCTAACTGATCAAGTGTATCCTCAGCAATATCTACAAGCACTACCTTATCTGTTATTTTTTGCGGGGGCCGGAATCTAAATCGCAGGTCTAATGTGGCAAGTTCGTAGGTCTCAAATATCCTGAAATAAGAGGCAAGAATGATAAGGGCGGGAATAACCGCCGCTATCAGGATCTTTAAAAGATTTTTGGGAATTTTTATCTTTATCTTCTTCATCCAGAAGAGAGAGGAGAGTGTTTAGATTACCTCTATTTCTCCTCCTTTGACTTGATCATCAGCTTCCATGGATTGCTCTTTATATCAGCGCTGAACTCTTCAAAATTTGCGGTAGTTCTTTTTATGTTGCCTATTACCTCATCTATATCTTCTCTGTTTTCAACTACAAGCTCGTCAAGATGTCTCGCAAGCCTGCTTATATCGCCAAGCGTAGTTTCCACTTCAGAAGCTATCTTCTTGCCAGCCTCAAAAAGGTCTTCCATCTGTAAAGGCTCTTCGCCCTGTATAGTACTGCCGGGTTTAAGGAATGCCGCGCCCTTTGAACCTGATGAGAGTTCTATGTATTTCTCACCCATAAGGCCAAGTGTAGTAACAAATGCCCTGGAATCCTCTCTCGGCTTGGCATCCTTATCCAGCAAAAGCGTTGCCTCTACCTTTGTCTCTTGATCCTTATACAAAAGGCCTACACTCTCCACCTTCCCGATTTCAACTCCGCACAATCTGACAGGAGAGTCATTCTCTACACCTGCTACTTTGCTGAAAACGGCTTTTATCCTGTACTGTTTTTGAAAGACGCTTAATCTGCCTACAGATACCGTAAAACCGATCAAGATAATAAGGCATACCATAACCATAAAACCTGTTTTGACTTCATTGGTAAGTGTCTTTGCCATCTTTTTTTTACTCCTTACTTTGTTAATTCTTCTAGATACCCTCCGGCATCTTGGAAAAATTTAATAGGGCCTTCGGGATCGCCCGAAATAAACTGTATCGCTCGCGGGTCCTTTGCTTTTTTTATCTCATCGGGCGAACCTTCCGCTATAACCTTACCCTTATATAGCATAACGATCCTGTCAGCGATAGTAAAAACAGTCTTCATATCATGGGTTACAACTACCGATGTTATGTTCAACTTTTTACTCAAATCCAATATAAGCTTATCTATAACGCCAGCCATTATCGGGTCAAGTCCCGCGGTAGGCTCATCGTAAAATACTATGTCTGGATCCATCGCGATGGCCCTGGCTAAGCCAACCCTCTTTCTCATGCCGCCGGAAAGCTGGCTTGGCATAAGTTTTTCAAATCCCCTTAGGCCGACAAGCTCAAGCTTCATCCTGACCATTATCTTTATAATATCATCCGCGAGCTTTGTATGTTCACGAAGCGGCAGGGATATATTCTCCTCCACTGTCATGGAATCAAATAGCGCCGCGTTCTGAAAAACCATGCCTAAGCCCCTCTTTATACTGTCAAACTCATTCTCGGTTAACTTAGTTATATCTTTTCCCTTTATAAATATGTAACCGCCATCCGGCGCATATGAACCTATTATATGCCTTAGAAGAGTAGACTTTCCGCAGCCTGAACCACCCATGATAACCATGGTCTCGCCCTTATAAACTTTCAGGTTTATGCCATCTAAGACCCTGCGCCCGTCAAAGGATTTGACAAGGTCTTTTACCTCTACAATAACTTCCTTTTTATCCATGTGGTTCCTTTGATCCCTCGCCCTTTATAAACCCGTTTTCGGGTTAACGAAACTTTAGGGCTCGGGATAAGTTCGGGCTTATAAGTTACGTTGTCCCTCGACAAGCTCGGGACTCCGTAACTTATGCCCTCACTTACATCTGACTAAAATAAAAGATTCCCGTTAAAACGCAGTCTGCTAATATAACAAGTATAAAACTCGCTACAACACTTACCGTTGTAGAGCGCCCGACACCTTCAGCGCCGCCGGACGCGTTAAGGCCCATATAACAACCTACGATTGAGATTATCATCGCGAAAAATACAGACTTTACCAGGCCTGTATATATATCCTTAAGTTCTAAAAACTCTAAAGTTATATTTATATAGAGCCCTGAATTTATGCCAAGATTAAATACCCCTATAATATATCCGCCAAGCATACCAACAAGGTCGCTGAATATTGTAAGGCAGGGCAGCATTATTACAAGAGCGAGAAAACGAGGCACAACTAAAAATCTTACAGGGTTAATAGCTATAGCCTCAAGCGCCTCTATCTGCTCTGTGACCTTCATGCTTGAAATTTCCGCTGTGATAGCCGCGCCTACCCTTCCGGCCACAACCAGAGCCGTTAAGACAGGCCCTAGCTCTCTGGCCATAGAGACTGCCACTAAGCTTGCGACATACATCTCCGCGCCCAACTGAGCAAGCTGATACGCGCTTTGCATGGCAAGGACAATACCTGTAAAGAAAGCTACAAAGAAGACTATCAGCATGCTGTTTACGCCGCTA
Organism: Candidatus Omnitrophota bacterium; assembly: GCA_043823785.1. GTDB lineage: Bacteria > Omnitrophota > Gorgyraeia > JABMRG01 > JABMRG01 > JBDRAM01. The sequence goes on from JBDRAM010000019.1 coordinate 4,106, forward strand.
AATACCATATGGAAGAATATATTATTACGCGACAGGGGCTTTTTTATAAAGGGGCCTACTATCATCCAATATAGCGTCTGAGTAAACAGATTAAAAACCCTTCCTATATGAGCGAGGGCCATTAAAACAGAATTACCTATAGTAGCTGCTATTTTTATCATCTTATATACCTAACTATATAATACCTGAAACTTAATTATGCGCAGATTGGCGCAGATTTCGTGTTGAACTTGCGTTTTCGCAGATTGCCGCAGATATCTGTGCTCATCTGTGCTTTGAAACTCCATACCATTAATTAGTTAAAATCTGCGATTGCTTCCTCTTTTGTCTCAAATATCTCAAAGAGTTTTTCCAACTTTGTTATTTCAAATAGGCTCTTGACCTTTGCTGAAAGATTGCTGAGCCTGAGCTTACCACCATAGGTTCTTGTCTTTTTAAGCATCTCGACCAAGGTAGCAAGCCCTGAGCTGTCCATATAAGAGACGCTGCTTAAGTTAACGACTATCTTCATCGCCTTCTCTCTTATAGGCTTATCAAAGATCTTTCTTATCTCAGGTGATGAGTTTATATCTATATCACCATCTACATCAAATACAAGGATGTCATTATTTTTATTCTCTGTTACCTGCATAGCCCCCTCCAATCTAATGGGTTCGCGAATCGCTCCACCCTGTATCATTCTGCGATCTGCTGCCTGGTTTGGCTCTTTTTTAAATATTTTGTTATAGTAACACGGTTACCTTTTTTGTTATATTCCACCTTATCCATAAGATGTTTTATCAAAAATACGCCTCTTCCGCTCGCCTTGAGCAGATTCTCCTCTTTTGTAGGATCAGGTAAACTCTCATGGTCAAAACCATCTCCTTCATCTTCAACGGAAATAGTAGCCTTATTGCCGGCAATATCAATTTCTATATAAACATTGCGCTTCTCATCAAGCTTATTTCCATATTTCGCGGCATTTATCAACGCCTCTTCTAAGCTTAATCTTATATCAAAGATATCAGCTTCATCTGCCTTCGCCTCCTTAAATAGGCCCGCTATGGCAGTAGCTGCTTGTTTGATATCCTTAAAGTTACTTGAAACCTGCATTTTTTTATACACTCTAAAAATCCCTTTTTATAAAAATCAGCTTTCGGAGAACATGCCCATGCCTCTGAATTTCTTATACCTGGACTCTGCTATCTCTTCTTTAGACATATTTGAAATTTCATTAATATTTTTTATCAATACCTTTTTTAGATTCTGGGATGCTGCCTCAGGATCACGATGCGCTCCTCCTAATGGCTCAGGAATCACCTCATCTATAATGCCCATCTTTATAAGATCATGCGCTGTAAGCTTCAAAGACTGCGCCGCCTCATCAGCTTTTGCGCGGTCTTTCCACAGTATAGCAGCGCACCCTTCGGGAGAGATAACTGAATAATACGCGTTTTCCATTACGCATACTCTATTGCCCACGCCTATTCCGAGAGCTCCACCGCTTCCGCCTTCCCCTATAACAACTACTATTATAGGCACCCTTATAGAGCTCATCTCGCGAAGATTGTATGCTATCGCTTCTGCCTGGCCTCTCTCCTCCGCTCCAACTCCGGGGTATGCCCCGGGAGTATCTATAAAACATACTATAGGAATATCAAACTTTTCAGCTATCCTCATAAGCCTCATGGCCTTTCGATAGCCTTCGGGATGGGCACTTCCGAAATTACGCATCAGATTTTCCTTGGTATCCCTGCCCTTCTGGTGGCCTATAAGCATTATCTTTTGGCCGTCCAGCGTTGCAAGGCCTCCCACAATAGCTTTATCGTCACCAAATGAACGGTCACCATGCAACTCCATAAAATTATTTGTAATAAGGTTTATATAATCAAGGGTATAGGGCCGTTGCGGATGACGCGCTATTTGGACTCTCTGCCAGGGAGTAAGGCTTTCAAATATCTCCCGCTTAAGGCCGTCCAGTTTCTGGCTGAGCCTGTCTATCTCAGAACGCAGATCTATATTCTCGGAGCTGGTAAATTTCTTAAGCTCCTCTATCTTGCGCTCTAACTCTAATATAGGTTTCTCAAATTCAAGGCCGCTGCCATTCACCCCGTACCTCTATACTAACAACGTTAGCTTTAATTGAAACAATTATTTATTCTACAGCTTATTTGCTTCACCCCGTACTTCAAGTCTAAAAATTAAGTTTTTTATTTGTAACAACTAATTTGCTGATTTAGATGTTTTAAATCCAAAAGCTTTTCAGTGTAGAAGTACGGGGTTCATACTATGAGACTCCCTTTAAAATAACGATCTCCAAAATAAAAGGTAAATCCGAATATCGAATTCCGAAACAAATCTTAATTTTCTAAATTCGAAACATAGGTTTTGAAAATTAGAATTTCGAATTTGTTTCGTATTTCGGATTTCGGATTTCGGATTTTATCATTTGTCGTTCTAGTCAATAATAGTTACCTCCGTGCCCACAGGAACAATCGCATAAAGCTCTTCGACATCGTCATTGCGCATTCTTACGCATCCTTCCGTAGCCTGGTACCCTATGCTTTCGGGCATAGTTGTTCCGTGTATACCATAACCTGGCTTGGGTGTAGTAAGGCCCATCCAGCGTGTACCAAGAATATTATCAGGGCTGCCAGACGCTACTACAGCATCTGGGGAATACCAGACAGGGTCTACGAGCTTATCTTTTATCTGGAAAATACCTGTTGGCGTAGAATTATTTTTACCTGTAGAAACAGCGTAGGTTTTGACTACCTCATCCTGCAATATAAGAGTTAGTACTGATTGTGATTTATCGGCGACAATAGAAAATGGTATCTTCTGAACCTTAAATTTCTGCCCAGGCATTATGGTGTCTGTCTTCAATCCGTTGGCTCTTTTTATAAGCTCAACGGTCGTAGAATATCTCTTTGCTATCTTTGTAAGCGAATCACCGGGCACAACTGAATAAATTTCACTATTCTTTGTGGGTATCTTTGAAAAAAGTATAGCTATGTTTAATTCATTGAGCTTTTCCTGTATCTGCGAATAGTTACAATACTCTGAATATTCATTAGTTATAGCTATGTAATATTCTTTTGCTTTTGTAAAATTTCCGTCATTTTTATAGGTTGCAGCCAGCATCAGAAACGATTCATACGCCTGTCGTGACCCTTTTTCAGAGTCAGCTACCTCTTGGAGCCTCTTCACTGCCATAGCCTTCTCACCCTTGCTAAGCATATCTTTTATCTCTTCATGGGCTGATGGCTCTGTTTTAGGGGCCTCTAAAACAGGTCCTGGTGGCAATACCGCGCTATCATTTTCTTCTGCTAAAAACCTGTCAGCAGCAAGCCGTGCCAATATAACCGCTGATATTACAGATACGCAAATAGCCGCTACGATGATTATATTTTTTTTCATATTGTTTTGTTCCCGGTTTTATAACAAATTATGCGCAGATTGGCGCAGATTTTGTGTTGAACTTGCGTTTTCGCAGATTGGCGCAGATATCTGTGCTAATCTGTGGTAAAAATCTGTGCTCATCTGTGCTTTGAAATTCCATACCATAAGTTAAAGAAAAGCATAAAAGAAATAACCCAGCACGATGCCCAGGCCGGCGCCTGTCAATACCTGCACAGGGGTATGCCCGATAAGCTCTATCAACCTTTCTTCTTTTATAGGTTTTTTAAAATAAACATCTTCAAATATCTTATTCAGAAGCTCTGCCTGTTTTCCTACAGCGCGCCTCGCGCTCTGAGCATCAAACATTGTAACGATCGCGAAAACCATACCTATGGCGAACAGGGGTGAATCAAAACCATATTCTATACCAAGGGTAGTAGCCAGTGCCGCCGCTCCCGCGCAGTGAGAACTAGGCATGCCGCCAGTGCCGACCAGCCATTTAAAATTAAACTTTCTTTCGACTATAACGCCTATAAGCACCTTAATAAGCTGGGCAATAAACCATACCAACAGGGTTACAATAAAGATTCTATTTCTTCCTAGCTGTAAAAAAAAGTTCATATTTTGATATTATATCCTAGAAGGGCTTACCATAATAACAGGTAATCACTCTATTTATATTTATTGGGTCTGGGTTTATAAGCTCTATGCCGGTATCATAAAAGACTAGAGGGCCTACGCCTCCGTTTATGTCAACTCGCCTATTCCATACTATCCTTCCATTCAGGGTAACCCCATCCCCATCTTTACCAACCTCTATTCTAATGATCAACTCGGTATTAACAGGCAATTTTTCCCTTAATGGCAAACATATGCCGCTGCCGCTTATATTTTTGCTTACTGACTCTTCAACAATCCTAGGGCGATTCTTTACCTCATACGTCAGCTTGACAGGCAGCGATATCCTTTCATAGATCCTTTTCTCCACCTTATTCTCCTATAATAGACTTATATAATTATAACATATAAACTTATATTGTAAACAGTAAAGTAAATGAGCACATAACTTATAGAGTACGAAGTACGACATAAGTTATAAGTGCGAATTTACCCCCACACCAACTTCGATGTTAACAATAGCCACGAAGTTGGTGTGGGGGTAAATTCAGGCATATAAGTTGCGTCGCTTACGCTCCGCAACTTATGCCTTCATTTATCTGATCAGAGAAAGCGCTTCCTGCCTTGTCTTGGCATTCTCCTTAAATATGCCTCGTACAGCACTGGTAATTGTTACAGCACCGGGTTTTTTCACTCCCCTCATTGACATGCAAAGATGCTCGGCCTCGATCACCACCAGCACGCCAAGGGGTTTTAGCTGCTTCATAATAATATCCGCCACCTGGGTCGTAAGCCTCTCCTGCACCTGCAGCCTTTTTGAATATACCTCTACTACTCTTGCTAATTTACTAAGGCCGGTGACTCTTCCGCACTTTGGTATGTATGCGATATGAGCCTTTCCTGTAAAAGGTAGGAGGTGGTGTTCGCATATAGAATAAAGCGGTATATTTTTAAGAAGTACTATCTCGTTGTGCTTTTCACCTAGTAAGACCTCAAGATCTCTGCGCGGGTCTTGCTTTATACCGCTAAAGATCTCTTCATACATCTCGGCAACGCGCTGCGGCGTGTCGCGCAGATCTTCTCTGTCCGGATCATCGCCTATAGCTAAAAGAATATCCCTTACAGCTTTTTTTATCTTTGTCTTGTCCAT
>JBDRAM010000020.1:0-20024 GCA_043823785.1 Candidatus Omnitrophota bacterium
CTTTCTCTGGTCGACTTCAACCAGTATCTTTCTTTCTCTTCCCCCGCCTATATCTATATTGGCGACACCGTTTACTCTCAATATGCGGTCTTTTATCTCATCGTCTACTATCTTTCTCAGCATCTCAGGCGTATGGCCTAGTCCGGTCACAGCCAGTATCAATATAGGCACATCCTCCTGTTCAAATTTTGCTATAACCGGTTTCTCTATCTGCTTTGGAAGTTTGTTTCTTATTCTTGCGAATTTTTCCCTTACCTCGAGGATAGCGTAATCCATATTTATGCCTGGCTCAAAGCGCATAACAACGCGGGAGCGGCCTTCCTCAGAAATAGATATTAGATCCTTCAGATGGCTTACCGTGCCTACAGCCTCTTCTACAAGCTTTGATACCTGTTCTTCTACCTCTTCGGGGGGTATGCCGCCTCTTATGTTTATAAATATTGATATGTCGCCAAAGCTGAAATTAGGAAGGAGTTCTATGGGCAGGCGGTTAAGGGAAATCGCCCCTATGAGGATTATGCCCAAAAAAAACATCGATATTGTAATAGGCCTATCTACTGATAATCGTGGGAGTCCCATTGTTATCCCTGTTATATAAGGTTCGTACTGCGTATTGCGTATTGCGTATTGCGGTTAGGGTTTTACGCGATACGCACGACGCACAACGCACGACGCAATACGAAAACGCTAGATATCATCCGCTAACACATAATACCTGCCGACAGCAGCAGGCCCTTTAGCAGTTAATATACCGCTATCTGATAGAAGCTTTAGATCTCTGGCTGCCGTAGGGACAGATATATTAAACTTTTTGGAATATTCAGCTCTTGTTATCTTTCTGTTTTCTCTTACATATCTTATGAGATCCTGCTGTCTCCCTGCAAGAGAATCCCAAAGCTCAACAGATATATTACCCTTGCCGGGCACGTCTGCGATTGGCGGCCTCTTTTCTGCGCTTTCATCTTTAACTTCTTCTCTTGGAGCAGCAGGTGCTTTTTCTAACTTTTCTTCGGGAGGTGCTGTCTTCTCTTTTTCAGGCGATTTTTCTTTGGGTTTTTCTTCCGGAAGCAGAGGCTTCTTCTCTTCTTCGATCGGTTTTTTGAAAATTATAGGCAACTTCTCTTGAGGTTTCTTCTTAGTCTCGCCTTCCGAAGGCACTGACTTCTTTTTTTCAGTCTCTTTCTCTTCTCTTTCCGGCTTCTTTGGAAGCAGGGGTATTTTCTTCTCTGGTTCTTCTTTCTTAGGCCTTACTTTATCTTCTCTTCCAAAAGCAGACAAAATCGTAGGCTCTGGCTTCTTCTCTGGCTTCTTCTCTGGCTCTTTCTCTTCTTTAGGCAACTTCTCTTCGGGTTTTTCTCTTTTGCCTTCTAATTCGCCGCCGGAGGCGGCCTGTCCGCCACTGTCTTCTATGGGCAGGCGGGCTCCTACTTCGGGTTTCTCTTGTTTTTCCGGAATTATAGGTAGTTTCTCTTCTGGTTTCGGTTCGCCGCCGGAGGCGGCCTGTCCGCCACTGTCTTCTATGGGCAGGCGGGCTCCTACTTCAGGGGCCTCTTCCGCAGGTTCAGTAGGCAGTGGGAGGGCAGGGGCTTCTATCTCTTCGTCAACACCTTCTTCGCTTGGAAAAACAGGGGCCTGCACTGTTGCTTCGAAAGCAAGCTCCATACCTTTTAAAGGCACTGATATTTTTGCGCCAAATGCGTTTCTTCTGATAAATACTATAAAAGCATCAAGGCTAAGATATATAGTTGGAATGACTATTAAGGATAAAAATGTAGAAACCGCGAGGCCGCCTATAACCGCTATTGCCATAGGCTGCTGCAGCTCCGCGCCTTCGTTCAGTGCCAGCGCTAAAGGTACTAATCCAAGTATTGTAGTAAGAGCTGTCATAATGATAGGCCTCAGGCGCCTTGAGCTCGCGAGGATCACGGCATCATAGGCAGGCATGCCCTCTTTTCTTAGTATGTTGGTATAATCGATAAGCACAATACCGTTATTGACTACAATACCCCCTAAGATTATAACACCCAATATGACCATCACGCTCAAGGGGGTGCCTGTAACTAAGAGGATCAAGATAACCCCTATTATGGAAAGGGGGAATGTGAATAATATTACAAAAGGCTGCCACAAGGATTCAAACTGTGAAGCCATGATCATATAAACAAGGATTAAAGATAGGATCAGGGCACCTTGCAGGCTTCCGAATGACTGCTCTATCTGTTCTCTTTCGCCGGTAAGCTCCGCGGAATATCCCTGGCTAAGATTTAGTTTCTTAAGGGATAGGTTAACCGCGTCTGCCGCCTCTTTAAATGACCTCTTAAATATATTGGCAGTTACAATCGCTACCCTCTCCTGATCCTGCCTTTTTATCTCGCTTGGGCCTTTTCCTAAACTAAAGTACGCTACCTCCGCGAGCGGAACATCTATGCCAAGCGCGGCAGAGTGCAGATTTAGCATCCTAACCTTTGCCATGTCGTCGCGGTCCTGCTCTCTTAGGCGCACCTTTACATCTATCTCTTCTCCTTCCTGTTTAAATTTGGTCGCTATGAATCCCTTTACCGCGGTCTGCGCCGCAACGGCGATGTCACTTGTCGAAAGGTTATAATTCGCGGCCTTCTCCTTGAATATGTTGATCTTGACTTCCGGCGCGGGATCTATAAGGGTATTTCTTATGCTATATAAACCTGATATCTTGCTCAAACTTTTCTCTATGTCGCGGGTTATGCGTCTGATCTCGTTAAGATCCTGCCCCTTGACCTCGACTACAACCGGTGCGCCCGCTTGAAACGCGGTCTTAAAAACGCTCTCCTGCAATATGTATTCTACATCAGCGCCGTTCAATGGCTCTTTGTGCAGCAGGTCTTTAAGTTTCTGCAGCACAGTCGAAGTAGGTACCGAGCGGTAATCCTCACCTGACTTACCCAGCCTTCCTAAAGGTTTTAAGTTTACTATGATCTGGCCCTGGTTCGGGCCCATTGTCTCAAGCAGCGCTGTCCCTTTCTTCTCCTGGGTAGAGCCTATATTTACTGTTACATCTTTTATATCCGCCATCTTAAAAAGATACGACTCTATCTTTCTGGCAGCCGACTCTGTAATTTCCAGTTTAGTGCCCGGCGGGAGATCAAGTTTTATAATAAACTGCCCCTGGTCTATCTTGGGAAGAAATTCCGTGTCAATGGCGGGAATAAGGAGGCAGGCGCCTATAAAGATAGCCAAAACCGCGATAAGGCATATAAGTTTATTATCTATAAAAAAAACAAGCAGGCTGTCTATCTCATCCTGCATAGAACTTAACACCCTGCCCACTATGCCTTTATCTCTCTTCTTGGAAGTTCCGGGAGCATACGGAATGGCGGAACTTAAAATAGGTATCAAAGTCAATGCCGCTATCAACGATGCCAGAAGAGAGAATATTACCGTAAAGGCCAGTTCCTTAAAAAGCTGTCCCGCTATACCGATTACAAATATCATAGGGAAAAATACCGCGATAGTTGTAAGGGTGGAGCCCGCTATGGCCCCGCTTACTTCTTTAGCACCTTCAATGCTGGCTTCTTTTGGCGTCCTATTCTCCTGCTCGCGGTGCCTAAAGATATTTTCAATGACTACTATGCCGTTATCGACGAGCATGCCGACACCAAGAGCTAATCCGCCGAGTGATATTATATTTATGCCTATGCCGCCTAAGTACATAAGTGAAAATACGGCCATTATAGATATGGGTATATTAAGCGCTACTATAGCCGCGCTTCTTATATTGCCTAAAAACAAAAGCAGGACTAAGAATGCCAGAACGCCTCCCTGAAAGGCAGCGTCCCTTACGCCGCTTATGGCTGATTTTACAAAAGTAGACTGGTCATATACTATATCAATATGCACATCCTTGGGTATCAGCTCTTTCGTCCGGGAGATGACCTCCTTGACATTGTTTGCTACGCGCAAGGTATTTGCGTCGGCCTGCTTCTGCACAGAGACCGATATATTATCCATGCTGTTGTATCGCGAGACAGAAGTCTTATCCTTGAAGCTGTTTTTTACAACCGCTATATCTTTAAGCAAGATAAGGCGTTTGTTAAACGCGGCATCCTCCTGCTTCTCCTTGACATCTTCGGGCCCGTACTCAGGAAACTCTATTCTTTCCGTTTGGTCATCGAGGCCTATTACAACATCGTCTATCTCTCTTATTAATTCAAATTCTCCTATAGTCCTTATAAGATACTCATAGAAGCTCTCTTCTATTGTGCCTGCTGGATAGTTGAGATTTGCCTTGCTTACGAATTCTACCACATCGGTGAGCGATATGTTCTTGGACATAAGCCTGTCCTGATCTACCTCTACGAGCACCTCAGGTATCCTGCCGCCTGTTATATTGGCTGCCGCCACGCCATCCACTTTCTCTATCTCGTTTTTTATTATCTTTTTGACGATCTGGCGGATCTTGGCAGGGTGAGTCTTGTCCGCGGTGATATTTAAAACTAAAAGAGGCAGTTCGAAGGGGTTGTATTTCATTACTATGGGGTCATCTGAACCGCGCGGGAGGCTCTCCTTTATAAGGTCTATCTTCTCCCTTACCCCTAATGCCGCGAAGTCCATGTTGGTTCCCCAATTAAACTCCGCTACAACCAGAGAGGTCTCTTCTTTCGATGTAGAGCTTATGCGGCGCACGCCGCTTACTGTGCCGACAGCCTCTTCAACAGGCTTGGTTACAAGGACCTCCATCTCTTCAGGCGCCGCGTCTTTATAGAATGTAACAACGCTAAGCTGGGGATATGTTATGGGGGGGTATAATTCCTGCGGGAGCCTCATCCAGGATATAAAGCCAAAAAGCACTACCCCTAAAAAGATCATTATTACCGTAACCGGTCTTCTCACTGAGAAATTGGGTAATGCCATTGACTTATGTTTTCTCTCCCGTATATCGTATATCGTATTTCGTATATCGTATTTCGTATATCGCTTAAAAGCGACGTGCTATATGCTATATGCGAAATGCGATATGCGATATGCGAAATACGAAATCAAAACATCGCTTCTTGGATTTCGATCACGTCGACCTTTACGCCATCTTTAACCTCTGCCATTGTCTCTGAGACTATCTGCTCTGCTTCCCTAAGGCCATCTACTATCTCTACATAATCCGTCGAAATATAACCTATCTTGACAGGCCTGGCCTTGGCGATATTCTCTTCATCAACAACATATACTGAATCAAATTCTCCGTCTTCATCAAGATCGTAAAGGCACGCTGCGGGTACCTTGATAGTATTCTTCTTCTCATAAACAGAGACCCACGTCCTGGCAAACATACCCGGCAGGAGTGTGCCTTTTGGATTATCGTTCTTTATCTTTATCTTGACCGTAAGCGTGCGGGATTTCCCTTTGATAATAGGGGCAACACTATCTATCTTTCCTTCAAAATCAACGCCCTGATATGTATCGACATTTACCTTGGCTTTCTGGCCAAGAGCGACTCTGCTTATATCCTTTTCTATAACACCCATCTCTACAACTATGCTTTCGGTATCGAATAAAGTAGCTACTTTTATATTTGAATTAACAAACTCGCCGACCTCCACATCTCTCGTTCCCATTACTCCGTCTATCGGAGAATAGAGATATGTCTTATCAAGTTCCGACAACGCGAACTCGACTTCCTTTTGCGCGGACTTTACCTGCGTCCCCGCGCTCTCATGCTCAAGCTTCATCTCTTCAAGCTTCGGCTCTATTATTATGCCTTCGTCGTAAAGTTTCTGATGGATCTCAAGCTTCTTTTTTGCCGACATCTGGGCCACTTCCTGTGTCTTAAGCTTGCTTTTGGAGTATTCGAGCTTAAGGAGGGCGTCTTTCTGGTCCAGCGTAGCTATTATATCGCCTTTGCGCACCATATCTCCTTCAAAGAAGTTAATAGAATCTACTACTCCATTTACTGAAAATCTTAATTCTATCTCCCGATCACCTTTTGCAGTGCCCATGCCGGAAAGCATATCTACAAAATCGCCGCGCGCGACCCGGTAAGTCCTTACAGTTACCAATTCCGCGACCGCTTCTTCTTCGGTAACTGCCGGCTCTTCGGGGGACGGGGCTTTAAGGCCTAATTTCTCCTTTGCGGCATTGATTAAACTGCTTATCAGCTCCGGCTTATATTTTTGGCCTATTCCAAATATGAGTATCCCAAGAAATATAAGCGTTATTAAGATAAGAGTCCCGGCTTTCGGGCGCCTTCTCCTTTTAAATAAATCTTTTCTTCCGGAGGCGGGCCTTTTGCCGGCCTGCTTTAGCCCCAATGCCTGATCCAGCCTCTTAGTAGCGCTTTCTTTACTGCTGCCTCCGTCTTTCTTAGTATCTTTTTCATTTACAAACTTGCCCTGCACAGCTTCCGCGTTTGTGATCTTCTTCGCTTCTTTCGGCACCGGCTCTTCTGGATTTTTCTCATCCTGCTTCTCCTTCTTATCCGGAGCAAGATCTTTTTTTATCTTAGAAAAATTCAACGGCTTTTTTCTAAATCTGAATTTAAAAGCGCTCATATCTTTAAAGCCTCCCGGTTTATTCTACAGTAAAATAATCTCTAATACCTACAGCCCTGTTAAGCTTGGACAAGGATAGATTGTAATCAGAAAGCGCCTTCACGTATACCGATTTCTCATCTGTCAATTTTGTAATAGACTCCAGGAGCTGTGACTGTAACGCCTCGTTAAGCTCAGACTGTGCCTTTGCTACCTTCACTGCCTCTTCCTGGAATTGGGTTTTTTCAAGAGAATTTTTCACCTGGATAACAGACTGCTGGTAACTATAATATGCCTCTTTTACTTCCATGGCTGCCTGCCGCCTGGCTTCTATAAGATTGTTTTCTACCTTCTGCCTGTTTACCCTTGCTTCTTTTATCTCCGCGTTTATACCTATGACTTCTTTATCAAAAAGTGATAGTTCCCCGGCGTTTACCACCGTGCCTGTCCTGTCGGTCTGGCCTACTTTTCTGCTTGTCTCTTCTTTGGTGTAACTATAGGAAGCGCCATGTCCCCAAAAAGGCTTGCTTACCCTAAGGCCTATATTCCAGTCTTTACTTAGGTCGCGGGCCTCGGTCTCGTAATGCGAACCTGACTTGCCGTAAAAACCTGTTATGTCAACCTTGAATCTCTTTTTGGCTTTTGCTATCTTTTCATTATATTCATTAGATTCGACCAATAAGGAGTTCAATAAGATATCAGGCTGGTTTTCTGACGCCATATCTAAGCATTTTTTCAGATCGACTTCTATCACCTTAAATCCAAGCTCGGGCTCTACATCTGCCAGGTCGATACTCTCTTCCTCGATGTCCATATTCATTGCCTGCTGCAGTTTAAATCTCGCCAGCGCGAGGTCTCTCTCCGCGACAGCTATCTGAAACTTTATCTGATCATACGCTGACCTTACATTTAAGATCTCAAGCCTTGTACTAAGTCCGGCCTTATGTCTCTTCTCGGCAGACTCTAAGATACCGCCTGCCCTCTTTAATAACTCTTCCTGCAGCCTGAGGTTCATGCCTGTTGTCACTGTATCGTAATATGTCTCAGCTACTTTATAATTAATGTCGTTCTCTATCTTCTGATGGCGCGATTGAGCAACCTTCAAGTTTACCTTGCTCTGCCTATATGTATTCCAGAGCCTGCCTCCCTGGTATAATGACTGTTCTGCCTGCACGCCATAGACTTCTTCGATAAAATCGACTCCCAATACATCGCCTTCTGTTTTGGACCCCCTTACCTTTACCTGAGGAAATAGCGCGCGGAAGGCTTCCTTCTTCTTAAGCTTAGCAAGCCTTGCTTCTTCTCTGGCTGTTCTTGCCTCAGGTGAACTTTTAAGAGCTATATCCTGCGCTTCTTTCAGATTTAATATACCTTTACCTTTTACAATAACATCCTTTAGAACTTCTTTTCCGATGCGCTCTGTAAGGCCTTCTACTTCACGCCTTCTCTTATCATATCCTTCTTTTGTAAGCCCTACGATTCCTTCTCCCTTAAGAAGGCCTTCCCTCTTTATCTCTTCTTTTAATTCTTTTAGCAGCTGGCTTCTTGTGACAAGCTCTTCATCAGGCTCAAATACCTCTTCTCCGGCTTCTTTAGGTTTCGCGTCTGCTATTCTAACCGGCTCTTTAGCCTTAGGATAAAAAACCTCAAGAATAGATACTGTGCCGTCTTCGTTACAATAAAAATCATAAGGTAACTTTCCTTTTACACCTACCAAAATATATTTTACAGGATAGTAACTCTCGCCGAGGCTGGATGGTTTTTCCACTGTCTTATCTTCCGCGATCCTTATGAAACTTATATAACCATTATCTATCTTGACTTCTTCTTCCAGATTCGTATATACCTTTTCCTTCGGCTTGAGCATAACTCCATGGTGAGGCTGGTATTTTCTATATGCCTTAAACCTTATATCTCTGCTGGATGATACAACCACCATTGACGTATCGTCCAATGCCTCGCAATGTACGTAATCTATTATGTTGTCCGGCTCAATCACCTCTTCCTTGACATATCTTGGCCTCTGGGGTTTTTTCTTTATCTCTTTAGGCTTATCTTGGCTGGGCTCTTCTTTCGCATCAGCAAGCGCAGGCTTATTATCCTCACCCTTAGCAATAGCATCCGCGGAGCGCTTCTCTTCTATGGGCTTTTCTTCCGGAAGCGGCTTTACTTCTACAGGCGCCGGCTCTTTGGGCTTTTTCTCACCGATATCAACCACTACTACCTTATCGCCTTCTGATAAAGATACCTTGTATGGCATTTTAGAAGTGGGGGTTATTATTATATAATCAACCGCATAGAAAAAATCATCAAGCCCTAATGGTTTTTGGATAGTAGGATCTCTTATGATATCGATTGAAGAGACATTTCCCTTATCATATACAGTATAATTTTCCAATTCACAAAAAGCAACCCCTACCAGATCTATTACAATCCGATAAGGGTCATGTATCTCATAAGAGACAACGTCTATTCTTTTATTGGATGCGAGTATGACTCTTGAAAAATCAGGATAGACCTCATAGCTAAGGTCTGCTAATATATATGATATCCCTGTCTCTTGAGCAAAAACCGCATTATCTATGTCTAATGTTAAAATAGACGATGTGCAGCAAAAAACAAAGAGAAACGCCCACCGGACCATATCATTTCCCTCGCAATTTAAAACCGTATCATAAACGGCTAACTTGAATTTAACACATGATACGGTTTGTTGTCAAGCCATAATTGCTCAAAAAAGAAGAAAAATTTATCAAATAAAACCGTATCATTGAAAAAGCACATCCTGAGGAGGATGTGCTTTTTGCTAAAACTATATCAATAGCTGGGATCCTTCGGACACTTCGTGTCCTCTGGATATAATTCGCGCATATAACTTACGCTCCCTTTGGTCGCGTAAGTTATGCGCTCATTATATTTGCGCGAATATCTCCCTTAGTACAAGAGCTGCTGCTCCTAAAGCTACCGCGCTATCTCCAAGCCTGGAAGGAACTATCTTCACTGTGTTGGCTGGCTCTTCAAAAGCAAGCTGTCTTACTGTCTTTTTCACTGGTCCAAGCAGAAGTTCTCCTGCCTGCTCTACGCCCCCGCCTATAACCACAACTTCCGGGTTAAACAGGTTTATAAGGTAGGCTATTCTTACGCCCAGATTCACGCCGGCGTTCTCTATTATCTCTATAGCTATCTTATCCTTGGCCTTTGCGGCCTCTATAACCATCTCAGATGTCAGGTTCTCCAGATCGCCGCCTGCCAACTCTGTCATCTTTGAATCCGCCTTTTCCTTAGAAAGTATTCTTTTGGCTTCTTCTGTTATCCCAAGATCAACACCCCAGGGGCGCAGATAGTTAGGAGCTGACTCATGCAGCGGAGGATCTGCCTGATCCACCATAAGCTGCATTTCACCGGCGCTTCCTCCTGCGCCGCAATATATCTCTCCCTTTATTATTATACCGCATCCAACGTCAGAATAGACATAGAGCATATCATCTATCTCTTGTTCAAGGCCCAGCCTCTTTTCACCGAAGGCTGCTACTGTAGCGTCATTTCCTACAAAAGTCGGTATGTTGAACTCTTTTTGCACAAGAGACTTTACAGAGGCATAGCTTCCCGTTGTTCTACCTCTTACCGGGTCTGTATCTCTAACTGTTCCTGCTATTGAATCTATTACTCCCGAGACACCAAGCCCTACCCCTTTTATCTTATTCTTATCTACCTTTGACTTCTCTATAATTTCATAAATCATTTCAATAGAACTAGTTATGACTTCGTTCATAGGCCCTTTTGGCCGATCTCTCTTAACCTTACCTATAACGTTATTTGTCAAATCAGTTATAGCTGCTATCATATATACGGGCCCTATATCAACGCCTATCACATAGCCCATCTTCGCGTTTAGCTCTACAAGGGTTGGTTTTCTGCCACCAGTAGATACATCGAAACCCTTTTCTATAACTAGGCCTTTATCAATATAATTATTTACATAATTTGAAACAGTTACTATGTTAAGTTTAGTAACCTTTGAGATCTCTGTTCTTGTTACAGGGCCGCTCTTTCTGACAACATCAAGTATTGACAGATTTTTTCTCTCTCTATCAGATAATACCTGGTCCCTGAAAAGTGTTTGCCTGACTGCCATTGTAAACTACCTCCTTTTTTCCGCCTTCGCCATTACTGCGCGGATGCTGCTGTAGGGCTGCGGCGGACTGCGCACCTCCCCCTTGGGGACTTCGTAGCCTTCGGCTACTTTGCTTCGGGGGCTTGCTTTTTATCCATTCGAGTAATAAGTCTTTACGAAGTTACCTGCGGGATTTTTCGCTTTAAAAACTCTTTAGGAAGTATAGCAAAAAAAATACTGCTTGTCAAGAAGTATTTTTTAATATGTTTTTTATAGGTATTTTGGTGAGATTCTCAGGGTGCCTCCTCGCTGCTCGAAAAACACCCCGATGGGTCAATTATTTATGGGAAGCCTTACCCGCGTATCTTATTATTTTTTCCATATCACTGCCATTTTTGTGTATATTTAACCACTTTACCCCTATGCTAAAACAACCACCCGGTACTGTAGTAGCTCTTGCTACCTCAGTAAGCCATATTAACGGTTGGTTGCCTATCTCTTTTATCGGTGATATTTCTATGGGCAGGTAAGATCCTATAGAAACGCCTATTTTGGATTTAAATGAAAAACCACAATCACTTATATCTTCCAGCATTCCCTTATTATAAGCGCTATTAGCTGGAAACCAAATATTAGCATCTGCTTTATGCCTTGTGTATTTTCTTTTGTCTAAGCCTTTATACATATTAATATCATGGCCGTTATTTGAGCTAAAATAACTAACAATACGTTTTATGTCTCCGCCCTCCTCTTTCACTATCTTGCCGGCTACGCAGAAATTTTCTTCATCAAGCCTGGCACCTCTTACCACAAGAACGAGAAGCGCTACCAGATATGAGTGAATCTTTTCAGGAAGGTCTATCCTCACATTTAAGTAGGTGCCTATAGGTATGAGGCTTTTCGATACCAGCGCTATGCCAGTATAACTAATATTTATAGTTTTACTTTTAATGTATGAGTTTTTTGTTGGAAAATATGCGTCGAGGCTGCATTTAAATCTATAGGCTGATCTGCGTTCTGCCTTTCCATCCCAAGCGGCAACTTTAGCAGCAGCTACTTCCTGATCATCACAAATATCTACTCTGGCAATAGCAGGTTCCTCTTTCTTCTTTTCTGCGATAGGTAAAGCACTTGGTACTACCACATAAGAATCTATGGCATCTGCTATCTCTGAATGAGTGCCTATAAATCTTCTGACAACACAGCCTGTAAAGTTTTCAACTACCTTGATAGCCTCCTCATCAAACGGGTTCTCCATTACTACGCTTATTATATTATCTGTTCTGCTTACCGGAATAATCTTGTATTTTTTGGCTATCTCATACGGTATAAGCTCTGCTGCCTCTGGTATCATGTCGTAATTGCTCAAGGGAAGATACGGGACAGATGATGTCTTCGGGGCACTGGAATCTGATTTTTTATCTTTCCTAATAGGTATCATAGCTTTTTAACCCCATTTTTACTTAGCTTCTTTACTCCATATAAGTATATATTACAGCGGAATGAAAGTCAAGGAGACTACATAAGATTATTATAAAAGTTTTTAGTTACAAATAGTATAACATATGTCACGTTTTATCGACGGAGAATAGAGTTTTTTACCTTAAAATTCGCGCTTTGGTTATATTTAGTGTATATGTGTTCAATACGATGTTTTTACGTCGTGTAAAATCAATATAATGTTATCGCCATAAAGATCTGGCTATTTCTATCAAGCCATGTGGCATGATATGGCCATGATACCGTATCATAACCGTATCATGAGCAATTTACTATAAATAAAATAGACATCATATATACAATTTTATATATGTCTACAATTTAGTTTATAACTAAGGTTATTAGCCAACTTTTTCATAACTCGACAGATCCTTTCTTCTCCGACGGAAAACTTACTAAAATGTTGCAGATAGTTGCTTTTCTATCATATAAACATCGTAAATTCTTATATTCTCTTGCCAGCTTGCCCATCAAATTTAAACGCGTGCTTTCGAAATTTTCACTAAGAATATTGACAGCATCTATTGATACCTGGAATATGTATGCAGAAATAGGCTGCTGGTATAGCTGCCATATATTCTTATCTTTTAGATAGAATTATAGAGCTATCTATTGTGGCTAACTACATAGCAATACGAATGATTATGTTGAATTTCGGAATACGTGAATACATCATAAATACATCGTATATACATCATACAAATGTATTTCCTAAAAAACTTGGCCCTGTTCTTCAAATTTTTGCCTAAAAAAAAATGGGCTGCCATAAGATAGATTTAGACTTTATAAAATTAAACATTTTGACCGGGTGGATTAACTGACCTGGCTTTTTACAGCAACATAATAACTTTCTATTTGTTCCTCGGTAAAATTGAATATTTCTTAAATTTACACTTTAGAAAAACAATTTTTTTCCAATGAATTCCATGCCGGAGTAGCGGTGAATATGTCAAGGTTATAGAAAAAATAGTCTCTAAAACAACCGTATCATAACCGTATCATATGTAATTCCTGCTGCTAAAACAGCCAGCATGCATATAATTATACCTGTAGCTGCTTAATCTAATGCTTAGGCAAAGCTATTGTTTAGATCGCTTGAATATAGTCTGGGGAATTATGTAGATACATAACATGAAAAACTATCTTATTAAACTATTGTGGCATGGCAGGGAAGTCATTATTTTTTTGCTGCAGAAATCTGTAGAATATCTAATAGGTTAGCTTTAACCAGCTTTGGTATATAGGATTGAGGCGATTGCTTGAATGCGTAAATACTGCGTAAAAATATCGTATATACATCGTGGCATGTTATCTATTCCTAACATTAGTGTACATGTTGCCTATTCCTAATCTTAGTGCAGCAGTTCAGCTTCTGCAGAAGCTCGTCAAGGAAAATCTGCCCTTCGGGCAGAGGCTTTAGCAGATTTTCCGCAGACCCCGACGAATGTGGGTAAATTGTCGTAGAGAATTTACCCATATCATATGAGTCGGGGTAAAGATATAATTTCCTATACTATCAAGGCCGTGCGGCAGGCTTTAAGCCTGCTGTAAGACAAGAACCCTCTTAAGCGCTGAACTGTTGCTACAAGCGCATAGCAGTAAGCAACCGTATCATAACCGTATCATCATTAATTATCAAGCAGTAGATATATATTATTGGCTAAACTGTATCAGGTGGGAGATTTTGACTGGCAGTTACATTCTTTGATATAGACATCGTAAAATCTTTGTATTCATCTTCAAGCTTTTTCGCACTATTCGATATTTCTGCTGACATCTTATAAATATACTCTGCCCACTGCTTATATTCACCTATCCCTAGGTCATATTCCTGCATATCTTTCCCGGCATGGGCACGTTCATCATAGGTAAAATTAAAAGGGTGGATTATGTAGCAGTATCCTTCTCCTGCTGCATTTGTCCTGTATTTTGAGTTTATAGACTTAGATGCAAGCATCTTCTTTTCTATATCATATATCTTTCTGATATCTGATAGGCTGTAGTTGAGTATGCGAAGAAGCTTGACACTTCTAAAAACATACAGCTCATCATCAGTAAAAAAGACCCTTACGCCACGCTTGCCGGTATCTCCTCCTATGCCAGTTCTGGTCTGGACCTTATTAACCCAGGAAGCAGAGACACCTAAAACCAGGGCGAGTTTAGACAATGTGTATTTTTTTTGTATATCCACCATATAAACAACCTAACACTGATATGCTCTTTTGTCAACTCAAAAAAGTGTGATCGCTAAAAAAACGGGAGACCAATCTCTTGATTACAGAGATTGATGTAGATTATGAGATTTCTGAAAAAAATAAGTTTACAAAGAGAACATTCAGTGGTACTTTATTAAGTAAGGCTGTAAAGCTAAGCTAATCAGAATAGGCCGAATATGAACAAGCTTAAAATTTTAATAATCGACGATGAGCAACAGGATATTAAAGCTATATCTACTGCGCTCCGCAGGGAAGGGTATACTGAAATATCAACTGCTGATACCGGCGCAAAGGGTGTTGAGACAGCCAACTCTTTTAAGCCTGGCCTTGTCCTGATAGATGTTGTCCTTAATGGGATAGATGGATTTGATATATGCAGGCAGATAGAGGCAATAGAGGGCATAAGGCCTAAGATTGTTATGATTACCGGCCACCTTGACGCTATCGATGCCAAGAAAGCAAGGGAATCGGGAGCAGATGAGATTATTGAAAAAACACCCGGTTTCGAAAGTATGATAAAGGCCGTCAAAAACCTCGCCTAAAAATCTAAATTTCCCGATATATCCCAAAAAATTTAAATTATTTTGCTGGAAAACTTGATTTTCTTAAGTTCATAGTGTATATTTAAAAAAAGCGTTAGGGTTCAAGGTCGAGCGTCACAAAGTCATACAATGAACGTCTCACCACTCCTGGCGCTTTTTATTTTTAAGGCGTTTTGATTTTTGTTCGGGGTAGCATCTTTGAGTTGAGGCTGAAACCGCTGCACAAAAGATTAACGCAAGAAGGTTCCTCGCTTTTGCTTACAGGTAGTCGTGAAAGTCGTGCCCGCCAGTTCTCTCAAACCGGCCAGCGCGGATCTTCGCCTGCACAAAAAATCTTTGCGGATCCTCTCCAATGGAAACACCCATAGGCCTTCCATCTTTTGAAACACCTATAAAAAGACTCCCGCCTTTAGTGTCGGCAAAAGCGGCAACACTTTTAATGACCTCTTCGATCTGCGAGAGTGATGGCTTCCACTCAACCATCATCGATTCACTGGTTCTGATTATTTTTGATACATTCTTTGTCTTCATATTTTACTCAACGGCACCTTGTTATGGCTCTCGATGCTGCTTTACGTTCTTTCTGAACAGGGCCAACAAATATTCTATATATCATCCACTGGGTTGCATCTTATGCTCCGCAGCATTTTTTGAACTTCTTGCCGCTGCCACAGGGGCAGGGCTCGTTGCGGCCTACTTTAGAATAAACCTTTATTCCTGATTGTTCCTGCAGCCATTCAACAGCTCCCTGAACTCTTCTCCAAGATAAAATGAAGTCTGCCGCATAAGCCATTGCTTCCTCTTCACTGCCCACTATACATCTATCTGGAATGGACTGCGGTATTAGCTTTCTGCCCATAATGTACATAGGTACGTGAGAATTTATCGCTATAGCATCTTTTAATTCTTTCCTTGCCTTGTCCGAATCACCGCATTCCATAAAACTCAATAGGGGCTTTGCGTACAACCACTCTACTCCGCAATCATCTTCATAGGCTTCTCTGCTCAGAAGTTCCTTTAATTCATCGTACTTTCGCAACTCCAATAAATATCTGACAAGGACATAACGAATACCCTGATTATCATTGGTGTTTAAACATAACATCTCCTTGGCATGGACTATGGCTTCATCATATTCCTCTAATTCCCATAAACACTGCATAAGTCCGGCACGTGCGCGCATATATGGCCTGGTTGGAAGGTATCCCCAAAAACCACCACCCTCCTGAAACATCTCTTCTCCCAACGCTCTCCTGCCTGCATCAACACCTTTTTCATATAACTCCTTTAGCTTCGCGAGGCTCCCTGCATCCTCTTCGGCTAATAGGTTATAGGCATCAGCACAATCGGGTGAAATCAAAAGTGCCTCATGTGCCAATCTTATCCGATCGCTCTTGCTTTCTGCCTCCCATGCCTCATACATTATATCCTGGGCAAAGTTAATAGCAGTCCTGGGTGGAGCCTTTGGGATCTTGCCTTTTCTAACTATTCCATTCAAATAATCTTTCAACTCCTTCTGGGATTCGAAATGCTGTCCTTCTAATAACCTCGACAGATCCGAGGTCGTCTTTTCCATGGCTCTGCGATCTGGTATTTTATCCTTCACTGCCATCTCCCTTTAAAATATCTTTGATAACAGCCCCTACCTGGATAAGCTTCTTCACTGTATTATCATCCGGCAGAGGAATGTTAATTGTTTTTTGTCCTGGCAGCCCAGTTCTATCTTTGTCGTCTAACTGTCTGCTTAGGTTATCGAATAACCGGGCGCCTGTTTGCAGGAAGTCCCTAAGCATTTGTTTGTCAAAGATAATATTAGCCTCCCCCTTTTGCCTACCCTCTTCAGTCTCTGGCCTGCTCTCATCAATCTCCTCTTGAGCAGTCTTAGCATCATCATCTGCCTCTTTGATCTCTACCTGTGATGGCTGTAACTTATCCGTATCTATCGAACCTGTGGCAGTCTCTACTGTCTTCATAAAACGATTGAAACGTGTTGTCCCCATATATACTTCATTCGCACCCCTATCGAGTACGCCTGCAAACATAGACTGCTTAAACCTAAGAAGAGAAAGCATGCCTGATTCTATACTTCCTTCTGCAATAAAATTGATAACCCTGACCGGCTGTCTTTGGCCTAAACGATGGACACGCCCGATACGCTGCTCTAAGACCGCTGGGTTCCAAGGTAGATCCAGATTAATCACAACCTCAGCATTTTGAAGGTTGAGCCCAAGGCCTCCTGCTTCAGTCGAGATAAAGATACGACAATCAGGCTCATCCCGAAATATCTGAATAAGAGAGCCCCTCTTTCTGCTTGGCACTCCTCCATGAAGATACATATATCTCCAGCCATTCACACCCAGCATATTCCTCACCAACTCGAGCATTCGAACCCATTGTGAAAAGATTACCACTTTTACCTGCGGCCTCTCCAATATCTCCTGAAGCTGCTCTTCTAATTCATCTATCTTCTTGCCATGGATAGTCTCCTTATCAACTAAATATGTATTGTCACATACCATGCGCATATTCTGCAATGCCCTCATGAGTCGTTGTTTATCCTCTTCACTTAGGAAATGATATCTGCGCCATTTACTCACAATTCGGGCTACTATCTCTCTGTTCTCTTCATGAATCTGCATCTGTTGGCTTGTCATTGACACAAAATAGTTCTTATCCACCCTTTTAGGAAGCTGTGATAATACTTCTTTTCTCCTTCGCCTGATCAGAATAGGCTCTAACGAGCTTCCAAGGGCATTAAGGTTTCTATATCCTATGACTTTGCCTGCATCATCAGTCATCTGATGTGTGTCAAGGAATCGAAAGAGAGGCCCTAAATGGTGTTTGTCAATAAACTCTACAATAGAATGCAGCTCTTGCAGCCGGTTCTCAAGAGGGGTACCTGTAAGCACAAGAGCATAGGTAGAAGAAAGCTGTTTTACGGAGCGAGCTAACCTCGTCTTCCAATTCTTAATCCTCTGTGCCTCATCCAAAATGATAAGATCTGGTGCCCACGACTCAATAACCTTGATATCCCGGTGGATCACATCGTAATTAGTAATCTTAAAAAAGGTCTCATCTTTATATAATCCTCTTCTTGTATGCAATAATCCCTGTATAACCTGTGCAGAACGGTTTGTAAACTGTTTGATCTCTTTAAACCATTGATGCTTTAAGCTTGCAGGACAAACAATGAGGACCTTTCCTATCCCAAAGTAACATGCCATTATCTCACTGACACCTATGGCCTCTACTGTCTTGCCAAGGCCCATATCGTCCGCAATCAACCCTCGGCCTGCCCTTACTGCAAACAGCACTCCTTCTCGCTGATAAGGAAATAGGTCTGTTTTTAAGAGCTTTTTAAAAATGGGGGTCTTTATCCCTTGTGGAAATATCTTCTTGAGGCGCTCTCTGCGTTTTATCCCATCTCTTATCTGCGCAATGAAGGACATAGCATCATCATGATAACGTAGATCATCATCTAAATTATCTGCCTGTCTCGTGAACTCATCAAAGTGTTTAAAGCCCCATTCTGTTAATACTCCATTGCTATCAAAAAACCGTACAGCCAATTCTTTAAGTTCGTTATTGGCGTGAGTGCCAGTTACAAGGACTGCATAACGCTTAACGCCATATCTTAAGGTTATTGACGAATGTTCTGAAACATACCCTTGTTTTAGTAGTCGTCTGCCTCCTTTTTTCTTTCGCAGCTTACGTAAAACATATTCAACATGCTTACATGTTCCTAATGTATTAACAGAAAAGTCCGGGCAGGAGCAATAATTTATGCCCAAGGCTTCTCCTCGAATCACTACAGGATACCTTTTGTCAGTCTCGGGATTGAATACCTCAAATGTTGAAAAGATTGGCTCTGTCCCGATATTCTTCATTCGAAACCTTCGCTCCTCAGCAATCTGATTCCTGAGCTTAACCTGCCAATCTTCTAAAGAGAGCTCTTTCGGCTTTATTACATGGGATATCCTCTTATCCGCTCTCTTTGTTATCCTTCTCTTCCTTTTCTTCATCTTTCAATCTTCTATACGTTATTTGAAACGCTTCGCATGCATTTCTTCTATCCAAACCCGCACAGGTAACTTCCATCTTTGTTTTGGGTTTGGAATATTTTTTATAAGACTTCTTGGATTTAGGCCCATCTCCTTTGCCATCTGAATATGTCTTGTTGAAAGGCGGCATTTTCTGTAGGCTTCTTTCCATAAGTCATCTTTTCTCTTGTTCTTTTCCATGATTATCCACGAAAAACCTTACAGCCTATTGGAATGAGGTGATATTACAACTACCAGTATGATATTTTAACATCAAAGGTATTAGGAGGCAAGGATAAAAAATGGGATTGAAAAATGGGATATTTTTAAGTGGGTAGTGTGTAAAGTGTCTGTAGTGACGGCAGCCCGAGAGATTATGACGATGGCAGGCACACAAAATTTTTGCTGCCGAGTTTTGATATTGCAGGTGGCGAGGTAGCCCCGAGGCTTAAAAGCCGGGGGAAACCCGTGTTTGCTTGCAGTAAACCCAGCGTGGTTTACTGCCCTAAACCACTCGTTGCTTCGCGAGATATGGAGATAGAGAATGTCAGCCTTAGAGAGGCAGACATTTTAATTACTATTAGGCGTTTTCTGCTTGCATTTTTTCTTACCTATTAAAATAAACTGGCGAACCTATCCCTGAACTCATATATGCGCCGGTCAAATATAATGTCGCTGTGGGCCACCGTACGCTTAAACCTTATGCCATCCAAACAGGTGCACCTGCTCAACGCGACATATAACTGGCCGTGAGTAAACGCGCCGCGCCCCAAGTCGATTATGACCTTATCGAAAGTCTGGCCCTGGCTCTTATGAATAGTTATGGCCCAGGCCAGCTTTATGGGATATTGCGCGAAGCCCCCCACAACCTCATCTTCTATCTTATCTTCATCCTCGTTGTAACTATACTTGATCTTCTGCCACTTGACAACAGGAACATCACATGTACGTCCGTTGATATCCACGACTATCGAATCTTTCGATAAAGCGACGACTTTGGCAAGCGTACCGTTCACCCATTGCTTGTCGGGGTCATTTTTTATCAGTATTACCTGCGCGCCTTTTTTAAGCTTTAAGGATGTATCGGTAGGATATGCCGACTCTTCAAATTT
>JBDRAM010000021.1:0-3702 GCA_043823785.1 Candidatus Omnitrophota bacterium
TGTGCCTCCAAGGGATACAGATGCTTTAGAGAAGGCTATAAATGGACTTATCATGGACAGGGACTTTTTTACCTATCTAAGTGAAAATTCAAGGACAAGGGTGAGAAGGCATTTTGATATTTCTAACATGGTAAGCGCTACAATTAAGGTGTATGAGAAGGTTCTCCTTCGACAGGCTAAGGATGGTCCGAAGGATGGTGAGCAAGGCCGAACCATATCAGGGGATAGCGAAGGTGATGGAATTGGCCAGGTTACGGATGAGCGCAATATTCCAGTACCTCACAATAACAGGTGGGTAGTTCCTCGTAATCAGGTGAGAGACAGGGTCGGGATCGCCTGCAATGACAAAGATGTGGAGTTTACTCTCAAGTTCATGGAGAAGGTTTGGTAGAACTTTTTATGTCAGTAAAACCAAAGATTGAGATTGGCCGTTCGCGGAGCTCACGGCACTTCCTCGGACATTACGTCCTCGGTCGCCGCGTCGTCCGCCGCCTTCGGCGTCGAGACTCCTCGCAATGGGTATATTACTCATAATGTGTTGTTGCTCTTTCTCATAATATGTTGTATATAAACAAGTTGGATTAAAAAATAGCCTCATTTATTAAAAGGAGTCAATAAATGTCAAAAAAAAAGGTGTCCAACTTGCTTATCAAAAAACGTTATTTGCCATGGCAAGACTGCTACTGGCAGGCAAAGATATCGTTGTCTAACCTGTAGCAAAACCTATGTTTGGCAAAGAACCTATAACAAAATCTATAAAGAGCAACATTGGTTTAAACTCTGGGTAACTGAAAGTTATTCTATCAGGCAACTATCTAAGATATCAGGCTATAGCATATCAAAGCTAGATAGAATAAGATATCTATGGCTCAATAAAACACCTAATGAACAACTTGATTATATCCAGATTAAGTATCTGATTTATGATGGCACATATTTCCATAAAAACGGGTGTTTGATTAGTCTCATGAACGCAAAAACACAAAATATTATATCTGACATTTATGCTAAAAAAGAAGGCCTTGAGAACACACAGCCATGGTTTAACAGGTTAAAACAACAAGGCCTTGACCCATTATACATCGTCATGGACGGCGAGAGATCTGTTATTAGAGCCATGAAAGATGTTTGGCCAAATGTTAGAATACAAAGATGTTTATATCATATCCAGCGTGAGGGAATGCGATGGCTGAGAACTTATCCGAAAACGACAGCTGGAAAAGAATTGAGATCTCTTTTAGCAACAATATGCACCATAAAATCTATCAAAGAACGTGATGCATTTGTATCAAGTTACTACGCATGGCTCAAGGAGCATCTGAAATATATAAGATCATTACCCAGCAGTAACATTGCATTCAAAGATCTAAAAAGAACTATAATTTTATTAAATAATGCTATGCCTGATATGTTTTATTATTTAAATGAACCACATATACCAGCGACAACCAACAAGTTAGAAGGCTTTTATTCACGGCTAAAGGCTGCTTACAATCAACATCGTGGTTTAACTCAAAAGAACAAAATTAACTATTTAAAATGGTACTGTTTTTTAAAAAATAACAACACATTGTGAGTAATTCACCCGCAAAATGACGAAGGCGCAGAAACCGCAATGATAGATAAAAACATATGAATAAAAAAATAATAGCTATAGCTTTAATATTAGCATTCGGCTCAAATCAGCTTGTGGGCTTAAGCCCTGCCTATTCTGATACATTACGTCCGATGGCATCAAAGAAGTCAACGGTCTTAGACGCCTTAACTGAATCCTCATCTGATAGTCCAAGGCATAATAGCGGAAACTCACACGCCCTCATAGATAGAATTCTTGGCAGGATGAAAGAAGATAATCCCAAATCTTTAAAAAACACAATCAATCTTCTTGATAAGATCAATACAAAGGAGGCCAGATTTTACAGCTATCTTATGCAGGGGGAGTATCTCAGAGCAGCCCAGCTTGAGGGCTCTTTTGATCTATGTCTTGATGCTATAAGGCGCAAGTTTTTCAGGATCCCCGTTATTCTGGTTTTACGCGAGATAGAAGACCCAAGGGCTGTGGATATTCTTATTGAGTTATTAGGCCTGGATTACAATATCGAAGAAGATATATATGAGTATGTAGCTACGGCAGACCTGGAAAAGCAGTCTTTTTATATTTTACAAGCTCTGGATAATAAGGTCGATGCGAGGGCTGCATTTTACTGTTACCTCTTGAGAAAACAATATGATTTAGTCTTTAAGGTACCCGATGCTATTAAGATGGCGATGAAGGCATTGTCACATAAGAACCCCAATATCCAGACAGCAGCCATAAATGTCTTATCGAGGTTTAATCATGAGCGCGTAATAGAGCTTATATTGGATATGCCGTTATATGGGCAGTATTTATTTGTCTATAAAGTGGCAGTTAAGGCTGTTGCCAAGATCAAGCATTATAAGGAATATAAGGGCAATATAGAGGACTTGAATGATAGGACATATCTTAGGCTCGGAGCAGGGGATCTTGCCGAGACAGGGGATTTCAGGGCAGCGCGTATTATAATAGGGGCGCTTGGCGAATACCATAGAGATTATGAAGAATCCGTATCATTAAGAAGGGCACCGGGCAGCCTTGGTGAGCATTTTCACCTAACAGACATAGACGGCTGGATGGTTAATCTTGCAGACATTATTAGCGTGCCTGTTCCTCATAGGGATAAGAGAGATAAAAGGGTAAGCGACGCCCTATTGGATGCGGTTGCGACACTGCTTTTAAAGAATGAAGGAGACAAGAGAGAAGAGATACTGAAGGAGATGTTCCCATTTTTCGGGTTAACTGATCTATCGATTATAGGAGATAAGGCCCTCTTTGATATAGAAGGCGGGCCTGGCTACCCAGCGCCGATAAAGAATCTTATAGCGCAGATAGACAAAGAGGCAGAGAATCTGCCTGAAGATAGCCAGGAGAAGTTTCGCAGAAAGATGTATCTTAGTATAGACCGGTACATGTCGTCTTTCGGCCTGCTCTCGAAAGGTAAAGCCAAGGAGGCTTTCTCCGCATACAGGGAGATCCTCTCCTTAATGAATATAGTCCACGATAATCTCTCTTTATGCCTGGGAAGCTTTGTCAATCTGGGGTTAAGGGCGGAAGACTTTAGGGAGTTAAGAAAGGCCCTGCCTATGAACAACCCCCTGACAAGGATAATAAGGATCCTGGGTGAGCCCCAGGCAGTTGATATCGGAGGCCATCATGAAGTAGCGGTCATGGTAAGGGATTCAGGAGGCTTTCCTGAACTGTACAATATAATAATTGATATTACTAAAAAAAGGCAGAGGACCGCGCCTCAGGAGGTCATGGGCCTGCTTGAGATATTAAAGCACAGGGATTTCCGTAAATGGAAGAAGAATACCTGGAAGAAACTGCAGGGTGAGATCGAGAGGTATTATGCTCAAGGGTTTAAGGTTATAAGCTACAACCTATTCACGTATTTTGTAAAACATGAGAATGATGAGAGATTTATCGCGAACATGAAACATGACATCGAGCTTGAGCTTGGAAATATTGCCTGGGGCGGATTCAGTGGGCTGAGTGATATGTTTAAGAGAAAGTACAATATAAGCACGGAGGATGAGTTGGCGCTGCTTACAAAATACATGGCTATCACCAACCTTACCGCTATAGATTATGCCGGCAAGTACGAAGATGTCAAGCAGGCTTAT
>JBDRAM010000022.1:0-33293 GCA_043823785.1 Candidatus Omnitrophota bacterium
TTAAAATATAGCATACTATAATACCCATGTCAATGCTCTAACCTGAGATTGCTAAAAAAACTTAAAACACAAAGCAATCTCTTGATTGCAGAGATTAACTTAGATTACAGAGATTCATTGTCGTAGATAAAATCTCAGTAATCTTTCATAATCTTAGTAATCAGAGGTTGCTGGCGTAATTTTTACGAATATTTCAGCAACCTCAAGAAAGATAGATTATTTTAACTTATAACAGACGACATCTCAAAGATAGGCATGAATATAGCCAGGACTATAAATCCTATGATCACGCCTAAAAACAAGATGATGACAGGCTCTATTATACTGGTAAGCGCCGTGACGGTCGCGTCCACCTGCTCGTCGTAAAAGTCAGCTATTTTGCTAAGCATCTTCTCAAGCTCACCTGCCTGTTCACCCGCTGATATCATCCTTGTCACCATGGGTGGAAATACCGGGCTCTTTGCAAGCGGCTCCGCCAAGCTCATGCCCTCTCTCACGCTGTTCCTCGCGCCGTCTACCACAGCCTCAATTACTTTGTTGCCCGCTGTCTTTCCCACTATCTCAAGGCTGGCGAGTATAGGAACACCGCTCTTTATTAATGTAGATAATGTCCTTGAGAATTTAGCAATGCTTGCTTTTTTTAAAAGAATTCCAAATATGGGCAGTTTTAATAATATAGTATCAATTACCAATCTTCCTCGTTCAGTCTTTGCATATTGCGCTAAAGCTATTATAAGCCCTATCGCACCCAGAATGCCCCATAAGAAATATTGCCTTGTAAAATCACTTATACCAAGTAAGATCTGCGTTGGCAGAGGCAGCTTTTTGCCAAACATATCAAATATACCCTTAAAAGTCGGGACTACTTTTATAAGGAGGAACATGGTAATGCTTATAGCAATAGATATAACACATATAGGATAGACAAGGGCTGTCTTTACTTTGCGCTGTAAGGCCGCTGTCTTCTCAAGATAACCCGCTACCCTGTTTAATATCTGATCAAGCATACCGCTTGACTCGCCGGCTTTTACCATATTTATATATAATTGGGAAAATACCTTAGGATGCCTTGCCAGGGCCTGTGAAAAGCTGGAACCTGTCTCCACATCATCTCTTACCTTCGTGATGACTTCGCTGAAATTCTGCTTTTCTATCTGCTCACTTAAAATATCGAGCACATTGACAAGGGGTATGCCCGCCTCGACCATGGTAGCCAACTGCCTGGAAAAGATCACCAGGTCTTCTATCTTGACCTTTTTGTCGGAGGTCTTTTTCCTCGCCTCGCGCTGTTCGCCTTCGGTGACCGATATGATAGTATATTCCTGCTTACGTAAAAGCTCTATAAGGTTATCCCTGCTTTTGGCATCAGCCTGGCCGTTTATGGTCTTTCCTTCCCTATCCTTTACAGTATATTTGTATATAGGCATTCTTTCTCCTTATTTTCGCATATCGCATGTCGTATGTCGTATATGGCATATCGTATGTCGTATGTGGTATATCGTATATCGTATGTCGTATTTCGCATGTCGCATGTGGTATATCGTATTTCGCATGTCGTATTTCGCATGTCGCATGTCGTATGTCGCATGTGGCATGTGGCTATTTTAGTTTTTGTATTAAAGCCATTATCATCCTTGATAGATGATCTACTTTTTCATATATTTCTTCGGATTCTTTATTGTTTATATATTTAAGCTCGTTTGAAATTATAAGCTGCGTCTCCAGTTCTGCTGATGATCCTAACGCAATATATAGAAACTGCCTGTATTCTTTATCGTGATACCTCTTAAATCCCTCCGCAATATTTGACGGGACAGATACTGCGCACCTTCTCATCTGTGATGTTAATCCATAAAGTTCATCTTTAGGAAAATCCTTTGTAATTTTATAGATATCTTTAACTATTTCTATCCCCTTCTGCCAAATTTTTAGATCTTTAAAACTTCTTATCTTTTTCTCATCCATCTTAAATAAATATGCGATATGCTATATGCGAAATGCGAAATGCGAAATTATTCATCTGTTGTAACGCGGAGGACTTCCTCGACTGTCGTCATCCCCTTAACGCATTTTTCAAACGCGTTATCCCTTAATGTCCTCATGCCTTTGCTTACAGCATATTCTTTTATCTCATCTGACGATTTCTTCTTTATTATCATATCTCTAATATCTTCATCAATAAGCAATATCTCAAGCGTGCCGAGCCTGCCGTGGTATCCGCTCTTTCCGCATTTATGGCAGCCTTTGCCATGGTAAAATACGGCCTCTCTACCGACATTGATCTTTAACCTGTCAAGTACCGCGGCAGTAACCTCGTAAGGTTCTTTACAGCCATCGCATATCTTTCTGCATAACCTCTGGGCCGCTACCGCTACCAGGCTTGATGATACAAGAAACGGCTCAACCCCCATATCTATAAGCCTGGTTATGGCGCCGCATGCGTCATTGGTATGGAGCGTGCTTAACAGCAGCTGCCCGGTAAGAGACGCCTTTATAGCAATATCCGCGGTCTCCATATCCCTTATCTCACCTATAAGCACTATATCGGGACTCTGCCTTAATACAGAGCGTAGTCCGCTCGCGAAGGTAAGGTTAATATCAGGGTTCGCCTGTATCTGTGTTATGCCTTCTATCTGATACTCAACAGGGTCTTCTATGGTTACTATATTTCTTTCCGGAGTATTAAGCTGAGTTATTATAGAATAGAGTGTTGTAGATTTACCGCTTCCAGTAGGCCCGGTTACAAGTATCATGCCGTAAGGGGTAGAGACCGCCTTCTGCAGATCACGAAGAGGCCCTGGTAAAAACCCAAGCTTTTCAGGCCCGATGCTAAGGCTCGATCTGTCAAGAGCCCTCATGACTACCTTTCCACCGTGGCTTGTAGGAAGGACTGATACCCTGTAATCCACTTCCTTGCTGCGCGTCTTTATCCTGAATCTTCCATCCTGTGGTATGCGCCACTCGGTAATATCAAGGCCTGCCATTATCTTAAGCCTTGTAAGTATAGGATTCTGGTCTTTTTTGGAAAGAACAAAGGCCTCCTGAAGTACTCCATCTATCCTATATCTTATTCTCAAGTTACCTTCTTCAGGCTCAACATGTATATCTGACGCCCTCTTTTCTAATGACTCTGTAAGCATAAGATTTACCACCTTAACAATGGGAGAGAGCTTACTTTTTTTCGCGGCGTCCTCTATATCTACCGTAGCTTCATCATCCGCGGCTACTTCTATCGGATCGGTTTCGTCGGCCTCTCGAGCTTCCTTTAAGATTTCAGCAAGCTGTGTAGTCTCCGCGCCATAATAGTTACTTATGGCCTCATTTATCTCTCTGTCTGTGCTTATTATGGGGTCTATATTATAATTTGTAAGCGCTTTTATATCATCTATCGCGAAAATATTGAGGGGGTCTGACATGCATACCGTAAGATTATTTCCCATCTTAGATACCGCTATGAGACGGTACTGTTTGGCAAGCTTCTCCGGTATTATCTTTATTACTTCCGGGTCTATCTTAAAACGCGAGATATTGAATATGGGAAGATTCATGCTTGAACTTAAAAGAACAGCCAAGTCCTTCTCTTTTATAAATCCGTGGCGCACAAGTATATGGCCGAGGTTTCCGGATTCTTTCTTCTGAGCCTGAAGCGCCTCATCGATCTGCTTCTCATTAAGAAGGTTGCTCTTTTTTAAAACATCTATTAATTTATCTCTTAAAGATTGCATTATATGTTTAGCTTGTAGGTTGTAGGCTGTAGCTTGTAGTGCTTATGATTAAATATCCTATACAACATACTACCCACCTCCTTTAATAAGTTTTCTATGTCTTGACTATACGATATGCGAAATACGACATGCGATATGCGACATACGACATGCGATATACGACATGCGACATGCGATATGCGACATACGACATGCGATATGCGACATACGACATGCGATATGCGATATGCGATATACGAAATACGACATGCGAAATACGACATGCGAAATACGCTATTTCTTATCCGCTAAGGTGGCGCGTATGACCTCTTCAAGCGTGGTAAGGCCTTGGGCTGCTTTCGCGAGGCCGTCTTCACGCAAGGTTATCATACCTGAAGCTACTGCCTGCTCTTTTATCTGGTTTTCTGTAGCCTTGTCCATAATAAGCCTCTTCATATCCGTATCGAGCATCAAAACTTCAATAATGCCTATCCTTCCTTTGTAGCCGCTTCCAAAGCATGCCTTGCATCCTTTTCCCTTATAGAACTTTGATATATTCCTTCCCTGTATGCCTAAATTCTCTTTAGCTTCTTCGCCAATCTCATAAGGTTCTTTGCATCTTGTGCATATGCTTCTTATAAGCCGCTGGGATGCTATCAGATTAACAGATGAACTGATAAGAAAAGGCTCCTGGCCCATGTTCACCATCCTGGTAATGGCCCCGGGCGCGGAATTGGTATGTAGAGTACTTAATAAGAGGTGGCCTGTGAGGGCGGCCTTAATACTTATGTCGAGCGTCTCAAAATCTCTTATCTCACCTATCATTATTACATCCGGGTCCTGACGCAGTATAGAACGCAGGCTTAAAGCAAACGTAAGCCCTATCTCGGGCCTGGCGTTTACCTGGTTTATCCCTTTTAGGTCAAACTCTATAGGATCTTCAACAGTAATAAAGTTTTTTTCAGGGCTATCTATAAACTTTAAAATAGAATAAAGGGTGGTGGTCTTTCCGCTTCCTGTTGGCCCGCACATAAGGATCATGCCGTGCGGCCTAAGGGCGGCACTTTTTATATCTTCTAAGCTTTTTCCTGTAAATCCAAGCTTCTCCACATCAAGTGTAACCTGTGCCTTATCAAGTATTCTTAAGCCTGCCTTTTCTCCAAAACTGGTAGGAAGTATCGAGACTCTGTAATCCACAAACCTGTTCTTTATCTTAAGCTTGAATCGCCCATCCTGCGGCAGGCGCCTTTCCGAGATATTCAGCTCTGACATTATCTTTATCCTGGAGATTATAGCTTCGTGCATTGTCTTTGGAAATTTACGCGCGCTCTGCAGTATGCCGTCTATACGGTACCTTACCCTTGTCTCGTTCTCCAAAGGTTCTATCAGGATATCGCTTGCCTTTAACTCTACAGCTTCGGATAATATCATATTGGCGAGTTTTACTACGGGCACATCCTGCGTGAGCTTAGCAAGGTCTTGGGTGCTCGTCTGGGCTTCTTCCTGTACCGTAGTGACAAGCTCAGGCTCTTCCATATTCTTTATAACATTTTCTATCTCTTTATGCGTATGCTTGCCGTAATGCTGTTCGATAGCAGCCATTATCTCATCAGCGCCCGCTAAGACCATACGCACATCAAAGCCGGTAAGCGATTTGATATCATCTAACGCGAAAATATTAAGGGGGTCTGCGGCGGCAATTGTAATGGTAGGCCCCATCTTTGAAAGGGGGATAAGCTGATAATGGCGCGCTATCTCTCGCGGGACTAATTCTATTATGGAAGGATCTATATTGTATTTATTGAGGTTTATTAGCGGGATATTCAAATCCTGGCTCAATGCAACCAGGATATCTTTTTGCTTTACATACCCGAGGTCAACAAGGACTTTACTAAGTATGCCGCCTCTCTCTTTCTGAAACTGCAAAGCCTTATCAAGCTTCTCCTGATCGATTATGCCGCTTTCCAGAAGCTTTTTGGCTATTCTATCCTTCAGAGACAGAACCATAGTATCGTTTGATAGCTTTCTTGATGTCGGTTTCGGTGCTTATAAATATCTGGACCTTACAGTTTGTTATAAGCTCTATGTCTTCTATGGCGTGCATATTTAATGGGTCCGATATAGCTATGGTAAGTGAGTTCCCTATCTTGTCTATAGCTATAAGGTTATACTGTTTCGCGACATTTGCTGGGATCAATTTTACTACTTCCGGATCTACATCGTAGTTTGCCAGCGGCAGATATGGAAAACCGAACTGCGTGGTAAGGGCCTGGGCTATCTGCTCCTCGGTCGCATAACCCAAGGATACAAGCACGCTTCCAAGCAAGCCTCCTTTCTCCTTCTTGACATCAATGGCCTTATGAAGCTGCTCTTTATCTATTATCTTTCTTTCTAATAAAAGCTCGCCTATCTGCTTGGATATAAGTCTCTTTGGAGATTGCATCATATTTTTAAAGCCGGGTTAAAATTCCCAGACCTTTCCCCTAATTTTTATTATATATTTATATATGTATAATATAAAATTTTACACTAAATCAAGAAAAATGTCAAACATATATATGGCAGGGTTGTATAAAGATCATGCAAGCTAAAGGTGCGGGGTATTTGCATAAAACTATTGCCATTGCCTGCTAGTAACAGTCTTATATTCTTCAAGCATGCTCTCTTTGCTTATTCCGCATAATATATGCTCCCACCCCAAGGTGCTATCAGTATCTATCTCATCAAGATAGTATCTCTTATCAATACCGGACTCAAGAAATGCCTCATCCCATAGCGCAGGCTTGAAATGTTCACTCCAGGCATCAAATTTCGCGCCCTTCTGCCATGCTTTCAACAAAACTTTCCCCATCCTCCTGTCTCCTCTTGAAAATACTCCTTCTAAGATGCTGGCTTGCGCGTCATGGAATTTCAGCTTAAGATATTTTTTGCCCGAGGCCTTACTGATCAGAAAATTCTGTTTACTTTTTAGTTCAATGGCATCCTGCATCCTGAACCACTGGAAGGGCGTATGAGGCTTAGGTATAAAAGATGATACACTTACAACAACATCCGCCGGATGCCTGAAAAAATCTTTTCTAAGGGTGGCTGCTCTATCCGCGAGGTCAATAATCGCTCCTAAATCGCTCTCTTCTTCAAGCGGAAGGCCTATCATGAAATACAGTTTCACCCTTCTCCACCCTGACTTATAAGCCTGCTTAAGGCCGTCAAATAGTTCCTGATGTTTTATATTCTTGTTTATTACCTTAAGCATCTTCTCCGTGCCGACCTCAGGGGCAAACGTAAAACCGCTTTTTTTAACCGCGCCCACCAGAAGGGGGAGTTTTGCGAGCTTCTCTTCTATGCGCAGTGACGGCAGCGATATACTCACACCCAAAGGAGCGAATGTATCAATGAGGCCTTTAAAGAGTTTTTCGATATGAGGATAATTAGAACTTGAAAGAGATACAAGCGACATCTCATCAAAGCCTGTATTTCTATAAGTCTCTTCCGCGAGGCCTATCACCTCATCGGGCTTTCTTATCCTTAAAGGATTATATATGTTCGCGGCCTGGCAAAAGCGGCATTTATTCGGGCATCCCCTCATTATCTCTAATGTTATCCTATCATGTACAGTTGAAATATATGGGACAATCGGCTTTACAGGAAAATATTTTTTATCAAGTTCTTTTACAGAACGTTTTTTTATCTCTTTCGGGATACCCTCGTATCTTGGCGATAGCTTGTGATCCGGGTAAGAAACATCATACAGAGAAGGCGCGTAAACTCCTTCGATACGTGACATCTCTCTAAGCAAGCTTACCTTATCCCTGTCAGCGCCTGATTTTTTAAGGGTTTCCAAGATATCAGATAATGCCTCTTCCCCATCGCCTATAATAAACATATCTATGAAATCAGCCAAAGGCTCGGGGTTAAAAGCAGAGCTTCCTCCTGCGATTATCAGCGGGTATTTTCTATCAGGCCTGTCTTTAGACTCAAGAGGTATGCCTGAGAGATGGAGCATATTCAGGATATTGGTATAAGTAAGTTCATGCTGAAGCGAAAAACCTATTATATCAAAGAGGCCCAGAGGCATTCTATTCTCTAATGAAAAAAGAG
Source organism: Candidatus Omnitrophota bacterium (assembly GCA_043823785.1). Classification (GTDB taxonomy): domain Bacteria; phylum Omnitrophota; class Gorgyraeia; order JABMRG01; family JABMRG01; genus JBDRAM01. The sequence goes on from JBDRAM010000022.1 coordinate 7,803, forward strand.
GTATCTCATTTTTAAGCATGACATCTTCCATATCAGGCCAGGGGGTAAAGCAGCGTTCACACAAAGCATCTTCCCTATTATTTACAAGGGTGTAAAGTATCTTCAATCCAAGATTGCTCATTCCTATCTCATAGGTATCAGGATAGCAAAGGCATAACTTGATTTTTTTATCGTCCCATTGCTTTACAATAGCGTTATGTTCCTTGCCTATGTACCTTCCCGGTTTCCTGACATTCAGGAGTATATCATCGTTTAATTCTATAGGTTTTGTCATTGCCTGGTGATCCTTTTTAAAATATCTTGCGCTTAAGGCGCACACTTAATGCCATGGACAAAAGAATAAAAGTGGTCATAAGGCTTGAACCTCCATAGCTTATCATGGGAAGCGGCAAGCCTACAACAGGCATAATACCTATTGCCATGGATATATTTACAACTATCTGAAACCATAACAGGACAACAACGCTTACTACAAGCAGCCTGCCGCGTAAATCATTTGTAAAATCAGCTATCCTAAGAAGGCGGATAAGTAAAACCATAAACAGGCCCAGAAGTAAAATGGCTCCTAAAAATCCCCATTCTTCTCCGATAACTGAAAATATAAAATCAGTATGCCTTTCAGGCAGAAAATTAAGCTGATTCTGCGTGCCAGACATCCACCCCTTTCCGAAAAAACCGCCTGAACCTACCGCTATCTTTGATTGCGTGATAGTATATCCCGCGCCAAGAGGGTCTACATTGGGATTTAAAAATACAATAAGCCTCTTCTTCTGGTAATCCTTCAGGATATGCCATAGTATGGGAGAAGATAAAAGTCCCGTTACAATAATAATGATAAGATGCCTTAATCTTGCTCCCGCGACAAACAATACTATGAAAAAAATAGGCAAAAATACAATAGCTGTTCCAAGATCAGGCTGTTTTATTATCAGAAGCATCGGCACCGCGCATAAGATAAGGGCTTTCAGCATAACCCTGAAACTGCCTATCCTGTAATGGTTATCCCCTACATACCTTACCAAGACAAGTATAAAACTTATCTTACATAATTCAGAGGGCTGCAAAGTAAAAAGCCCTAAGCTTAACCACCTCCTTGCGCCAAGCCTTGTGCTTCCAATAAACAACACAAGTAACAATAAAAATATATTAAACGCGAATATAAGATAACCGTAATCAAGCCATCGTTCATAACCAAAACGCATGACAAAAATAGATAGAGACAACGCGAATCCCATCCATATTACCTGCTGCATTGTAAAATTCTTATCCATCCTGCCGTTTGGCTGATGGGAAGCGCTGTATAGCGACATTAGCGCTATTATAAATATAATAACAACAACCGCTATCAATACTCTGTCTATGTCGTGTAAAAACTTGTTCATAGTGTTTTCGTATGTCGTATTTCGTATTTCGTATGTCGTATGGGGTATAGGGTCTAGGTTGTAGGCTCTAGGGCATTTATATAATATAAAATCCCTACACCCTGGAACCTACACCCTATAACCTACACGCTAACCATGAGCTTTCCCCTCACAAAAATCCATTCGTATCAAGATATGTTGTCAATATCCTTGCCATATGAGCAGGGTCCTTACCTCCCTGGCCTCCATGTTCAAGAAATATACAAAAGCTTATCTTTGGGTTATCAGCAGGAAGATAGCCCACAAACCAGGCATGGGTATCACCTGCTGTGCCGGGTTGAGCGGTCCCGGTCTTACCTGCTATCTTTACGCTGTCGTGTTTAGCATATAAGCCCGTTCCGGTTTTACTGTTCACTACATCTGATAACCCCTTTTTAATTATTTTAAGAACGCTTTCAGGTATTTTGGCAATATGTCTTTTCCTATAAGATATTTTTCTGCCTTCGATCTCCTTTACCAGATGCGGCGCGGGAGAATACCCTTCATTGGCTACTATTGTAACCGCGCGCAGCATCTCTATCGGGGTCACCAAAAGATAGCCCTGGCCGATAGAGTAGTTTATCGTATCGCCTCTATACCAGGGCTCTTTAATAAAAAATCTTTTCCATAAAGTGTTTGGGACGAGGCCCTTTACCTCACCCGGCAGGTCTATGCCTGTAGCGCTATCCAGCCCAAATTGTAATGCATAGCGATATATCCCTTCGGCGCCCAGAAGGTCTCCCAGGTTATAAAAGAAAACGTTGCAGGAGTGCGTAAGCGCCTCAACGACATTCTGCGGGCCATGGCCTGACTCTTTCCAGCAGCCAAATCTTATACCACCTAACCTATATTCTCCGCTGCAGTCAAACGTAGTATCTCTTTTTATCGTACCTGCTGCTAATCCCGCGGAAGCTACCACTATCTTAAAGATAGAGCCGGGAGGATATTTACAAGAGGCCGCACGGTTAAGAAGCGAGCATCTCTTATCGGTTAGTATGGCTGTCTTTTCTTTACTGCTTCCGCGAGTAAAAACATTCGGGTTAAATTCCGGTGAACTCACCAGAGCAAGGATCTCACCTGTCCCTACATCCATGAGTATGCACGAGCCTATTCTACCTTCCATAAGGCCATCTGTAAAGCTCTGCAATCCCGAGTCTATTGTAAGTGTAAGGTCCTTGCCTTTGGCAGGCTCCTTAAAACTAAGCCTCCTCATTATGCGTGATGCCGCGTTTACTTCAACCTGTATGCCGCCATCATCTCCTTTAAGATACGCGTCGTAATATTTTTCAATGCCGCTTTTTCCTACCAGATCCTGTATCTTATATCCATAATCCCTGAGCGTCTTATATTCAGACCTCTCTATCCTCCCAACATAGCCTACAATGTGAGAACCTATCTTGCCATTGGCATAGTAACGCCTGGGCTCGGTAGAAAGCAGCGCGCCCGGTATAGAAGAGAGTTTTTCTTCTATATAAAATGCCTTCTCTTTTTCAAGGTTAGTTAATATATTAACAGGCACAAAAGGTACATAGTAATTTCTTTTATAATTTTTGGTAAGTTCGCTCAGTTCTTCGCCGGTAACCTTGCTGATAAGCTTAAGGGTACTGTCTATATCTTCTACCTCTTGCGGAATGATTACCAGGTTAAAAGATATCTCATCTATCGCTATAGGCTTTTTATTTCTATCGAATATACTGCCGCGCGAGGCCTCGATAGGAACTATCCTTATGGTATTTCTTAAGCTCAGGCCCTTATAATAACCTGAGCGCAGCACCTGAAAATAAAATAGCCCCATGGCAAGTATTATAAAACATACATATATCAGGCCGCGCAATAATCTTATTCTCATATATGGGGCCTTCTTTAGAAAAAGGTCGGGGCCAGGTGTATTCTTAATACCCTGGAATATATAAAAAATACTAAAGGCGAAACAAGGCCTGTATAGAGAGCGCCCTTAAATACTACACCTAAATATGGATAATAGGAAAAGTGAGTTTCACTTGATACAAGGTTGAGCATTATGACCACAGCAGACATAAGCAGGTAAGATAGGAAATTTACCATGACCTGGGTATGCGCTGCTTCTCTATATATCCTGCGCTGATAATAATTAAGTAAAAGCGCTGCCAGCAAGAACGATAAAGCATAGTTTCCAAGCGTGGCTGAGGATGTTATATCTTTAATGAAGCCCGCGATAAGAGCTGACTTTATAGATATGTTCCTTGTGCATGATAATGAAAAAAACACTACCGTTATAAGGAGAAGGTCGGGTTTAATACCAAAAAAACCTATATAATCAAAAGCGGTCATCTGTATTAAACCCGCTATTACGGTAAAGATAAAAAGTGTAAGCGCGCCTATTCTATACATCGCACCTCACGCTTCCGCCGTTGCGAAGAGCAGGCTGGCATTAAGTTGTTGGCTTCATTATACATAATACCTCTTCTGTCTTGGATATATCAACGGCAGGTTGGATAAGAGCGGATAGGCTCAAGCCCCTCGGCTCTCTTACAATCTTGACTACCCTTCCGATTAAAATACCCTTTGGGTATATGTCGCTTATTCCCGATGTCATAACCTCATCCCCAAGCATAATATCAGCATCAAGTGGAAGGTATTTTAACTTACAAAGCCTTGATGATATCCCGTAAACCATACCTGACTGGCGCGAACGTAAGACTACGCCGCTTACGCGGGAATGCGGGTCTGTTATAAGAATTACCTTGCTCATACCGGATGAGTTCGAGAAGACCCTTCCTGCAAGGCCGGCTTCCGCGATAACTACCGTCTCTTCTTTTACGCCGGATTTTTTACCTTTATCTATAAGAATGGTATCTGAGAGGTTCGAGGAGTCCCTGCCTATCACGCTTGCGACAATAAGACTAAAAGATGAATCCTGTTTAAAGCCCAGTAATTTTCTTAACCTTGTATTTTCGACTTCCGCATCCTTGTACTTAACTATCTGGTGCGTAAGTGAATCTACTGTCCGCTGCAAAATTATATTTTCCCGAACAAGGTCTTTTGACCTAATAAGGCCGCTTAGGTTATAGAAAGTATGGTGCATAAGACGCAGAGGAAATCTGACTATATTCAGAAAGAAAAATTTTGGTTTGTTAATATATGCGGCGGGACTAAAATAAAGAATTGCTATATATAAAACTATGATAAAAACTGTTATGGATTTTTGCTTTTTCACTCAATAAAAGATCCTCCGAAAAGTACGGCTATGTGCTATATTCGGGCTTCTGGGTAACGATTACACGCTTTAAGTATTTTAATTCACTCAATATCTTACCCGTCCCAAGCACGACCGCAGTAAGCGGATCATCCGCTATGTGAATGGGGAGGCCGGTCTCTTCTGAGAGCAATTTATCAATACCTTTAAGAAGCGCGCCGCCGCCTGCCAGCACAATTCCTCTCTCTATGAGGTCTGCTGAAAGTTCGGGAGGAGTCCTCTCTAAGGTAAGCCTTGCGCTTTCTACTATTTCATGCACTGTTTCGGAAAGCGCGTCTCGTATCTCTTCTGAGCTTATAGTTATCATCTTGGGAAGGCCTGCTACCAGGTCTCTACCCTTTACTTCCATCTTTAGTTCTTCCTCAAGCGGATAAGCAGATCCTATCTTTATCTTAATATCCTCAGCGGTTCTCTCACCTATCATAAGATTATATGTTTTTTTGAGATAGTCTGTTATGGCCTGGTCCATCTCATCGCCGCCTATCCTTATAGACTTTGAAAATACAATACCAGCCAACGATATGACCGCCATCTCGGTAGTGCCTCCTCCGATATCTATTATCATATTGCCCCCAGGCTCTACTATGGGAAGCCCTACGCCAATGGCCGCGGCCATAGGTTCTTCCACCATATGCACATCCCCTGCCCCCGCGCGCCTGGCAGACTCCTCAACCGCCCTCTTCTCCACCTCTGTTATGCCTGAAGGAATACCTATAACAATGGTGGGCCTTACAAATACGCGGCGATTATGCACCTTCTTTATAAAATATCGCACCATGCTTTCTGTGATCTCAAAGTCCGCTATAACACCGTCTCTCATAGGCCTTACCGCGACAATATTCCCCGGGGTCCTGCCAAGCATGCGCTTTGCCTCTTCCCCGACAGCAAGAACCTTCGACATGCCTTTCTGGATAGCGACTACAGACGGCTCACACAGGACAATACCCTGCCCCTTTACATAAACCAGCGTATTCGCGGTGCCAAGGTCTATACCGATATCATTTGAAAACATGCCCATGAATCTATTGATACACCTTGTAAAGACGCTTAGCAGTTTCGTAAGATTATCACGCTTGAACTTCATCAGGATCTCCTTGGTATAATAATCAGGTATTATCAGAAGGCTGCTGGTGTGATTTTACTAATATTTAAACAACCTCTAATAGTGTTAGAATTATAACAAACCTATATATTATTGTCAAACAAATTCAAAGAGATTGCTGAAAAAACCTTAAAACATAGAGCAATCTCTTGATTGCAGAGATTAACTTAGATTACAAAGATTCATTATCGTTGATAAAATCTTAGTAATCTTCAATAATCTCAGTAATCAGAGGTTGCTGGAGTGGTTTTTATGAATATTTCAGCAACCTCTCAAAGGCAATCAAACAGCCAGGCCCTTTAGCGTATCCATGAAGGCCGGGAATGAGGTAGCAATGCAGTCAGTATTATTTACAATGGTAGTACCATCCGCGATACAGCCTGCTATAGCCAGCATCATTGCCGTTCTGTGGTCATGGAAACTCTCCACTTCCGCTGCTTTCAGTTTTGAGGGCCCCTTTATAACAATATTGTCGTTTTCCGCTCTAATATCCGCGCCCATCTTATGCAGATTGCTTACTATGGAATTAACCCTGTCTGTCTCTTTAACGCGAAGCTCAGAGACACCCTCTATCGTTGTAGTACCTTCTGCCTGGGTAGCGCAGAGCGCTATGATAGGTATCTCATCTATCAAAAGAGGTATCTCCTGATTAAATATATCAGCTGCCCTTAGTTTAGAACTTCTCACAACTATATCAGCGGTAGGTTCGTAATCTCTGCCCGGATTAGTAAGCTCTATATCCGCTCCCATTTTATCAAGTACCTTAAGTATCCCATCGCGTGTAGGATTTATACCGCATGATAATAATGTCAGCTCAGAACCTTTTGTCAGGACTCCCAAGGCTATAAAAAACGCTGCTGATGAGATATCCCCCGGGATTTTTATAGACTGAGGCGCGAGCTCCGCGCCTTGAGCTATACCTTTTACAGAAACGAAAAGATCTTCTTCCTCTAACTCCGCGCCAAAAAGCTTTAGCATCCTTTCCGTGTGATCCCTCGATTTGTGCGGTTCCGCCACCCTGGTTATGCCGTCCGCGTATAATCCGGCTAATATTACCGACGACTTGACCTGCGCGCTCGCGACATTAGAATTATGGTTTATTCCTCTTAAACGCCCTCCTTTTATAGTGATAGGTGCCAGGTTCGCGTCGTCAACACCTACTATATCCGCACCCATCCTTCTTAAAGGCTGCGTGACTCTCTTCATCGGCCTTTTAGAAAGAGACTCATCCCCTGTTAAGGTTGCTTTAAAATCCTGGCCAGCCAGTATACCTAATATAAGGCGCATTGTAGTGCCGGAATTACCAAGATATAGATCTGAATCAGGAACTTTGAGCCCTCTTAAGCCTTTCCCGTGAATAGCTGTAACCCTGTCTCCTTTTGCTTCTATGCTTATACCAAGCTGCCTAAAAGCATCGGCTGTGGCATCGCAATCAAGGCCATCAAGCAGATTGGAAACATAGCTCACACCTTTTGCTATAGATGATATCATAAGAGCACGGTGCGATACAGACTTGTCTCCGGGTAAAGAGACATTACCGCGTAGATTATTCAAATTTTGTAATTTTATATTAGGCATCGGGTTGATTTACTTTGCTTATTAGGCGGCATTAGCGGAGGTTCAAACCTCCGCTAATGCTATTTGTGTTCATCTGTGCTTTTAATCTGTGCCCATCTGTGATATTTACGGCTTAAGCAGCCTTGCTACATCACCGGGCGCGAGGCCGACATCTGCCCATTCGTCAAGAACTATAATACTTGACATATCCTTATATACATTCTCCACAACAGCCTTTGCCAGAAACGCGTCTTTACGATAAATAGCCATGATATTCCCGCTTCTTATTTCATCATTCAGGCCAAGATCTATAATAGAAAAACTATATTCTCTGCTTACTTCAATCACAGAACCTTCCAGAAGCGGAGCCACTCTGACTACTATCTTTTTAAGCTCAATCCCCTTAGGAGGCGCTATATAAGCCTTTACACTCTCCTCCAAACCTTGTTTCTCTTTTCTCAGGTAATCTATTCTTTCCGCTATAGACATATAATCAAGCTTTGCTTTCTTGAGCTCTTCATCCAGGCCTTCCTGCTTTTCTAATATAGTGCTTAACATATTCTTAAGGCCAAAAAATGTTCTTTCTTTTTCAGAAAGCTCAGAAGACAGGACTTTTTCGATATTATTTATCTCCGCGATATCTTCATGCAGCTGCTGGGCCTTGCCGCTCTGGCCCTGGAGCTCTTTATTAAACATCTCTTTCTCGTCTTTTATATCCTTTATCTCCTTGCGTATCTCTATCTCCTCCATCGCAATCTTGTCTTTCTCTTCACTTAGAGACGCTGCCTTTTCTTTCTCCTCTTTCATCTGTTTATAAAATATAAGAGAGACCGTTACCGACATTATAATAACGGCTAATCCTATGATAAATAGCTTACGCTTCATAATATTAACGCCTTCTCCCTAAGCAGCTCTTGGCTGTGATGAAAAAGCGGGCTGTATCTTATCTCCTGCCCGCATAATAGAAATGTTCTCTTTGTTGATAAGAGAGGCTGCGGATATATTTGTTCTTACAGTCTCTATTTCAACCTGTCCTAATATCTCATTGTCGCGCATAACATCAAAAACCATGCCTTCCGCTATGCCGTCATTCTTGCCTAAGCTTATAACTATAAAATCAAACTCTCTATTAACCGTAAGGACCTCTCCATAAAGAACGTCTTCAGAAACAGGATCTATCGTCTCTATCTGCCTCATCTCGGGCTTGGGCTCTTTCTCGACATCCATTACGCTGCTTTCAGGTTTCTTCCTGCTGGCATACCTTTCAAGGCGTTCTTCAAGCGCTCCCTTTGTCTTTTGTAATAGAATAAAATCTTCTCTGAGATTCAGTGTATCTTTTACAACATTTGCTACCCTTCTTCTTATCTCCTCGATATTAAGCACTGTATGCTCTATCTCTTTGCTGGCGTCATTTGTATCTTTCTCAGCTTTGCTCAGCCTTGCCTTTATAGAGTTGGCCTTATCTTTTCTTTTTGCTAACTCAGCGCTTAAAGAGGACGCTTCCTGCTTGAGCCTGTTTAAATTGCTTTTTATGCCGTCTCTGTCTTGTTTTTCGCGGGATAGAGCTTCTATTGCGTTATCTTTGGATATACGGGATTTAAGAAGATGATCTTCTGCTGTAAGGCGGGTACCTTTCGCGGCAGCTCTGAAGCTAAAAAGCAGCAAAGCCGTGACAATAGATAAGATTATCAATAAAACCAGAAAAATATCTTTTATGTCTTTAAACATTATTCAACATATCCATATTATAGTAAATAATAGTATATTTGTAATATAAAGTCAATATATAAATGGGGACATAAGATTAAGTTTCAAGGCTTTCGAGTTCTTCAGGTATATCTATTTTATAGTGAAGAGGCGTATTTTTTATAGGATGGCTAAAGATTAGTTCCGCGGCATACAGGGCAATTCGCTTAAACCCGCCGCCTCCGTATTTGGTATCGCCTATAATAGGATAGCCCATATAAGACATGTGTACCCTTATCTGGTGAGTCCTTCCTGTTTCTAATTCAAGCTGGAGCTTGGTATGGCCCTCAAATCTCTTTAAGACTTTAAATATAGTCAATGCCTCTTTAGAGTTTGAGAATCTTACAGCCATCTTCTTTCTGTCTCTTTCCGCTCTTCCTATAGGAAGAGAAGTTATTCCTTCATCCTGAGATACTACGCCTTTAACGAAAGCTATATACCTTCTCTTGATGGTTCTTTCCTTAAAACCTTTTACCAGGGAAAGGTGCGCGCTGTCTGTCTTCGCGGCTACCATAAGCCCGGATACTTCCTTATCGAGCCTGTGGACTATGCCGGGCCTCGGACTGCTATCTATATGCGATAACTTACCCCGTGTGTGAAATAAGAGCGCGTTTACCAGGGTATGATCCGGATTTCCTGTGGCAGGATGAACAACTAATCCTTTTGGCTTGTTTATAACTATTATATGATCATCTTCATATATAACATCTAAAGGTATATCCTCGGGTTCTATGCCGGGCCGCGCAACGTGCGAGATAATAATTTCAATATCTTCGCTGCCTGAAAGCTTGTAATGTACTTTTCTGGGGCTTTCATTAACAAGCACCTTGCCTGATTCTATCAAGCGTTTTATCTGGCTGCGCGAGAATCTCTCTCTCAGCCTCTCGGCAAGAAAGATATCAAGCCTCTTGCCCTTCTCCTCACCCTTTATCTTTAAGATCTCTTCTTCCATCGACGATCCTCGAGCTGCAACTTGCTGTTTACAGGCAGCCATTTAAGCAAGCGGGCTCTTCTTTTTAGCAAGTAAATATGCGAAGCCCGCTGTAATTGCAATAGCTATACTTATAAGCTGGGTAACGGTCAAACCTAAGAATACAGGATACAGATCGCCGCGTAAAAAGTCTATAAAGAACCTGAATATCCCATAACCTATAAGATAAGAAAAGAAGACCTCGCCATTAAATCTTCTTCTGTTTTGCAGGTTAAAAAGAAACAGAAACAGTATAACAAGCCCGACAAAAGAAAAAATCTGCGTAGGATATACCTTAACATCGGTAAATGGAAACATAACTCCAATAAAAGAGTGGGTAGGCCTGCCATAGCAGCACCCGTTTAAAAAACAGCCTATCCTGCCCATGCCATGCGCAAGCGCGATGAAAGGCGCTATAAGGTCTGATGTCTCTAATACGGAAAATCTCTTTATCCTGATAAATACTGCTCCTGAAAAAAAAGCCGCTATAGCAGCGCCGTAAAATACGAGCCCTCCCCTTTGTATCATGAATATCTCAGAAAAATGTTTTGAAAAATACCCGGCGTTCATAAAGACATAGAGAGTGCGTGCGCCTATTATGCCGGAGACAAGAAGAACAAGAGCTAAATTATTTATGAACTCTTCCGGTATCTTAAAAATGCGCGCTCTTCCTGATGCAAGATAAAGAGATATTAAAAATGCTATGGCAAGAACAAATCCGTACGAATAAACATTAATACGGCCTATTGAAAATAGTATTGGATGCATGCGTTAGTTCTAGGTCCCAGGTTCTAGGGTCTAGGGTTCATCTTGCAAGCTGTACCCTACAGCCTAGAGCCTTGAGCCTACACCTTTCATTTTCGCCCTATTATAAGTAAGTGCCAGAGCACAAGGCCCGCGCCTACGGTTATCGCGGAATCCGCTATATTAAATACAGGCCATATCCTGAAATCTAAAAAATCAAGCACATGGCCATATGCCACGCGGTCTAACATATTGCTTACAGCCCCGCCCAATATAAGATAAAGCCCTGATACAAACAAAGGTGACCCGGGTTTTTTTACAAATATAACGTATAGAATAGATAAGGCCGCGGCGAATGAGACAGCTATGAGAATATAGAGATTAAAATCTTTAAGCAGGCCGAACGCTATACCTTTATTAAAGGTGGGGGTAATATGGAATACGCCTTGTATGACCGGGAGTGAAGATCCTACGGGTATCTTATCAAATATGATAGATTTAAGTACGCGGTCTAAAATAAATGTTAAAATAGAAAGAATTATCAAGGGCTATAAAACTTTTAATTTTAGGTGCGGGGTTTTTTGTCTTCCTGTTCCTGACAGCTGACGCATAAAAGTGCGTATGGAACAGCGCCAAGCCTTTTCATCCCTATATCCTTGCTGCAATTTTCACATTTTCCAAAATTTCTATCCTTTATGCGCTTAAGAGAATCATCTATCTTATAAAGAAGCACCTGCTCATTTTCCGCCAAACCCAATGACAGCTCGCGCTCAAAACTATCACTTGCCGCATCCGCCATGTGTAAGCCGTATCCTGAAAGATCTCCGGACGCCTCTCTTTGAGTCTGGCCAAGGTGTTCACTCTTTATATGCTTTACCTTTTCCACAATATCTTCTCTCAACTTAAGAAGTATCTTTTTAAATCTCACCTTTTGTATTTTATTCATCTTTATAAATTTCTCCTTTCATAGATTCAAGCACTAAGTTGCATCTATGGCAAATATCCGGATAATCACCGGACTCACCTACAGAAGTGCTGTAATTCCAGCAACGCCCGCATTTTTCTCCTTCTGCTTTTTCTATAATTATTGAGATCTGCGGCATATTCTCATATTTAGCAGCTTTATCAGGAGGCCTCTGGCTTCTTATCTCTACCTGTGAAACTATGAATATATCCTGGAGAAGCTTCTCATCGCCTTTAAGAGAAGACCTTGCCTCATCTCCTTCTGTATATATTATAACCTTTGCTTCTAAAGAACTGCCTATAATACCTGACGCGCGGTTCTCTTCAAGAAGCTTTAAGACAGTATCCCTGAAATTCCCTATCTCCTGCCATTTCACCTCTAAGTCTTTATCTATCTTCAGGCTATCCGGGTTTGGCCATAAATTCAGATGGACACTTTCAGGCATATTTTTTAGCTTTGGCATATTCTGCCATATCTCTTCCGCCGTAAATATCATAATGGGGGCGATGGCGGCAACAAGCGTCTTAAGCACCTCATGCATCGCTGTCTGAGCGCTGCGGCGATGGAGTGAGTCTGACTTGGATGTATATAACCTATCCTTCAGTATATCAAGATAAAAATTGGACATCTCTGTTATGCAGAATCCATATAAAGAATGATAGGCTTTATGAAATTGAAAACTATCATAATATGAGCTTATCTCATTAACAAGGCTATGAGCTCTTGAAATAGCCCATCTATCTATCTCCAATAAGTCTTTATACGGAATAGGATCTTTTTGAGGATCAAAATCAGCTATGTTGCCGAGTATGAATCTGGCTGTATTGCGGATCTTGCGGTATGCCTCAGTAAGCCTTGATAAGATATTACCTGATATGCGAACATCATCATTATAGTCTGAAGATGCCACCCATAGCCTAAGGATATCGGCTCCGTAATCCTTTATTATCTCCTGGGGCGCTATTACATTGCCTAGAGATTTAGACATCTTTCTACCTTCACCGTCAACTGTAAAGCCATGGGTCAAAACACTCTTAAACGCGGCGTGTTTATCAATAGCCATAGAGGTAATAAGCGCGGACTGGAACCATCCTCGATGCTGATCGCTTCCTTCAAGGTATATATCAGCAGGATAGGAAAGAATGCTGTTACCTTTGAGCACCGCTTGATGGCTTACCCCTGACTCAAACCAGACATCTACTATATCTTTGCCCTTTTCAAATTCCCTACTTTTACAATCACAGCTATAGCCATCGGGTAATATCTCCTTTATATCCATTGTAAACCATGCGTCAACGCCTTCTTTTTCAACTATGTCCGCGAATCTATCTATAAGCTTATGGTCGGCAATATGCTTTTTGCACCCCTTGCATATAAATACAGGTATCGGAACACCCCAGTATCTCTGCCTTGAAAGGCACCAATCAGGGCGATTCTCTATCATGGATGATATTCTCTCTTTGCCCTGAGGCGGTATCCACTCTACCTTATCTGTCTCATCAAGAAGCTTTTTCCTTAATCCGTTATGGTCAATAGACATGAACCACTGCTCGGTAGCTCTGAATATTATAGGATTCTTGCACCTCCAGCAGTGTGGGTAAGAATGAGATATCTTATCTTCACAAAGAAGCAGCTTCAGTTCCTTAAGCTTATCTATAATAGAAGGATTTGCCTTGTGCACATTAAGGCCTTTAAAATCCCCTGCTTCTTCTTCAAATACACCCTTTGAATTGACAGGCATGACTATAGGCAGTTTATATTTTAAACCTGTCATATAATCTTCCTGGCCATGTCCGGGCGCGGTATGCACGCATCCTGTGCCTTCTTCCATAGAAACATAATCAGCAAGAACTACTTTACCCTCACGCAAGCCAAGAGGGTGTTCATATACCAGGCCTTCAAGCTGGGAACCTTTTAATATAGATAGAACCTCATAATCTTTTATAGAAAGTTTTTCCAGCACCTGCTCAAGCATATGTTTCGCCAAGATAATATTCTGTTTGCCTGTCTTTATAACGGCATACTCAAAATCAGGGTGCACAGCTGTGGCAACGTTGGCGATTAAAGTCCACGGCGTTGTCGTCCATATCAGGATAAACGTATTGTCCCCAAGCTGTAGGGTGCAGGGTGTAGGCTGTAGGGAATTTTCCTTGACTTTGAATTTTACGTATACCGATGGCGAGGTGTGGTCTTCGTATTCTACTTCCGCTTCAGCCAGAGCTGTCTCACATGTATAACAGTAGTTAACAGGCTTTAAACCTTTATAAATATAGCCCTCTTCAACTAATCTGGAAAATGACCTGATTATAGCGGCTTCATAGCTTTTTCTTAAAGTAAGATAAGGCTTTGACCAGTCTCCAAATATGCCAAGCCTTTTGAACTCTTCTCTCTGGACATTGACAAAATTCATCGCGTAATCATGGGCCTTTTTTCTAAAATCAACCTGCGAGATATCTGCTTTTGTTATGCCGAGCTCTTTAAAAAGCTGGTGTTCGACCGGAAGCCCGTGGCAATCCCAGCCAGGCACATATGGCGAATCAAGCCCCTGCATAGTCTTGTACTTGATGACTATATCCTTCAGCGTCTTATTTAAGACATGTCCTAGGTGTATATGGCCGTTCGCGTAAGGCGGGCCATCATGTAATATATATTTCGCGCAGCCGGAGCGGGCCTGGCGTATCTTTGAATATATATCCATAGATTTCCAGAACTTCGCGGTCTCAGGCTCCCTATTAGGAAGGTTTGCCTTCATCGGAAAACTAGTCTTTGGCAAATTTAGAGTGTCTTTATATTCCATTTGTCACCGGTTTAATTGACGTTTCGCATTTCGCATATCGTATGTCGTATTTCGTATATCGTATGTCGTATTTCGTATGTCGTATATCGTATTTCGTATGTCGTATATCGTATGTCGTATTTCGTATATCGTATGTCGTAAAGCTACATGCGATATGCTATATGCTATATGCGATATGCGATATACGATATGCTATATGCTATATGCGATATGCGACTACTATATACTATATGCTATATGCGATATACTATATGCGAAACCTATTGTTTTTCGCTGATATATTTCCCTATTATGATATCTAATTTCTTCTTAGTCTCTTCCGGTATGGATTCCGGCCTTGTTATAATAGAATCCTTTAATGCGATAGCGCAGGCACAACCCCTTTTTCTGGGCAGCTTTGGGATGACCTCTTTCAGTATATTTTTACCATTGTCCGCGTTCTTAAAAAGATTCCTTATGATCATCTCCACGTCAACATTGCTATGGTCCGGATGCCAGCAATCGTAATCAGTGACCATAGCCATTGTAACATAACATATCTCAGCCTCTCTCGCGCAGCGCGCCTCAGGCATGTTGGTCATGCCTATAACATCCATGCCCCAGCTTTTATAGAGATTTGATTCCGCCTTTGTGGAGAATGCCGGGCCTTCCATATTAAGATAGGTACCGCCCAAATGCATAGTCAGGCCCAGGGATTTTCCTGTTTCATAAATTTTATCCGCAAGAACGCCGCATGAAGGCTCCGCGAAACTTATATGAGCTACAATACCATTGCCAAAAAAAGTAGTCTTTCTCCCCTGGTTTGTCCTGTCAACATACTGATCCGGTATTAATATATCCATGGGCTTTATCTCTTCTTTAAAGCTTCCTACCGCGGAGACAGATATTATCATTTCAACGCCAAGTTTTTTCATCCCATATATATTTGCCGGATAGTTGAGCTCTGTCGGCATAATACAATGCCCTCTGCCATGGCGTGGCAGAAAAACTATTTTCTCTCCTGAAAGCTCAGCTGTCATATATTCATCAGAAGGCTCACCAAAAGGCGTCTTTACTTTTACCCATTTTATATTTTCAAGGCCATCTATCTCATAGAGCCCGCTGCCACCGATTATTCCGACTCTCGGCATCTTTTTTACTCCTGTATATTAACAGTTAAAAGGTTAAAAGGTTTAAAGGTTTAAAGGTTTAAAGGTTTAAAGGTTTAAAGGTTTAAAGGTTTAAAGGTTTAAAAAATATATACACATTAACTTTTCAGATTTCCAAGCTTTAAAACTTTTTAACTTTTGAACTTTTTAACTTTTGAACTGTCTTCACACTCACAAGGCCCTTCATTAAGGTTCTTGCCACATTGAACACATAGGCCCTTGCAACCTTCACTGCAAAATGATCTTATAGGATAATCCAATATTATAGTATCCTTTATATCAGCATCCAATAATATTATATGATCACCGGTAAGCTTATAAACAAAATCTACATTTTTATCTATAGGTGATTCGAAATCTGAAAGACACCCGCCGCACGTTTGCCTTCTTTTGCCTCTTATGCTGCAGTTAACACTTACTACATGCTTGTCTTTTTCCGCGTGGACCTTTACAATCACCCGTTCTTTATAACTAACCTGCTCTGTTTCAATGCCCAGGTCAGAAGCATCCATCTCCTCGCTGATATCCATGCCATTTGCAGTTATAGCATTAATAACGATCTTCACCCCGTACCTCTATACTGGAAATTAAGCTGTTTATGTGTAAAAACTAATTTGCAGATTTTAATCTTTTATCCCCCAACCTCTATTTATACTATAGGTACGGGGTTCATAGCTATCTCCTGCGTCTTGATATAAGCTGGGCTGTCTCCTGCGCGATCATAAGCTCTTCATTAGTAGGAATAACCAATACCCTCGCGTTAAACTTCTTCAAAAATACTCTAAGATCTTTTATAATTCTTTCTTTGATCAAGGGCATATTTTCACCAATGCCTGCTGTAAGCACGACGGCATCGACTCCATCCATTGAAGCGGTATATGCGCCGATATATTTTTTTAAACGATACAAGAAAACATCAATGGCCAGCCTCGCGCGCTTTTTACCGGCTCTCGCGGCTGTCAGTACGTCTCTCATATCATTGCTTATTCCTGATATGCCTAAAAGTCCGCTGTCCCTATTTAAAAGTATGCTCATCTGTTTTATGCCAAAACCCTTCTTCTGCATAATATAAAGTATCACAGCCGGGTCTATATCACCGCAGCGTGTTCCCATAAGAAGGCCCTCTAAAGGAGTAAAGCCCATGCTGGTATCTTTAGATACTCCATTCTTAACAGCTGTTATGCTGCAGCCATTACCAAGGTGACAGGTAATCAGCTTTAGCCTGTTTAGGCTGCATTTCAATCTCTTAGCAGCTTCCATTGCTACAAATTTATGGCTGCTTCCGTGAAAACCATATTTTCTTATTCCCAGCTCTTCATAAAGGCCATACGGTATTCCATAGATATGCGCTTCAGGCTCTATGGTCTGGTGGAAAGCGGTATCAAAAACAGCTACCTGGGGAATATTCTTAGCAAATATCCTGCACGCGGATATGCTTGAAAGTGCCGGGGGGTTATGCAAAGGAGCCAGCCCTGTAAATTTCTCTATTGTAGCCAAGACCTTTTCATTAATAAGCGTGGGCTCGGTAAACGCTTCCGCGCCATGCACAACACGATGTCCTATGCCTGAAATCTGGCGGTTTGATTCTATAACACCGGAGGCCGGGTTAGTAATTATATCAAATATATATTTTACAGCCTGTTGATGGTCCTGGGCATCCACTCGTAACATCATAGGTTTATATCTATGCTTCTGGTAGGTATGCATACTATTGTCGGAACCTATCCTTTCGATCATGCCTTTACACATAGGAGAGGAGTCTCTCATATCAAAGAGCTGATATTTTATGCTTGAGGAGCCGCTGTTAATAACAAGTATTTTCATTCTTTTAGCATGCAGCATGCAGCGTGTAATAACGCTATACGCTAGACATTTGCTTTCGTTTTATTCCGTGCGCAGCGGATAGAAGTTAAACATGTGACATCTATTATAGTCTCTACACCACATCCTCTGGATAGATCACTGCATGGAGCAAGTATACCATGAAGTAAAGGGCCCAACGCGCGCATCTTTGCTAATCTTTGGGTAAGCTTATAAGCTATATTGCCTGCCGCAAGGTTTGGAAATATCAGGACATTAGCATTGCCGCCTATCGGGCTTTTTGGCGCTTTTCTTTCCGCGACAGAAGGTACTAATGCCGCATCAGCCTGGAGTTCGCCATCGATAAGCAGGCCAGGCCTTAGTTCTTTGACCATCTGAATAGCCTTAAGCACCTTCTCTGCCTCAGGAGAAGTCCCGCTTCCTTTAGTAGAAAAACTCAGCATAGCGACGCGCGGAGTTGCCTGAAAAAAATACTGCATCAGATCACTTGCTGATAAAGCTATATTGGCAAGCTGTTTTGGTGACGGGTCTGGAACTATAGCGCAATCCGCAAATATGAGAACGCCCTTCTCTCCAAAAGAGGTGTCTTCTGTTATCATAACAAAAGAACTCGACATTGTGCCTATCTTTGGATCTAAGCCGATACAATAAAGCGAGGCCCTGGCAACATCCCTTGTAGTATGGACAGCTCCCGCTACAAATCCATCGGCTTTCTTCTCTCTTACCAGCATAGCTCCGAAATATACGGGCTTCTCGATCATAAGCTTTCTGGCATCATCTTCAGTCATTCCCTTGTGCTTTCGCAATTGATATAGCTTATCAGCAAAGCTATCCAGCTGTTTTGATGATTTAGGGTCTATTATCTCTGCATCTTTTATATCCCATTTCTTTTCTTTGCATGTGGATCCTATTATTTTCTCATCTCCAATAAGTATTAGATCAGCTAAAAACTCTTCCTTTATGCGGGCCGCGGCTTCAAGGACCCTTAGGTCTTCGGCTTCAGGTAAAACTATTTTGTTTATCTGCTTCTTTGCCTTTTCTCTTATATCTGATACTACCTTTAACATTCTGTTCTCATCTTTTTAGCTATAGCATTTGCCACAAACTTTGGGACAAAACAGCTGACATCAGCTCCCAAAGAGGCGGCTTCCTTGATAAGTTTTGAAGATAGGTAAGAATAGGCCTCGTTGGGCATCAAGAATATAGTCTCCACATCTTTGCTTAAACGCCTGTTGGTAAGCGCCATTTGAAACTCATATTCAAAATCTGATATCATTCTTAATCCGCGCATTATAATAATGGAGCCCTTTTTCTTTACATACTTTACAGCAAGCCCCTCAAAACTGTCCACCTCTACGCATTTTAAATTAGCTGTAGCTCTCTTGACAAGCGCGAATCTCTCTTCCAGAGTAAACAGGCACTCTTTTGCGCTGCTCTCAGCGACCGCTACAATAACTTTATTAAAAATCTTTAACGCCCTCTTTATAAGGTCTATGTGCCCGTAAGTAATAGGGTCAAAACTTCCGGGATAAACCGCTATCTTGTTCATCTTTCACCTCTTTTTACTGCCTTCAGTAGGAGCCGCCTCCCGGCGGCGAACTGTACTTATTTGTTCGCGGCCAGGAGGCCGCTCCTACATCTTGTTATATATACTTATATTAGTATCACCGTATTTTAACAGGCGCGTAAGTTCTAAACCTTCAGCTTTAAATGTAAGATCATCTCTCTTATAGTGTTCTACTATAACTAATCCTGAGCGTGTAAGTATATCATGTAGGTTAGAATACTTCAAGCACTTTCTTGCCCAGTTTTGATAGTACGGGGGGTCTAAAAATATAATATCGAACAATTCTCTTTCCCTATGCAATAAACTTATCGCGGCCTTTGCATCCTTGCATATAAGCCTCGTTCTTTTAGCGTCATCCTCATCTAATTTTCCTATATTATCTCTGACAGTATTTAACGATGGCCTTGAAATATCAACAAATACCGCGAAGCCGGCACCTCTGCTTAAAGCCTCTACGCCAAAAACTCCGCTTCCCGCGAAAAGGTCCAGCACTCTGGCGTCTCGAATGTGGGAAGTTATAACATTGAAGATAGCCTCGCGCACATTATCTTTTGTAGGCCTTATATCCGCGGGCATCGCCATCCGAAGGCTCTTATATTTTCCCGCAATAATCCTTAACATATATCTATCCCGTGCTACCGCTAAAACTGTTGAACCGATGAACTGATGAACAGCTGAACTATTTAACCTATCCCATAAGGCCAAGGTGAAATTTGTCCTTGAAACTTTCTATGAGCTGCTTCTTTAGTTTTGCGTGGCGCTCCTCATTCAAAGAAGGATCTTCAGCTATCATATTAAAAGCCTCCTTGCGCGCCTCTTCCAGTAGATCTACATCAGCAATAACATTTCCCAGCTGCAGTTCGGGAAGCCCGTGCTGCCTTTTTCCAAAAAGCTCACCCGGGCCCCTTAGTCTTAAATCCTCCTGAGCAACCTGGTAACCATCATCGGTATTTGATATGACCTCAAGCCTCTCTCTTACCTCTTCTGACGCCGCGTCAGAGACCAAAATACAGTAAGACTTGAATTTACTCCTGCCTATCCTTCCCCTTAACTGATGCAGCTGACTAAGGCCGAATCGCTCCGCATTCTCTATTACCATAATAGAAGCGTTTGAGACATCTATACCTACCTCGACAATCGTTGTAGCTATCAGGACATCGATCTTTCCCTTTTTAAACTCTATCATTATATCTCGCTTCTGCTCATCGTTTAACCTTCCATGTATCAGGCCAACGCTGTAACCTTTGAATACATTATTTTTAAGAGTCTCATACATCTTAGCAGCGCCCTCTGACTTAAGCGCGGCAGATTCATCTATAACAGGATAGATAATATATGCCTGCCTCTTCTGATCCAATTCCTTCTTTATAAAATCATATACCTTATCTAAGCTGGAGCTATCAAACCACATGGTCTGGACATCTCTTTTTCCGTGCGGAAGCTCATTGATCACTGATATATCCATATCTCCATAAAGCGTCATTGCCATTGTGCGAGGTATTGGCGTAGCTGTCATTACCATTATATCCGCGTCTTTGGTCTTTGATTTCAGCAAGCTGCGCTGCTCAACGCCGAACTTATGCTGTTCATCTACGACAACAAGTCCCAGGTCTTTAAAGTTTACGCCCTTTTGAATAAGCGCATGGGTCCCGACCGCCACATCAGCTTCTCCTGATTCTATGAGGGCTGTGGCCTCTTCTTTCTCCGCTTTGGGCATGCCATTTATCAGGAGCACTACTCTTATACCTAGAGATGAAAATAGGCTGGTAAGTGTGATGTAATGCTGTCTTGCCAATATCTCTGTTGGCACCATTATAGCGCCCTGATGATTATTCGCGACTGTAAGAAGGAGCGCGTAAGCTGAAACAGCGGTCTTTCCGGAGCCAACCTCACCCTGTATGAGCCGATGCATAGGCCTTGATGAAGACATATCCTTTTTTATATCTTCTATGGTCTTTTTCTGCGCATCAGTAAGCTCAAAAGGTAAGGCCTTAAAAAACTCATCTAATATTTTGCTTTCGATACTGTGAGCCTTTCCTTCAGGCCCATGCTTCATCTTCTGCTTTCGAATAGCCAATGCTACCTGCAATATAAAAAACTCATCAAAAATAAGCCTTCTTCTTGCCTCCTGCATCTGCCTGTCATTGACCGGAAAGTGTATGTTCCTTACGGCAGAACGCATATCAAGGAGTTTATGCCTTGCGCGAATATTCGTAGGCATAGGATCATCCGCATAGCCCGCGTACTGCTCAACAGCATTCTTTACTATACCCCTTAATGTCCTCTGGTTAACACCTGAAACTAAAGGATATATAGGAACTATCCTTGCTGTATGTATGGGCTCTTCTTCTTTGGCATCTTTTTTTACTATCTCATATTCAGGGTGGATTATCTGCAGTTTACTTGTCTTTTGTACCTTGCCAAATAGTATTACAGTATCACCCTGATTAAAATATCTCTTCATATAGGGCTGGTGAAACCAGAGCGCGTATATCTTACCTGTGCCATCTCCTACAGCAAGCTGAAATATCCTCATACCATTTCTGGTGCTAAAGATACTTGAGCTGATAACCTCTCCCTTTATAGTCTGGCTCATATCCGGTATAAGCTCTGATATGGGCTTTAGGTTGCTTCTATCTTCATAGCGCCTTGGATAATAGAAGAGGCAGTCTCTTACAGTAGATACGCTTAGCCTTTTCAACAGCTTAAGCCTATCAGGGCCAACGCCTTTAATATATTGTGCGGATGTAGTGGATATATCCATGTTTTTCGTATTGCGTATTGAGTATTGCGTATTGCGCTTAACGTATTATGCACAATACGCACGACGCAATACGCATGACAAAACACTTGCCTTACCTGAAGTAATATGGTATTATATCACAATCTAAATCGACTCTCAAGGAGGTTAATCTGATATGTCAAGGAAATGTGAAATTTGTGGAAAAGGGCCTGTGGCAGGAAGGACTATAAAGCGCCGCGGTATGGCTAAGGCAAAAGGCGGTGTTGGAAAGAAGACTCTTAGGGTTAATAAAAGACGTTTTTTACCCAATCTTGTAAAAATAAAAACTATAATAGGTAAGACCAAAAAGACGATCAAAGTCTGTATAGCATGCCTCAGGTCCGGTAAAGTCAAAAAAGCCGCATAAACGTCTTTACGTTGCGAGACATAAGAAAAAGTATGTAAAATATTTTATGCAAATTAAAGGTGCGGGGTCTTTGCTCATGGGCCCCTCCGCCCGGCGTGCCCGCCTGCCGCTAGGCCTGCATGGGCGGGCAGGGATCCTCCCATTCGCAAACACCCCGCACCTTTTAATATAAAAGCCCCGGAATCTCCGGGGCTTTTGCTATATTACTCTTAGGAACGGTTCACTTCAAGAACCGTTCCTGAATATGTATATGACACTACAAAACTCAACAAACGCTACAAACGCGATTAACGCAATAAACGCATTACGCGGCCATAAGCGCAGCGATTCCTGCCTTCTGCTGGTCTTCCGTAGCTTCATAGTTGACTCTAGGAACGGGCAGATTGAACATGCCCCCATCTTTCAAAAAGCTCCTTATCTGCCTCTCTGTCTCTGTATTGGCAGGCGCGCCAAATATTGTCCTGTAGAAATCGTTTTTATTCAACGCATTTACTATATCATCAACATTATCTTCTCTCGCGCTAAAGAGCAATTTTGCGATACCTATATACGGCGCCATGTGTGAGTAAAGTTCAGAACTTGTTCTGCTCTTATTGACGCTTAGGTATCTTGCACCTTCATATTTTGCCAGCCTGACATGAGATATTATTATAAGGTCTTTGCCGTCTAAGTCTATACTGTCAAGCTGTGTTGTAAGCCTTATAATCGAGCCTGTCGCTTCTTCAATCGTCTGAAGCTGTGGTGAGTCTTTATCCAGATACTTGGTTATAAGATCTCGCTGCGTGCCTTCTGGTATGCTGTCCGGGTTTATACCTATGACTTCATTTTTTACAGTCTTAGCAGGCTCGCCTATAAGCTTTTGCTGAGCTTTTACGGTCTTTATAAGCTCTCCTGAAAGCTGGGACTTTTTAAGTATGTCAAGGAGGTTGAGATCCTGAGCTTCTTCTGCCTGTTTAATATCTTCTTTAAGGTTGGTTGACTCCAATGTCCCTAGATCATCCAGGTCAAGAACACCCGCTGATGAGGATTTGGCGGAGAATTCTGTTAAGGCTTCGATAAAAGAAACCTTATATGATCTAGCCCAAAGATCGGCGTATATAGGACCGGCTTTAGACTTTCTTCTACTATTTCCTGCAACAACAAGCCCCTTGAGCGCGTTTTCGATCCTATCTGCCAAAACCTCAGGTGATGCCAGATCCTTGTCTTGAACGTCTACGGTTATGCGATGGCGTTGATACTCACCTGTTATTACATAAACATAGGACGGCTTTATTTTGCTACTTCTGCTTAAGTCAATCTCTACAGTTATATTGTTAGGGCCATCGTGGTACGTAAACTGAAGAGGAGAAGATAGCCGGCTCGCCGCTTGGAATAACTCATCCTTAGCCTTGCCCGCTGATGAGGATTTGGGTATAAGGCCTTGAGGCCCAATACCGTGGTATTCGCCAGTAAAGAAATTTGCGGTGTCTTTTGGCACACCTGGCGATAATGGTAACCTCTGCGCAGTTAACCTCCCAATAAATCCATCAGCTAACTTAGCATTTTCTGTATTAACCATAGCAGCCGTTCTCAATGTATCATAATCCGGCGGTGCGGCAGAAGCTATATTATTGAATAGAAAACATATAAGTACTAATAGCGATGTGGTTTTTAGAAATACTGATTTTGGCTGCATTTCGTTCTCCTTTTTGGCTTATTATCTTATTTTAAAAAGTTATAGTAAAGTATACCATATTTTTCCTGGGAGTCAAGGGGTGGGGTAAAAATAATTAAAAAAATGGGGCCAGCGCCCTTGCTTATGTTTTAACTATGAGCAAGGCCGCTGGCTTCATCTAGGCCAGACTAAATCATAATGAACACTACGGCCCTTCCCTGGCAATTGACGCAAAATTTTCTTATCAAGCATATCTGAGATTTCGCGGAATGCGGTGGCTCGGCTTGTTTTAGCGATACTTACATATTTACGCGTCGTTAACCCTCCTTCAAAGCCGCCAGGGCATGTGTCCAACATGCGGTTTAAAACTTTCTTCTGGCGTTTATTAAGTTCAGTCTGAGCATGTTTCTGCCAAAAGTCCGCTTTTACCAAAACATTCCCGATGATCTTATCGGATCTTTGAATAGCGCGCTCGAAGCATTCTAAAAACCAAACGAGCCACTTAGTAACATCCGTACTGTCGCTCCTTGAACATTTTTCGAGAATATCGTAATAGCGCTTTCTTTCTTCCATAATCTGAGAAGAAAGACTGTAATAACGGATATTAAGTTTTTCATCCTGCGCAAGAGCCATATCTGTTAACGCGCGGGCGATGCGGCCGTTGCCGTCCTCGAAAGGATGGATAGCCACAAAATAAAAATGCGCTAAGCCCGCGCGCAAAATGCCGTCTACGGACTTGCGGCTTGATTCCCACCAGCGTAAAAACTGCCGTATTTCAGCCTCCACCCTTTTGCCGGGAGGCGCTTCAAAGTGAATCTTCTCCTTGCCTATCGGCCCTGATACTACCCGCATCGGCTCTTCTCCCCGCCATTGGCCAGCTCGGATTTTATAAAGTCCGGAATATCCTGTTGGAAAAAGCGCGGCATGCCAGCCTTTAAGCCTATCGGCAGAAAGAGGCTTATCGTATTTTTGCGTGGCATCTAAAATGACTTCGACTAAACCGTCCACTGACCGAGTAGCTGGAATTAAACCGGCTTCCCGCAGCCCTAAGTGCCTGGCAACCGATGAACGCACCATCTTAGGATTTAAGCGCTCCCCTTCGATCGCGGCGGTTTTAATGGCTTCTTCAGTAAGGATATCCGCCTGCGCTTCTTCTCCAAGCCTAAAACCAAGACGGCTGACGCGGCCGAGAAGATTTCCTTGCGCAAGCCTTGCCTGCCCTGAAGGAGACAGAAGTGTCTTGCTATCCCAGATTAATTTTGGCCAAGAACTAGTTTGCCATATATATACCATTCTTCGACTCCCGCATGAAGCGATTAAGACCAATAATCGCTTCAATATCTGATACAATTATATATCACAATTGCTTCAAAATCAAGGATATTTTTAACTGGTAGTTTATGCAATCGGCAACTCTAATATAAACCTTGTCCCGACGGCATGCTCGGACTCAAAGGTGATTTTGCCTTTGTGGGTGTCGGTGATGATCTTTTTGATTACATACAGGCCTAAGCCAGTGCCTTTGCGCGAGGAAGTTTTAGTGGTGAAAAACGGGGTGAAAAGCTTCTGCTTATCATCGTCTCTAACACCCATACCATTGTCCTGAATCACAATTTCCATGGTTAGAGAATCTAATG